>CAZGYE010000001.1:0-9616 GCA_964530165.1 uncultured Planctomycetaceae bacterium
TTATGCCAACGGCAGCAAGAACCACCCTGGTTGGAGGGTACACTGCGGGGCGCTCGTCTACGCGCCGCCACCCAGTAGCAAGTCACGTCGGACAACTCCCCGGAAATAACCGCTCAATCGAACCACTCGTCCGACGGATCGAACTTGGGCAAGACGAAGATCAACACCCTCATTTCCCCGACGGCGCGATGGCGGACGCCGGGGGGAATCAGAATGCACATTCCCGGCTTGACGGCGATCAGCTCGTCGTCGAGCTGCATCTGCGCATCCGCACTGCAATCCAGAAAGTAATAGGTCTCGGTCAGGCGTTTGTGGTAGTGCCGCTTCGCGTCTTCGGAGATCTCGGTGACGTGCACCGTCCCAGGGAACTCTTCGACTTCGGAAAACGCGCGACGGGCGGCGCCGCAGGGACATGAGACGCTGGAGACTTCGGAGAAGTCCACAATGTGATACCGGCCGGCAGTTGTTGGCTTACTCATTGTTCTTGTTTCTCATCGTCATGCGTTGAGTTTTCGAAGCAGGAAGGCCATGTTGTGGGCAAGGTTCTTGACGGTTTGTATTCCCTCGGCGTCGTGGGCCGCTTCGCCCTTCTCGCGGCCGATGGCGATGTTCCAGTAAGTGGAGCCTGGGATGAACATCTCGTTAATCAGAAAGAAGTAGTTGAGCTGCGCGAAGGTGAAATTGTGGCCGGCGCGACGCCCCACCACCACCGCGGCGCCGACTTTGTGTCGCAGGAATTTGTCGTTCTTGAAGGACACATATCCCACGCGGTCCAACAGGGACATCATCTGCGGGCTGGCCGAACCGAAATAGACCGGTGAGCCGACGAGAATCCCGTCCGCCTCCCGGAAACGATCGAGCACGCCGTCAAAGTCCGGATCGTCGAGCGTGCAGTCGGGTGGGTCCGCGCCTTCACAGTTGTCGCACGCGGTACACGGGAGTATCTGACGGCCGGCGAGCGAAAAGAACTCGGTTTCAATTCCTTCCGTTGCCAACTCGCCCAGTGCCGTTTGGATGAGGAACTCGGTGTTCCCGTCGCAGCGTGGACTTCCTGAAATGCCAAGTACCTTCATGTTCACCTCCGAGAGTCGCTGCTGAAAAGAAGCTCAACGATGAGTCGGCCCGGTCACGTTTTTCCTGACGCATTATGATAACACGGTTACCCTTCAAGGACCCCCATCCGCCGCAAAATGCGGCTCGTCGCGGGGGCGGAACTTGGATGTTTTGCGGTCTTTCATTATGCTCATGAGAGTTCGACCGGGCCTACTGGCAGTCGCCCTGGCATCGAACGCTCGCACCTTGACCTTCCTTTGACTGAGAATCAACAGGTATCCGTCATGAATTCCCCGCAAACTCGCCGCCGTCAATTCTTGAAATCCGCCGCCGCGGCCACGCTCGCCGGAGGTTGGCTCGCATGGGACGCGTCGTCGCAGCTCCGAGCCGGCCAGACCGCCGCGAAGAAAAAAGCCATTCGTCTCGGCGCGCCCGTCTTCGGTGCGTCCCAAGACCCCGGGGAACTCGCGTTAGCGCACCGCAAGCTGGGCTACCGTGCTGCGTATTGTCCTCCCGCGGGCCTGGACGACAAGGACCGCATCCGTGAGATTTCCGCCGCGTTCCGAAAGCACGACGTGGTGATTGCCGAGGTGGGTCGCTGGTGCAACCTGCTGGATGCCGACGCGAAAAAGCGGGCCGCCAACCTGCAGCGAGTCACCAAGGGCCTAGCCCTGGCGGATGCAGTGGGGGCGCGCTGCTGCGTGGACATTGCGGGATCGTACAACACCGAGGTTTGGTACGGGCCGCACGCCGAGAACCTCTCGCAGCGGTTCTTCGACGAGACGGTCGAGAACGCCCGCAAGATCATCGACGCGGTGCAGCCCAAGCGGGCGAAATTCTGCTTCGAGATGATGGGCTGGGCGCTGCCGGACAGCGCGGACGCCTACCTGAAGCTGATCAAAGCGGTCGACCGCGAGGCGTTTGCCGTGCATCTGGACCCCTGCAACCTGGTCAATTCCCCGCAGCGGTTCTACGACAATCGGGCGCTGTTGAACGAGTGCTTCGACAAGCTGGGCCCGTGGATTGTGAGCTGTCACGCCAAGGACGTCGCCTGGGAAGTCGGCATGCAGATCCACTTCCGCGAAGTCACGCTGGGGGCGGGATCGCTCGACTATACCACTTATCTGAAGCGTCTGGCCGCCCTGCCCCACGATGTACCCCTGATGATCGAGCACATGAAAGGGCCGGAAGAATACGACAAGTCGCGGCGGCATCTGCTGGAGCTGGGAAAGAAGATCGGAATCGCCTTCGCGTGAGTTCGCGTCGCTCTTGACTCATTTCTTGGTTGCTGCTATTTCGCTGCCTTGCCTTGTTCCTTTCTCAGAATCTCCCAATTCTCATCGCGAATGCGTAGCCTTTTGAATACTACCGCTCGTCTACGCGGTTCGTTGGTCGCCGTCGTCGCTGTTGTGCTGGTGCCTGCCGCCGCGATGGGTCAAACCCGTGTGGTCCAGCCGCTCAGTCAGTCGCCCGATTTCATGGAGCTGGCCCGTCCCACGCCCGCGGAGACGGAACTGGACCGAAGCCGTCTTTTCCCGCCGCCACCGCCGTGCGACGAAGACCGTCTCTGCGGCGTCGAACCGAGGCCGTTCGTTGTCCCCCATCAAACGCGATTCTCTGCGACTTGGCTGGCCGGCGATGGAGATCGGCTGGGGATGACTGACTTCAACATCTACGAAACGCTGGCCTTTCCCGCCATGCAGGGACTGACTCTCACGCCCGGGTTCGGACTGCATCTGCTCGACGGACCGTCTCGAACCGATCTGCCGCCGCGTCTGTACGACGCGCACTTGGAAATCGGCTGGCAGAAACAATACAGTCCCCGGTTCAGCTATCAGTTGTCCGTGACGCCGAGCGTCTACAGCGATTTCGACAACGACAGCTCCGACGCGGTGCGGATTCTCGGCCGCGCTTTGGGCTTTTACGCCTGGAAGCCGACGACGCAGTTGGTCTTTGGAGTGGCTTACCTCGATCGAGAAGACGTGCGGGTGCTGCCGGCGTTCGGTCTGATTTGGGCGCAAAACGAAGCAACTCGCTGGGAGATCGTCTTTCCCAAACCGCGTTTCGCGTGGCGTTTCGATCAGCAGGGGAACCGCGAACGATGGGTCTACCTGGCCGGAGAGTTCGGCGGCGGCTCGTGGGCCGTCCAGCGGGCTTCCGGCGCCGACGACGTCGCCACCTACAGCGACTGGCGTCTCAACGCCGGCCTGGAGATCAAGTATCAAGGCGGCCGTTCGTTGCTGTTCGAAGCCGGTTACGTCTTCAATCGCGAGCTGGAGTACAAGTCCGATCGGGGCAACTTCGAACCAGACGACACCGTGATGCTCCGAGCGGGCGTGACGTTCTGAGAAGAGTATGATGGGGGTCAGGAAGACCTCTCCAGCCGGTCGTTCAGCGCGCGTCCGAGTCCTTCGTCGGGAAAGGTGAAAGCGACGATGTAATCCAGCCCGATTGCGTCCAGGCGGTGCAAGGCGGCGAAGAAGTTTGTTGCCGCTTCGCGCAGGTCGCCGGTCTCCGACAGGACTTCGACGGCCGCGTATGGGGACGCGTCTTGAACTGGCTGCGGCGAGAGCAGGCCGACGCGTTGACCGGGTGGCACGTGTGGCGTTTCGGCTGCGATCACGAGCGGCGTTTTTGGCGCAGGTGAAAAAGGGGACAGGTCCAATGTGTGCGTAGCACCCTGCGGGCCGTCCCGGCAAATTGGACCTGTCCCCTTTTTCACCCCGGTTTTGCCGGGCGGTGAGACCGGACCGATCAGCCCTTCGATCTCCTCGACCGGCAAGCCTCCCGGACGCAGCAGCGCCGCCGAGGGCAAGAGCGCGAGCACGGACGATTCAATACCAATCCGGCACGGGCCGCCGTCCAGGATGTAGTCGATCTGCTCGCCGAGCTGTTCCGCGACGTGTTCGGGGCGTGTCGGGCTGAGTTGTCCGAACGGATTGGCGCTGGGGGCGGCCACGGGCCGATCGGTTTCGCGCAACAGCTCCAACGCCAGCGGATGGTCCGGGATGCGGACGGCCACCGTCGGCAAACCGGATGTCACCAGGTCCGGCACAGCATCGGTTTTCGGCAAAACGAGCGTCAATGGCCCCGGCCAAAACGCGTCGGCCAGTTTTCTCGCCGCTGCGGGAACATCGGTCGCCAGTTGTTCCAGCCAGGTGGCTTCGGCAACGTGTAGGATAAGCGGATCGAACCGCGGCCGGGCTTTGACCTCGAAGATGCGGGCGACGGCCCTGACGTCGAAAGCGTTGCCGCCCAGTCCGTAGACCGTCTCCGTTGCGAAAGCTACCAGGCCGCCGGATTTGAGGATCTCGGCCGCACGCCTGACATCGGTGCCGATGGGACAAACCATTGGACTGAAGATTGAGTTCGGAATTCGGAATTCGGAGTTAAGAACTCGGAGTTTCATTCCACACTCCACACTCCGCACTCTGCCACGGTCAATTGTCCGTTGTCAATCCCCGGAGCTGGTTCTTCCACTGCTCAAATTGCTGCGGAGTCGTCCCGGAAGGGACTTGTGGTTGAGCGCCGGCCGGTTCGCGTGGTGCGGCAATCTGCTGCTGCGGTCCCGTCGGCCGGCCGAGCGAGTGACCGGAATAGACCGGCTGGTCTCCCCGCAATTGCAGGCCGGGGAGCTGTCCATTCAGAGCGGCCGATTGCCCGTTCGGTCGCGACGCCGGCTGAAAGTGCGTGGGATTCACAACACCACTTGGCACGGCTTGAGGCCTCGGCGCCTGGTAAGGAGCCAAATCGTTCGACTGGAACGGGACGCTGTGGGGCGAAGGGGACGAATTGCTGGAGGCTGGTTGGCTGACAGAAGCGCCGGCAAGCATCAGCCGGTCTTCCCGTTCGCGGCGAACCAGGTTGAGCATTTTCTGGGCTTGCTGCAGGTCGGGCTTCTTGATGACCGCCTGCATGAAATGCTGCTCGGCAGAGTCCAGGTGGCCTTGCTGGTACAAGATGTAGCCAATGTTGTAGTGGGCTTGGGCGTTCCCCACTGTTTTGGTGAAGTGAGGCATGGCGCCGGAGAGGTCGCCGGATCGCGCCAGAGCCACAGCCAGGTGATACCGATAGGTGGGTTCGTTGGGAGCCGCCATCATGGCGGAATTGAGGCTCTTGATTGCTTCCTTCCACCGCTGCTGAGAGACGTAAAACTGTCCGATGGCGTGCTGGACGCCCGGGTCATTGGGTTGCAGCCGCAGCGCCTGCTTGAATTCTTGCTCGGCCTCGTGAGAGTGTCCGGCCAACTGATCGAGACGGGCCAAGCCCAAGATAGCATCTACCGACTTCGGCTTCTCGCCGAGCACGAGCTCGTAACGCCGGCGGGCTTCGGCAGCGTCTCCTTGCTCCTCTGTGAGCCGAGCGTAAGCCAGATTGAGTTTGGCGGGATCTTTCAATTTACGGTCCGCCGGCGAGAACAACCGATTGTGGTCCGCCGGCGAGGACTTCTGAGTTTGCTTTGCCGAGAATTTGGTCCACGCACTCTGCAGGCCGCTGGCGGGATTGAAGCCTGCCGGCGTGGCGCAGCCCACAACAGTCGCCGAAACACAGATCACTGCCCACAGAGAGCATCGAGCGAATGCACCGGTCGTCACGTCAACCCTCCGTGTCGGCAAACCAAGCCGCGCCGGGTTGGCCAACGAGATCGTGATGGTTAGATCGATTGAAACCGAAAGCGAAACCGGCAAGCCGGTTGGCAAGACAGGAACCGAGCGAGGAGAATTCCTCAGTGAGCTTAAAGCTGGCAGAAGAAACGCTGCGTCGCTTCCGCCATCAATTCAGACGTCAGTAGCAACTGCTGATCTCTAAATCGGCAGACCGAGTGTGCAATCTCCAACAAATCTCGCGGGTCGCTTGATCTGGGGGGTTTGCCACGATCGTAGAAGTTAGAAAAGAGGTATTCTACGGCATCGGGATTGTATGGGATTTGCCGCTGCCGACAAACGAGTTGGAAGATCTCGGTGAACAACTCGCGGCCCGGGGGAGGGATTTCGATCTTGTGCCGGATCCGCCGCAGGAAGGCCTCGTCGACCAGTTCCCGTGGATCGAGGTTCGTCGAGAAAATGATGAGTTGCTCGAACGGGACGGCAAATTTTTTTCCAGTCGCCAGCGACAGGTAGTCGATCCGTTCTTCGAGCGGTAGAATCCAGCGGTTCAGCAGATCGCGGGGGCTGACGATTTGCCGGCCGAAGTCGTCGACGAGAAACACCCCGCCGTTGGCCTTGATGTGCAAGGGGGCGGTGTAAAAGTTGCTCGTCGTGTTGTACCGCAGATCGAGCATTTCCAGCGTCAATTCCCCCCCGGTGACGACCACCGGCCGCCGCACGCGCCGCCAGCGCAGGTCCTGCGACGGCTGAGTTCCGGCGGCACTCGGGTCGGCCGACGCATCGGCCCTCGAATCGGATGGAGTGTGTCTTGGGATCTCGACATGGTCGGTTGCTTGGTGAATGGTCGGGTCGAAGAGCGTGATAATGCTGCTGTCCGTGTGAATGGCGTAGGGGACGTAGATGTCGCCGCCGTAATTGTTCAGGAATGTACCCAACCCCTTGGCGATCATGGTCTTGCCGTTGCCCGGCGGCCCGAAGATGAAGATCGATCGGCCGCTGCAGACGGCCGGCCCCAACTCGTCGATCAGCTTCGGGCGAACGATCAGCCCGCTGAAGGCTTTCCTCAGGGCTTCGGTTCGGCACACGGTTCCGGCAACGGCCTGCTTGCGGCATTGCTGGGTGTAATTTTCTAAGGTGACTGGGGCCGGTCCCACATATCGGCATTGTTCGAAGGCTTCGCGGGCGCGGTGGCGACCAACGTCGGTCAAGTTGAAGCGGTACGATGCCGTGCCGATCAGCTCTCCCGAGGCGACCTCGATGCAGCGTTCGTCCTTGAGGAAGCGGAGTCCCTCATCAACCACTTGGAACGGCAGCCGAGCCTGTCGGGAGATGTCGATCCCCAGCAGGTTCCCCTCCAAGTAAAGCTGCTTGAGAATCAGGTCGCAGACCTGGACAAGCGTCAGGCCGCTGGCGGCCAGCGTGATCGGACTGGGCGGCACCGGGGCGGAACGCGACTGTTCCTGCCCAGTTGCGGGAGATTCCTGGAGGTCGGGCGTCGGCTGAGGGCGTTCACTCGGCGGTTCGAACAGATTGGAATAGAGGTCCGCCGCTTGATGCGACCCATTGTCGATCATCTCACGTGCTTTCGATGCTCACATCCCGCCGGTTGGATCAGCGCTGACACCGCTGGACGAGCTGGGCAGGGGGATGCGCGGAGCAGGTTGAGTTTGCAGCTCGGCCCGGCGGATGTTGACGATTTCGATCGCCGGACGACCCAAGGGTGAGGTAACCCGCAGCATGATCGGCGGAACGTTGCCGTCACCCACCATGGCGACTGCCTCACTGCGGACGCTGGTCATTCGCCTTTGACTTGCCTCGCTGCTTTCGGCGGTCTGCACGAACGCCAGACGGTATTTGTCGGGGACGGATTGCAGAATCCAGCGCAGACGAAGTCGACCCGCCTGGGTCAGTTCGTCGGTGGTCGGATCGAAATGGTACTCATAGAGTGTCGTCGACATGACCCAACCGTTCGTGATCTGACGGTCCATGATCGACGCCACATACTGCCGATCCTGGCAGATGTACGGATGCGGCCAGTAATGCACCGCGTGGAATTTGTGCGAGAACTGTTGACGTTTGCCGGTCGGTCTCGGACGGGGAGGCCACAGCTTGCCCAACTTGTACCGTTGAGGCACACCAACGGGAGTCAGCGACTCCTGCTCGTACCAAGCAGCGCTCCACCGCTTCGGGGCCGGTTCGCGGTACTCCGAATTATCCTGGCACTGGGCGATGCCCGGCGCCGACGTCAGCACCAAAAACAGTGCAGTGGACAACAATCGACGCGTCACACGAGTCATCAAATTTCCCCCTTTGCGGTTCCAGACCGGCCCGGCGAAAAGCGGACGCAACAGCCGCATTGCGCACCGTCATCTTCGGGCCGTCACATGGAGAACACGACCGTTCTATTTCTCTAGTATCGGCCGTCGGCACGTCCGGTCATAACGAGAAAACCGAATGGAACGATGGAAGATTCCATGCGGAATTCGGAATTCAGAGTTCGGAATTTTGTCTTTCACTCCCCATTCCCCATTCCCCATTCCCCATTCCCCATTCCGCACGCCGCACTCCGCACTCCGCGCTCTGCGACGGTCAGTCGTCAATCTCCACCAATACGTCGTCGCCTTCGACTGTGACCGCAAACGTCGTGTGTTGGATGTTCTCGTTCAGGCAGTGTCGGCCGGACGTGACGTCGAACGGCCACCCGTGCCAGGGACAAGTTACCACACTGCCGCTCACAGACCCCTCGGCCAGCGGTCCCCCGGCGTGTGGGCAGATACCGTCGAGCGCGTAGAAAGCACCGTCGACGTTGAATAGGGCGACCACTCGCCCCCCGGCGATCAGCTCCTTGGCGGTGCCGGGCGGAACGTCGCTGACATCGGCAATACGAAAGGTTTCGGACATGGTTCTCGTCTCGTGATCAGGCGGCTCGACGTTTCTTGCGGCGGCGCGGGGCGCTCTTCCAACGGCGGTGCACCCAGAAATACTGCTCTGGCGATAAGCGAACGGCCCGTTCCAGCGCCTTCGTGAACCGTTCGGTGACCTCGCGGAGTTCGTCGTCGCCTGTGATAGCGAGCGGATCGATGATCTCTTCGCATCCCAATTCGTAGCGGACCCAGAAATTGTTCTCGAAGTCGTCGGGCAGTCGCCGGGCGTAACCAACCACGATGAGCGCACGGTGCTGGATCGCCAACAGAGCGATCGACTTGAACGTCGACGCCGGACGGCCAAAGAAATCAACAAACAGCCCGCGCGAACCGGCGTCCTGATCGGCCAGCATTGCCAGATGACCACCCTGCTCGAGAATACGGAGCATCCGATCGTAGCCGCCCTTTTTCGAAAGCAGTTGATGCCCCGTGTACTGCCGGAAACGGCGAAACCATTCGTGCAGGTACGGATTGTCCAAATCACGGGCCACGACGCCCATCCGGAATCCGAAGAAACCAAACGCCGCGTTGGCCATCTCCCAATTGCCGTAGTGTCCGCTCAACACAATCACCGGCCGCCCCGTCGACAGCGCCCGCACCGCCAGGTCCCGGTTGCGGAAACGGATGACGTCGGCACAGTTACCCAGCCGCAGCTTCCGCGGCAACTGGACGATTTCCGTCACCATGCGAAACAGATGGACCCACATACGGTAGATCAGCTCGTCGATTTGCCGGTCGGTGTAGCGATCGCCGAACGCCAGGCGGATGTTTGACCGGGCCACGTCGTACCGCGTCAGCTTCCGCGGCACGACGCGTACCATCACGAAAGCCAACGCCTTGGCCAACCGCACGCTTTGCCGCAACGACAGCGCCTCGATCACGCTGACGAGAATGCGAAAAACGGTGTATTCCACCGAATGTCGCCATTTCCGAAAACTCACCGGTCGTCACTCCATTGACCATATTGACCATCAAAACCCACGGATGGCAACCTCTCAAAGCCCACGGATGGCAACCTCTCAAAGCCCACGG
>CAZGYE010000001.1:9716-29989 GCA_964530165.1 uncultured Planctomycetaceae bacterium
CCCACGGATGGCAACCTCTCAAAGCCCACGGATGGCAACCTCTCAAAGCCCACGGGTGGCAGCCCGTGGGAACTCGATTCCACGTTCACCGCGGCCGAGAGTGTCGTCACAACGGCGAAATCCGTCAACCCACAAGTTCCCGCGGCCTCACAAATCGTGACCGTGCTCAACGGGTCTATTTAGCCGCCCTGCTTGCGGGGCGCGGCGGGCAAGCCCACCGGCTAATTGGCCTTCGAGACACAACAAAGGTGAGCCGCGGATGAATATCCGCGGGGATTCACCCGCGGCTGGTTGCGACTACTTTGGAATCTTCGGATCGCTCTTCAGCGGCAATTCGACGCGTCGGCCGGTCCAGGCGGATTTGTAGACGGCCAGGATGATCTCGACGCTCTTGCGGCCCTCTTCGCCGTCGACGAGCGGTTTGCCGCCGGTTCGCAGCGCCTTGACGAAGTCCTGTAGTTGCCGTTGATGGCCGGCAAACGAGATGGCCGTCGGGTCGCTGGCTCCACCGCCGGTGAGCGTCTTAGCGAACTTGCTACGGAGACCCGCGTCGCCCGAACGTTTCTTCTTGAAGTCCCATACGAGGATCGAGTCTTCTTCGACGACGACCGTGCCTTCGGTCCCGTGAATCTCGATCTTCTTCAGCAGACCGGGATAAGCCGACGTAGTCGCCTCCATGACGCCCAGCGCTCCGTTCTTGAAGCGGAGCGTGGCCACGCTGACGTCTTCGACTTCGATCCGCTTGTGGGCCAGCGTCGCGGTCGCGCCGGTAACCTCGGCCACGTCTCCCATGAGCGAATAAAGCAAATCGACGCTGTGGATGGCCTGGTTCATAGTGGCCCCGCCGCCGTCCAGCCCCCAGGTGCCCCGCCAGCCGCCGCTATCGTAGTATTCCTGCGTCCGCCACCACTTGGTGTACGCGTCGCCGAGCGTCAGTTTTCCGAATCGGCCGGCAGCGACGGCCCGCTTCAACGCCACGTTGGCCGGGCTGAAGCGGGACGGGAAGATCGTCGAGAGTTTCACCTTGTTCTTGCGGCACGCGTTGATGATCGCGTCGCACCGCTTCAGCGTAATCTCCAGCGGCTTTTCTACGACGACGTGCTTACCGGCATTGGCGGCAGCCACGGCCGGGTCGCGGTGGGCGCCGCTGGGCGTACAGACGGTGACCACGTCGACGGACGGGTCGGCCAGCATCTGTTTCAGCTTGTGGTAGGCCGTGCAGTGATTGGCCGCGGCAAAGCGATCCGCCGCGGAGGGGAACACATCGAAGCAGGCGACCGTCTTCGCCCCGCGAATCCCCTCGACGGCCTTCGCGTGGAAGTTGGAAATCATGCCGCAACCGACAAATCCAAACCCGATGGTCATGGTGACAACTCCTTTAGCTCAGTTCGCCCGATTGATCGATTAGGAACCCAGGAAACGAGGAATCAAGAAAAACAGTCAGCTCGGACGCGCGATGACCCGTTTGACGTCGAGTTTCACCTTCGCAAAGTTGAGCAGCAAACCGTGTTCACGGTGGACCGCCCGGAGATAAGATCTGACAATGGCAAAGTGAATGTTTTCGAAATCTCTGACTGTTTTTAGCTCCACAACAATGAGGTCCTCAACGAACAAGTCCAGGCGGTGCTTGCCAACCTCAGAATCATCGTAGAGGATGGCGATTTCGACCTGTTGCCGGACTCTCAGCCTTCGCTTTCGGAGTTCAATTACCAAGGCGTTCTCATAGATCGATTCCAGGAATCCAGGACCCAGCCGCTTGTGAACTTCAATGGCAGAACCAATGATTTGTTCAGTCAATTCAGCGTGCGCCAGCTCCACGCGTTTTCTCCTGCTTTCCTGGTCTCCTAATTGGTTTGCTTGCGACGCGTCGCCCGAATGCTTGCACCGCTCTGTGCCTTCTTGTGGCCACGCTAATCAGTGAGCTCAATTCGGCAGAAGCGTTTTTTGCCGACCCACAGCAGCAGGCCGTCTTCGACGGTGATCGGTTGATCGTGGCTGGTGATTCGCGTTTTGTCGTCTCCCAGATAGGCACCGCCTTGGGCGATCGCGCGGCGGGCTTCGCTGGTTGATGGGCACAGGCCGGCCAGTTTCAACAACACGGCGGCGGGCAATTGGCCTTCTGTGAGCTCGCTGCGGGGAATGGTTGCCGTGGGTATCTCGTCGGGACGTTGGCCCTCGCCGATTTCCCGTTGCCAGCGTTCGGCGGCTTCGTTGGCGGCTTGGTGATCGTGGTATTCGGAGATGATCGTTTTCGCCAGCGCGACTTTCGCCTGCTTGGGGTGCCCGGCCAGCAGGGCCTCCACTTCGTCCAACGGCAAATCGATCAGCAACTCGAAATACATCCGCATCGAGTCATCCGGCAACTGCATGAATTTCTTCATCATCTCGAAGGGCTCTTCGCCGATGCCGATACAGTTGCCCAGACTCTTGCCCATCCGCCGCACGCCGTCCAACCCGACCAGAATGGGCGACATCACGCCGACCTGCCCCTTCATGTTTTGACTGCGCTGGAGGTCGCGAGCCAACAGGAAGCTATAAAGCTGCTCGGTGCCGCCCAGTTCCACGTCCGCGCGGACCTCGACCGAATCCCACGCCTGCATGACGGGGTACAGGCATTCGTGCAGGTAGATGGGCGACTCGGCGTTGTACCGCTGGGAGAAATCATCCCGGGTGAGCAATTGGGCGATGGTGACCTTGCTCATCAGCTCCAGAATATCGACAAACGACATCGCCGAGAACCAATCACCGTTGCGGACGACCTCGGCGGTCGAGAGATCGACGACCTTGCCGACCTGATCGAGGTAGTCTTCGGCGTTGGCTTCGACCTGTTCGGCGGTGAGCCGGGCACGGGTCTCGTCGCGTCCGCTGGGATCGCCGACCAGAGCGGTATAGTTTCCGATGATGATCACCGCCTGGTGTCCGAGCCGCTGGAATTGCCGCATCTTCCTCAGCGGGACGGTGTGTCCCAGGTGCACGTCGACACCGGTCGGATCGATGCCGTACTTCACCCGCAGCGGCGTGCTAGTCTGACGGCTGCGCTTGAGCTTTTCGACCAGCTCTTCCTCGGGGACGATCTTCTCGACCCCGCGGCGAATGACGGCCAACTGTTCCTCAACGGGTGGAAACGACATCGGTGAGATCTTGGATTTCGGATTTCGGATTTTGGATTGGACTGCTGGAGGGTACCAAGCCACACGCACCGGTTCCAGCGAGGCGGGCCGCGAATTCTGTGCATTTGCGGTTCGCGTTTGGCCCCGTCACAATCCGGCGGCCGATTTCAGCGTTTCTGCGTGTTGCGTCAACATCGCCAGGGCCAAGTTGGTCGCGTTGAACAGCATGTGCAGCACAACGACCGCCAGGTAACTATGTCGGCGGTAGTAAACGTATCCGAGAATCAGCGAAAGCGGGATCAACGGCAGCGAGTCGGGCCAACCATGGACAAAGGCGAACAGCACGGCCACCGCGGAAATGGCCCAGACCGGTTCGATTTTCGACTGCAGCCAGCCTTGCAGCACGACGCGGTAAACCAGCTCTTCTGCCAACGGCGCCAGCACGAGGGCGCCCAGTGCGATCCACAGCGTGGTCGCCGCGCCCGGGTGTTCGCGCAGCAGTTTCAGCAGCGGGTGCTGAGTTTCTGGACTGCGCAGATGGTAAGTCGCCGCCAACACCAGGCCCACGGGCAACACGCTGGCCAGGAATCCGAGAGCCCCGTCAATCGTATCTCGTTTCCACCGGGCAAGACCGATTCCGAATTGCGACGGCGGTATCAATCCGCTCGCGGTGATGATGGGCGGCAGGATCAGCAGAATCAGCGCGTTTGAGAAACAGAGCACTTGCACTCGGTGCAGCGGATGTTCGGGATCAACAACGATGATCCCGGCTGCAACGACCGGAGCGACAATCCAGATCACCACCGACAACGGAACGCTCATCAGGGAAGGGGCCGTGCGTGGACACTCGCACATCGGCAGGGCCGGTTGCTTGGCGCGCAGCTTCCGAGCGGTCTGCCGCCAGACGGCAACGCTTCCCAGGACGCAACCGGCCGCTAACATCAGCAGTAGTACGGATTGGGCGTTTTGCTGCAACGGGGCTCCTTATCAACTCGACAACCTCGGCGATACGCGCTCGACCGTCAACGTAGCGGATGGCCAAGAGGGTTGTCAAAGGCAAGAATTTGGGCCGCAAAGACCGTAGGCTTGATTGCGGCAAGCACTTCTGTAATCTACATACTCTGGAGAAGCGTCAGAAGAGCAACGATTCCGATTGATCAGACTTACACCTTGTCGAATGGGAGGAACATCTCGTGGAAAAAATTGGCGTAGGGGTTGTCGGTTGCGGTTTCGTCGGTCGTGGGGCTCACGTGCCCGGCTTCAGCGCGATCGAGGATGCGGAACTGGTTGCCGTGGCCGACCCGGATCCGAAACGCCTGAACAAAGCGGCGAAAAAACATCAGGTCCCGTCGAGCTATCAGGATTACAAAGATCTGGTTCAGGATCCGAAGGTGCAAGCCATCGTGGTTTCTGTTCCCACGTTCCTGCACGCGGAGGTGTCGCTGGCGGCAATCAAGGCCGGCAAGCATGTCCTCTGCGAGATGCCGCTGGCGGCGAATTTGGAGCAGGTCGCCGAGATGACCGAAGCCGCGACCAAGCAGGGCGTGTTCCTGATGCCCGGTCTCACGTTCCGCTTCACGCCGAACTATGTGAAGGTGAAAGAAATGATCGCCCAGGGGGCGGTCGGTGAGCCCTCAGCCATCCTGTACCGCGAGTTCATTCCCGCGAAGGACCTGGCGGGCCAATGGCCTGCTGGATCCTGGGTCTGGGACCTCGAAAAAAGTGGAGGGCCGCTGTACACGCTGGCGGTCTGGTCGATTGACCTCATCCGCTGGCTCTCCGGCAGCGAAGTGGCTGAAGTGCACGCATCGGCCAAGTATACCGTGCTCGAAAAGTTTGGTGGAACTCTCGGCTACGATGCCAGCGCCACATTACGCTTGGAGAACGGAGTCGTGGGCTGTTTTCAGTATAGCGGTTCCGTCACGCATTCGGCGTCGACTTCGGCCCTGGAGGTCATCGGCGACTCGACCTGCCTGGTCAGCGCGACCGACAACGACTTGGTCACGCTCTTCGGCGAGGACCCCGTGAAGACCGAGTGGAACGTCAAAGAGCCCGGCCCCAGAATGTGGGGACACCAGCAGCAAGACGAGTATTTCGTGCGCTGCATCCGCGAGGGACGAGCACCAGACGTCACCCCCGAAGATGGTCGACGGGCCATGGAGATCGCCGCCCAAATCGCAAAATCCACTTAGCCAGGATGATTCACAGAGCCCCAAACCGACGATTGATCGTCGGCGGTCACAGCCCACATCACAACGGCGACGGCAAGCCGTCGGTTTGGCCACATCACAACGGCGACGGCAAGCCGTCGGTTTGGGATGAGTGATGTGCATTCACATCAGCTCTGTGGATGATCCGGGTCAGGTAGGGTTGTTTAGCCGGCGGGCTTGCCCGCCGCGCCCCACCAGCGGGGCGGCGAAATAGGCCCATGCAACCCCATCACGATTGGTGAAACGGACCTCAAATCTCGACGGGCAAAGGCCCGCTCAGCCGATTCTGGAGCGGGGATGATTCTCGTCGGGCTTGCCCCCCTTGTCCCGGATGATCTGGCTGAAGGCCGTGTCGACCATGGCCACCGCGGGGAATACGTACTTCGCGTCTTCGACGGGTCCGTACAACACGAAGTCTGCACCGACCGCCACAGCCACGGCCGCGGAGGAGGCAACGCACGGTTTTTCGGCTTCTTTGCCCATTTTGCTCTTCAGCCCCCTCCACATGGCCACAGCGTTGTGCATTCCGCCTCCGGCGGGTAACCCGAACTCGTCCTTGATGTCGAAGATGGCGCTGCACGCTTGACCCATGGTGGCCAGGTCCATCACACACGTGTCGATGATCAGGTTGCGAATACCCACTTCCTGCACCCGCGGAAGAAGTTCCCTGACTGCCTGCACGCGGCCTTTGGCGGTGAAGTCCTTCAAGTAGTACGTGAGGATCAGGGCGCTCTGGACACCGGACTCGCGGATCGCCGCCAACTCGTCATCGTCGATTTCAGGCTGTATCGAGTTGTACACGACACGGTCGGCCAACCCGGCTTCGGAGACGTACTTCAGTCCGGCCAGTCTCACGTCGACCGTCGTGCCGTCGATCAACAGCGGCATTTCCGTGACGCTTACCACGAACTCCAAGTGTTTCTGGATTGCCTCGGGGGTGGCACCCACCACGTCCAACATGCAGGGGTTTCCCGTCCGCTCGGCGAAGTCTTCTTGAAAGCGGATCCGCTGCTCCGCCTCGCTCTTGTCGAACTCGCCACGGTCTTCATCGATGATGATCTTATGTCCGTGGTAGAAAATGGACCCGATCAGAACAGTGGGCCGAACGCCCGGCTGTCCCCCGATGCGGACGCCTCCGATCTCAAACGTTTTTTGTTCCGCCCGAAACTCCAACAAACCTCTCGCCGCCTCTTTGTCGAGACCAGAAGCCATTTTACCCTCCAGAAAGATTCGAATACGCAGTGTCCGCAGGTGTTTTGTCGTCGCTGCCCAAAACCCAACGACAAGCCAGCCTACCGTCTGCCCGGCGATTATGCCACAACGGGGCGCAGAATCAACCGGCGGCGTCCGGGCCGTCGTCATCAACGAGCAACCGACGTCCCGGCGGCAGCCTCGGTTGGAACCGTCCCATCGGTGACCCGACGACATGCACCATGAATCGCCCCGACCGAAACACCACCCGATGAGACCAAGGATACTGGCCGTCGAGATTCCGCGGAAAGGCCGGCGGCGGCGCTGCTGGACCGTCCGGACCGACGGCCGTGGCCTCTTCCAAGCTCAAACCGGCCGCCAGCAGGTCGGTCACGACGTAGCGCTGTCGGCTGTCGGCCAGTGTCTGTTCGATCAACGCGTGCCGCGTCGGGAACAGGTCCATTAGCTCTTCCAGAAAGACGTAGCGCGTCGACGGACGCAACTCGAGCTGCGAGTAGACGTCGACCAGATTCACGTTCAAGCAGGTCACCTGCCCATCGCTGACGTGGCGATTCCGGAGATACTTAACGATTTCGTCCAACTGCCGCCAGTATTCCGGCGAACGGAATCGGCCCAACCGATCGCGGACGGCAGGCGTGCTGCCTTGGGTCACGCAGTTCCACCAGCAGCCCAGCCGGGCCGGTTGCCAGACCGGTGACGCCAAGAGTGCAAGGACTACAAATGCCGCTGTCGCCGCCAGCAGCGGCAAGCGGTTGCGGTGCGGATCGGCCCGATGCGCTGCCACCGCGGCCCCGATCAGCAACGAGATCGCCAGCACAATCGCCGGCGCCTGGATGTAGTCGAAGGGATGCTGCAGACAACAGGCTTGCAGCAGCCAACCGAGGTAAAACGCGGCGAACAGCACAAGTCGGCAGCGAGCACCCATTGAGGACGCCGGTTTGGCCCGCAATGCGCGAACCACCACGCTCACCGCCACGGGAACGGCAACGACGTGCAACAACAACCAGGGATACAGGCTCACCCGTGCCATCACCAGCACGCGCTGAAACGACCACTGCTTTGCGCGTGCGGCAAGGTACTCGGGATTCCATTCCAGAAAGGTTTCCAGGAAGTACGGCCAGGCACCGTTGTGGCACAGCCAGGCGACGCCGAGCAGACCCGCCAGCAGCCCGCCACAAATCAGCCCGGCAAAATCGATCGCGGCAAGACGCCGTTTGCCGTGCCAAACCGTGCTCGCCATCCAGCAGCACAAAGCGGGCACGGCAATGAACGGTTTGAGCCAGAACGCCAATCCCCAGCAGGCCCCTTCCGCAAGCGCCCAACCGGTCAGCACCGCACCCCTGGTCTCGCCCGCGGCGATGCGAACCGTCTGCCGATGCCGAAACCCAAACGCCAGCAAGCCCGGCAACAGCATCCACGTATCGCGCTGGCAATGACACCAGTCGGACAGGCAGAAGTAGAACCAATAGAGCACGACAGCGGTCCAAACCTGGACGGCCTTGGAGCCGCCCAGAGACCGAACCCAGCGGGCAAGCAGCCACACAATCCCCGAAAAGATGAGGAGATCGGCAATGCGCATCGCCTCTGAACTCGTTCCCAACAGCGTGCGGATGGCCGCGTGGAGCCAAACAACGCCGGGTAGATTCGGCTCAAAAATGTCCCGATATTGGACGCCGCCCTCAACAAGGTTGCGGGCCTCCAAGTCGTAGAGGACCGTATCGGCGGTGAGCGGCATCGCCAGAAACAGCGGTCCGTTGCTCACCAGCAGCAGGGCCAGCGCAATCGCCGCGTAGCACGCAGGACGACTCGACCCTCTGTGAGTAGGCGAAATTGCGGTCATGTGAGTCCCAGAGGGACGGTGGAATACAGCCCAGGACGTGAGCCCTAACGCAGGTTATTGATAGAAACCCAAACCGACGACTTGTCGTCGCTCTGGATGTTCCCTAACGCCAGCGATGGGTGGCTGAGGCAGAGTCTTCGATGCCTCAGGGAGTCGACCACCGTAAGATCTGGGGCTTCGCGGACTCAGCCCCAGCCACACCTTTCCCTCAGCTTCACGAAAGCTAATGAGTGCATTGGAGTTAGGCTTCGTTAAACGGTATGGGGGCTAACGCACTGGGTTACCGTTTTTCGCCCCTTTGGGGCTTTTTCAACGCTCTTTGAGTAAGAATAGCATGCTATAGTAAACTAGGCAAAGAAGTGTCCGGTTTTATTTCGCACACCACGCGTCTGTCGTAAGTCCCCCTCCTATAAACCTTTAATTCAAGAGATCGCCGCCCATGGACCCGCATCACTTGGATGAGCTCATCGAGCTGGAGGAGGACTACTGGTGGCACGTCGCCAAGCGGCAACTGGTGACGTCGATCCTTGAGTCCCAGTCTCCGCCGCCGGGCCGATTGGTGGAGGGCGGAGTCGGTTCTTGTCGTAACCTCTTGGAATTTCAACGTTTAGGTTATGAAGTCACCGGTCTGGACATCTTGCCGGCGGCCGTCGAGCACGGCCGAGACCGCGGACTGGCCGACATGCACGTGCACGACCTCAGCCGTCCGTGGCCCATTGAGCCGAACTCCGTGCAGGCGGTGGTTCTGCTGGACGTGCTGGAGCACGTGCCTGACCCGGTTGAGGTGCTCAGGCACGTTGCCACGGCGCTGGAACCGGGCGGCCGGGTGGTGATCACCGTCCCGGCTTACCCCTGGCTGTACAGCGAGTGGGACCAGAGTTTGGGGCATGTTCGGCGATACACGTCCAGCGAGTTGAAGTCCCAGGCTCGGCAGGCCGCGCTGAAGCTGAACTGGGTCACGCATTGGAACGCCTTGAGCCTTCCGGCGGCCGTCGTTGTGCGGGGCTGGCAGAAACTGGTTCCGCGCCGGAGGAGAGGTGCTGAGTTTCCGCGGGTCTCGGCGGCGGTCAACCGACTGCTGCTCGGGCTGGCTCGATGGGAACGCTTGTGGCTCGACCGGTTCGGAGTGCCGGCCGGGTTGTCGCTGGTGGGAGTGCTTTCGAAATGATCGCGTGCCAAGACGGTCACAAACCACTCGGCCAACCCATCGTCTCGGTGGTTCTGCCGCTCTACAACGAGGCCGCGGTCCTGGAACGTTTGATGGATCTCGTCAAGCAGGCCCTGGCCGGCTGCGGCTGCCGTTATGAGATCCTCTTCGTCAACGACGGTTCCACCGACGACAGCGGCGAAATACTGGACCGGCTGGCCCAACAGGATCCGCACGTACGCGTGGTCCATTTCTCCCGCAATTTCGGTCATCAGCCGGCGGTGCAGGCCGGACTCGCGCACGCAACCGGCGACGCAGTCGTCCTGATGGACTCCGACTTGCAGGACGATCCGGCGGCGATCCCTCGCTTCGTGGAGAAGTGGCGGGAAGGCTACGACGTCGTCTATGCGATCCGGGTCAACCGTAAGGAAGGGCTTCTAAAACGGTTGCTGTTCTTCGGCTTTTATCGGGTGCTGAACCTGGTTGCGTCGACGCCGATTCCGATGGACGCCGGCAACTTCGGCCTGATGGACGCCAAGGTGGCCCGAGAAATCGTCGAGCTGCCCGACCACGACCGCTACTATCCGGGATTGCGCCGCTGGGTGGGCTATCGGCAGGTCGGCGTTCCGGTCGAGCGCGGCGCCAGGCACGACGATGAGCCGCGCGTCTCCATGCGTCAGTTGTGGCGGCTGGCGAAGACGGCCGTGTTCTCGTTCTCCTCGTTCCCGTTGACGATCTTCTACGGCATTTCGGCGGTGTCGCTGCTGGTTTGCGTGACCGCCGTGTCGTTCACCCTGTATCACAAACTGCTGACAGGATTGGCGGTGCCCGGTTGGACGTCGATGACGATGATTGCCTCGTTCTTCGGTGCGATCAATGCGCTGGGGATCGGCATCCTGGGCGAGTACGTGACCCGCATTTACGACCAAGTGCGAGGCCGCCCGTTGTTCATCGTTTCGCGGAAAGTCAATTTCGCACACTCGCTGGACCGCCGCGCTGAAGAGCTTCTGGAATCGCTTGCCGATCAAGTGGAAGATCAAACCGACGAGGAATCGTCCTGCGTTGCTGATTCCCGGTTCGCCGTTCCGACGAGCGGCGCATAAGGAAGCGGCGTAACTGTTTAGCCGAATGTAGCGATGAGGAAATTAGGAATCCAGGAAGACAGGAGAAAGACGATTCCCGACATTCCTGCTTTCCTGGTTTCCTAATAATTCTCCGTTTACCACGAAATGCACTGTCGTGAGGAAGTTGCTCCAGACGGCTAAAGTGTTACGAAGCGGCCAGAAATTGGTCGTTCCGTAGCCGGATTCGCCGGAATTCGAGTTTGCCGCGGTCGTTTCAATCGAGCAGGACGACATCCGGCCGCAGATGCATGGCGACGTTGGCGGGCGGAAAGCTGTGGGCGATTTGGGCCAGCGTTTGGCCGGTTTCCGGATGAATGTAGTCCGGATCGAGCTCGGCCAGCGGAATCGCGACGAAGGGCCGTTCCAAAATGGCCGGGTCGGGAATCTTGCGATGCTCGATCCTGAGGACGTCATGATTGAACAGAGCGACGTCGACGTCGATTGTGCGGGGCGCGTTCTTGTTCTGCGGGTCACGGACTCGGCAGAGCGATTGCTCGACGTTGCCAATCGCCTCCAGCAGCTCCTGCACGGGAAGCGGCGTCTCCAGCAGCACCGCGGCGTTGAGAAAATTCGGCTGATCGGCGAATCCCACCGGCGCGGTCTCCCACACCGTCGACGCCGCACAAACGCGGCCGTGCTCGGCCAGCTTCGCCACGGCCGCCGGTAGATGCCGCTGAGGATCGATATTCGAACCGAGCGCCAGATAGGCCTGGTTGACGGCCATGTCAGGCATCAAGATCGGCTCCGCTGGATCGAAATACCGACCGAGCTGGCAAACCGGAGCGCCGTCGGCTTCTCGACGGTCACCTGCACCCGCTCGACCCGCTCATCGGCCAGGCAGAGCTGGGCGATCTCCTCGGCCATCTTCTCGACCAGAAAGAACTGCGAGTTCTCGACCAGCTCGATCACCTGCTTGGTGATCGTCCGGTAGTTGACGGCGTCGGCAATGTCGTCAGAGCGCCCGGCCGGGCGGGTGTCGGTATCCAACGTGAGGTTGATCAACACGTCCTGCCGATTGACCCGCTCGTCGCCCTCCGTCCCAATGATGGCTCGCAGCAATAAATCCTTGATGACAATTTTGTCAGTCACCGGTTCGTCCTTCTTTGTGGGTTCACAATTGCTCGCCGCCGGTGACGTGGACGGTTTCACCGGTAATGAAATCCGACCGGAGCAGGAATCGCAGTGTGGCCGTGACATCGTCGACCGAACCTGTGCGGTGAAGCGGAATGGATTCCGCGAGGTAGTCCAGAAAGCTCTCCTCGGCCCCGGAAGGCGGCAGAATGGCTCCGGGGGCGATGGCGTTCACCTGGACGTCGGGGGCCAGCTCGCGGGCCAGGCTTTTCGTCAGCGTCACCACACCGCTTTTCGTCAACGTGTAGGCGAGGTGATCGGTTCCGGGCCGTGTGGCCCGCCGGTCGGCGATATTGACGATGTGCGCCCGCCGCCCCGGCTGCAACTGCTCGGCAAATGCCTGACAGAGAAAAAACGGAGCCTTCAGATTGATCGAGAAATGCCGGTCCCAGTCGTCTTCGGTGGTCGTCGCCAGCGTGCCGGCTTCGAAGATGGCCGCGCTGTTGACCAGAATGTCGGCCCGGCCGAACTCGGCGATCGCGGCCTCGATGACCGTCCGGGCGGCCGAGACCGGTTCACAGAAATCAGCCTGGACGGCCAGCGCGTCCGACCCACACGAGCGGATCTCTGCGATAGTTCGGTCGGCAGCGTCTTCGGACCTGTGATAGTGCAGGGCGACTCGGACCCCTTCCTCCGCCAGCGCCAGTGAGACGGCTCTTCCCAATCGCACGGCTCCGCCGGTGACTATGGCGGTTTTTCCGCTCAGTTCCACGCTACAGCTCTTTGATGAAGATGTTGCGGAAATAGAGCGTGTTGCCGTGATGTTGCAGCTCGATCTGCCCGGTGCGATAGATGGGCTTATCGCGCTCCCAGTAGTTTTCGAGCACGGTGTTGTCGACGACCAATTCGCCGTTGAGCCAGACCGAGACCCGTTCCCCGATCATGCGGATGCGGAACGTGTTCCACTCTCCGATCGGCTTATCGGCGCAGGTGAGCGGTTTGCTGGGATTCTTCTTGTTGTTGTACAACCCGCCGGAACCTTCGGGACGCTGCCAGATCTGCACCTGCGGCGTGCCCCGCAAATAGATGCCGCTGTCCCCCTTCGGTTTGATCTTCCAGTCGACGAGCAGCTCAAAGTCCGCGTAGTCTTTTAGGGTGCAGAGGCTTTTCCCTTTTCCGTCGTAGATCAGGACTCCGTCGACGACCTTCCAGTGCTCGGCGGCCTGCTGATCGGCCTTTTTCTGTGCCGCGGCCAGCTGCTGTTTCGTCATCTTGGCCCGCGTTTTGGGATTGCCGACCAGACCCTTCCAGCCGGTCAGGTCCTTGCCGTTAAACAGTGCCTGGAACCCTTTGGGAGGCACGTTGAGCTTTGGTTCCGCCGCCTCGGCGACGCCGGCCGCCGCCAGCGAAACTCCCGTCAACAACGTTAGCAACGTCAGTTTCCGTGGTCCGATCATGTTGGCTTCTCCTGGTACGGTGGAAAACGGATTCGACCCGTCTCGATCTCTCAGCGAGTCATTGTAACGTGGTGTTTCGAGCGTTGTCCAATCACCTTTGGCTTTATGAACAACACCTCAGCACGCTTGATCCAGCCCGATCTCAAATCCACCCGGAACCACCCATCACTATTCTTCTTCTGGAAGCGGACGGGTGATCGCCTGCCGAAACCTTTGAGGTCGTATTGCGCCCACGTCCGACCCAAATCCAAGGAAACGATAATTCCCGTAGCGTATGGCGACGCGGGTGCATAATGGGACGCCAGAATCACGCCGTCTTGAATGATCATATTTGCGGATTCGAATTGCGGGTTGAAGAGCCTCGTGTGCGCCTCAGGATTGGCGATGTCAGCCGGGTCGCACCGAAAGATTCCTCGGTCGTGCGGCTTAGGTCCGTTCGCGTCGCTAACCCAGTAGAGTTTCCCGTCAACGAAGTTGATGCCGCCGGATTTGTACCGCGTGTTCAATTTCTCCGACACGAGGACCTTCCAACTCCATTTGTCCTTTTTCGCGTCATAAGTGCCTCTCAGCCAGTGGCATTCGTGCCCCTCTGGTCTATCACGGTCGCCCGTGCAAGCGTAAAACGCGTTTTCGGCAGGGTTGTACCCTACGGAGTGAATGTGGCGGCAAATGACCGGGTTGTCGGCGTCGCCAAGCAGCGTGCCTGTCGCCCCTCCACCCGCAGAGCCGTTGTCCCGATGATAGGGATTCTGTCCAAAAGCATACGCGATTTTCACGGTCTGCCCGTTGTCGGTCGAGTAGTAGATGTTGACGGGAACCGCACCGCCCAGGACGTTGCAATAATTTCCCCACACAAGCATCTCCACGCCGTTCACATCCCACGTATGAACGCCATCCAGCGGGTGGAAATACCAGCCGGGGTTGTCCGCGTTTTGTGGTGTATGCGGGGTGTAATCAGCACCGTCAGCATCGTTGACTGTAATGGGCTTGTACGTTTTCAGGTTGTCCGTGCTGAGGTACAGTTTTGAGCGAGTGCTGAAGAGAATGTTTCCGTTCTTCAGAATGCAGCTAAACGTGATGTGCTCAGCGCCCGGAAACGCAATACTGTGCGGCCAGGTGCGGCCGTTGTCTTCGGAGAGGAAAATCGTCTCGTCCGCAAAACCGAACGCCTTATTGTTGCGCTGCGAGTCGATATAGGGACCTGCTGGCTGCGGCCGATACCAGAAGTGTTTCGTCGAAGCGAATTTGGACGGGGCAGCGATTGGGTTGGCGTCCAGCCTACGTGCGCCGGGGATCAACATTCCGCCGGCGGTTGCCGCTGTGGCACCCAGGAACCGGCGGCGAGTGACTCGTTGTTGTGGCGTCACGAGTCCGCCGTCGGCAAGCCATTGGACGAACTGGTCGAGAACGAGTGGCATCATTTCATCTCCCGCAGGAAAGCTTTGTTGTGTGAGACGCTTACCCGAATTAGCGCCTCGAATGAGATAGGAAATCTGAGATCTCAAATTTCAAATCTTGGTTGCCCATCTACCTCTGGTACGCCGGCAAGAAATGCATGTCAATTTCCAGAACCAGAGAGGCCATACTCGTCCAATAGACTTTGTTCGGTCCAACGACCCTGGCCGTCTCGGAGCCGCCGGGCACGTCCCAACTGCCGTCGGCATTTTGTTTCTCCAGCAGCAACTCGCGGACCTGCGGGTGCCAGTCGTTCCAGTATTTTCCACCCGCCGGAAATGACCCAACCCGTTGGCGATCTTTTCCTCGTTGTCGACCAGATCGCTGATCAGAATCACCAGTCCGGGCATACCTTCCAGCAGACAGTGACCCTGTGAGAACAAGGCGATCAACACTTGCTTGAGCACTTCCGTCTGCCCGACGATGACGCGGCCCAACTCCTGGGTCAGCTTCTGGTAGACTTCGGCCAACTGCTCGGCCGCTTTGAGGTCCTGTTCGTCGATCTTCCCAACGTTGGAGGAAACGCTGTTGGTATCGAGCGCCATGACGACCCTTTCTGGCATCGGTTTTCAGAAGCTGGGTCAATGCACCGTGGATACTGAGTTGTAGCCTATCGGGAAATCAATGCCCGTCAACTCTTCGGCCGAAATCTTGGCTCCCGGATACAGGACCTGGCGATCGAGGGCTATCATTTGCGATTCTTGATCTCTGATTTTCGATTCCGACACAATCGCAATTCGCAAATCGAGAATCTAAAATCAACGTCGTCGCATCACTCACAAGGAAAAGGAGAACCACCATGCCTCGTTTAGGTGTGAACGTCGATCATGTGGCCACAATTCGGCAGGCTCGGCGGACGATCGAACCGGATCCGGTCTGGGCGGCGTCGCTGGCCGAGCTGGCCGGAGCTGACGGGATCACCATCCATCTGCGCGAAGATCGCCGGCATATTCAGGACCGCGACTTGCGCGTGCTGCGGCAGACCGTACAGGTCAAGTTGAACCTGGAGATGGCCGCCGAGGACGAAATCACCGACATCGCCCTCGACGTGCACCCCGGCCAGGCGACGCTGGTACCCGAACACCGAGAGGAAATCACGACCGAAGGGGGCCTGGACGTCATCGCCAACACCGGCCGCGTCAGAGCGTGCATCGAGCGTCTTAAAGAAGCGGGAATTGAGGTCAGCCTGTTCGTCGATCCCGACGTCCGGCAAATCGAGGCGGCCCGAGCGCTGAGCGCCGACGCCGTCGAGCTGCACACGGGCCAGTACGCCAACGCGGTCTCGCCTGCCGAGCAAGACTGCCAGTTCGAGACGCTCGTCACAGCCGGCGAGTTCGTGCTGCAGCAGGGATTGCTATTGCACATGGGTCACGGTCTGACCTACCGCAACGTCTCGCGAATTGCCGCCATCGAGGGAGTGAGCGAGCTGAACATCGGCCACAGCATCATCGCCCGGGCCATTCTGGTCGGTTTCGAACGGGCCGTCCGCGAGATGAAAGCACTGCTGGGGGGCTAGTGCTCCATCCAGGCTGCAAAGTCAAGGTACGGCTGGGTGTGGGGCAGGCTTTCCAGCCTGCCCTGGCCATTGGACTGCGGCAGCAATTGCCCGTGCACAAGAACAGCACGCGCAGTTTCTTGGCTTGGTTCATGGCGGCCATCCTATCAGCTTTTCTGGAAATGTGGGCTTCGAGCGGTGGACTGTGGGGCGAAAGATGACTATCTTGCGGTAATTCACGGGTTGCGTACGGCACGCCTACAAAATGTGCATATTCCGACAGATCCTTAGATTCAGGAGCAACGGCAAACATGACCCCCAAGGAATTTTTCGACTTCGCAAAGCAACACAAGGCCGAACTGGTGGATCTCAAATTCACCGACCTGCTGGGAACGTGGCAGCATTGCTCGTTTCCCGTCGAGACTCTGGACGAGGGCACCTTTGAAGAGGGGCTGGGGTTCGACGGCTCATCGATTCGTGGCTGGAAGGGAATCGAGGCCTCCGACATGATGGCCGTGCCCGATGCCGACACCGCAGTCATTGATCCGTTTTTCGCGGAGCCGGCCGTCAGCGTCATCGCCAACATCGTCGATCCGATCACGCGGGAGGACTACACCCGTGATCCGCGGAACGTGGCCCGTAAAGGCCTGGCCTATCTGAAACAGACTGGCATCGCCGACACATGCTTTGTGGGACCGGAGCCGGAGTTCTTCATTTTCGACGACATCCGCTTTCAGTCGAGCCAAAGCGGCGCGATGTACCACATCGATTCCATCGAAGCCGCCTGGAACACCGGCCGCCCGGAAGAGCCGAACCTTGGTCACAAGCCCGGCTACAAGTGCGGGTATTTCCCGGTGGCTCCCATCGACAACTACCATGATCTGCGCAGCGAGATGACCGCCGAGCTGCGAAAGCTGGGCATCATGGTCGAGGCGCATCACCACGAAGTCGGCACGGCCGGACAGGCGGAAATCGACATGAAGTTCCAGCCGCTGTTGAAAATGGCCGACCAGTTTATCTGGTACAAGTACGTCATCAAGAACGTCGCCAAGCGGCACGGCAAGACAGTCACGTTCATGCCCAAGCCGATCTTCGAGGACAACGGCTCCGGCATGCACACGCACATGTCGCTGTGGAAGGATGGCCAGCCGCTGTTTGCCGGCGACGGCTACGCGGGCTTGACCGACCTGGCGTTGAATGCGGTCGGCGGCATCCTGAAACACGGCCGGTCGCTTTTAGCCTTTGCCGCTCCGACGGCCAACAGTTATCACCGGCTGGTGCCGGGCTTCGAGGCCCCGGTGAACCTGGTCATGTCGCAGCGGAACCGCTCGGCTTGCGTCCGAATTCCGATGTACACACCCAACCCCAAGGCCAAACGGGCTGAGTTCCGCTGTCCCGACCCCTCCTGCAACGGCTATCTGACGTTCACCGCCATGATGATGGCGATGATCGACGGCGTCCAGAACAAGATCGACCCCGGCCCGCCCTTGGACCGCGACATCTACGACATGACGCCCGAAGAACTCGCCGAAACCAACACCACACCGGCGTCGCTGGATGAAGCGATCGACGCCCTGGAGCAGGATCACGAGTTTCTCACCAAAGGCGACGTGTTCACCGATGACCTGATCGAAACCTGGATGAGTTGGAAGCGCACCGAAGAGCTCGACCAACTCCGGTTGCGGCCGCATCCGTACGAGTTCGATCTGTACTACAATTGCTGATTTGTCCGACCTCGCTCATTGGAGATTCATCGTCACCGTCTTCAACTCGGTGTAGTTTGCCAGCGCGGCTTCGCCCAGCTCGCGGCCGATGCCGCTCATCTTGAAGCCGCCGAACGGGGCCGCCGCGTCGAAAACGTCATAGCAGTTGATCCAGACCGTTCCGGCCCGCACACTGTTGGCAATGCGGTGCGCCTTAGCAACGTCGCGGGTCCAGACGGCGGCTGCCAGACCGTAGAACGTCTTGTTCGACCGCTGGATCACGTCGTCGACGTCTCGAAACGACAAAATGCTCAGCACCGGGCCGAAGATCTCGTCGGTGGCAATCTCCATGTCGTCGGTGACGTTGTCAAAGACGGTTGGCTCGACAAAGTAACCACGCTGGCCAAAGCGCGACCCGCCGGTCACACAATCCGCGCCGGCGTGTTTCCCCTTTTCGATGTAAGTGAGAATCTTATCGAATTGGGCCTGATCGACCTGCGGTCCCTGGCTCGTTCGGGAATCCAGTGGATTGCCGAGCTTGCGGGCTTTGGCTCGCTCGACCACCTTCTGGACGAACTCGTCGTGGACCGACTCTTCGACGAACAAACGGCTGCCGGCACAGCAGCACTGGCCCTGATTGAAGAACAGGCCAAACTCTGCGCCGTCGACGGCGGCATCGAGATCGGCGTCGGCAAAGACGATGTTCGGGCTTTTGCCACCCAGCTCGAACGTGAGCCGTTTGAGCGTCGGGGCCGCATCGCTCATAATGCGCTGCGCCGTCTTGTACTCGCCGGTGAAGGCGATCTTGTCGACCTTGGGATTTTTGACCAAAGCCGCACCGGCGGTCGGTCCGAAACCGGGGACGATGTTGATCACCCCCGGCGGGAACCCGGCCTCCAGGACGAGCTCACCCAGCCGCAGGCAGCTCAGCGGCGTTTGCTCGGCCGGCTTGATGACGATCGTGCAGCCTGCGGCCAGGGCCGGACCCCATTTCCAGGCCGCCAGCAACAGCGGAAAATTCCACGGAATGATCTGCCCGGCCACGCCGACCGGTTCGCGGCGCGTGTAGCAGAAGTAATCGCCGCGAATGGGAATCGTCTGGCCGTGAATCTTGTCGGCCCAGCCGGCGTAATACCGCAGGCAGTCAATCGTCAACGGCAGATCGGCGGCGAGGCTATCGCGGATCGGCTTGCCGTTGTCGAGCGTCTCCAGCGCGGCCAGCTCGTCGAAGTTGTCTTCGATCAGGTCGGCCAGCCTGTTGATCAGTTGACCGCGGTCGCGGGCGTCCATTTTCGGCCACGGGCCGGTCTCGAACGCTTTGCGGGCCGCGTTGACCGCGATGTCGATGTCCGCCTCATCTCCCTCGGCGACATCGGCAATTCTTTCGGTCGTTGCGGGGTTGAGCGTTTCAAACGTCCTACCGGTGACGGAATCACACCATTCGCCGGCAATCAGCATTCTGGTTTGCCGAACAACGGGAGCTTCGTAGATGGTTTCCTCGACGGTTGCCATGATTTCTCCTCCTCTGGGGGCGGTGAGAGCTATGTGTCGGGTCTGCCTCATCAGAATCATAGGCGAATCTGATTGCGAATACGAACACCGCGCACGGAATCTGGGCCAAGAGCCACGGTTTTCTCAATCCGGTCGTGATTCTGAAACGGACCAAACCGGAAAACGTTGGAAATCTCGGCAGACTTGGCGGATTCTGCCGAAGATTCCGGTCGTAACAGTCGATGATAGTTCCAGAGCACGAACCGGCACCAAACGATGGAACTCATCGGAGTCGACGACGAGATCAGGCATGATGAAACGCCCAGTAAAGAACCGGACACGGTGGACCTTGCTTACGGGTGGATTGCTCGTCGCCGCCGCTGGATTGCTCGGCCTTGCGGCGGTCGGCTGTCAGACAACCGTGGGCGGTCAGACCATGCCGTCGGCCTACTACCTGAAGGACGACGTGCAATACTTCCCGGCCGGTCCCGAGGACAAACTCCGTAATGCTCGCCGAGCCCAGGAACAGTACAAACTCAATCGGCAGGCCCAGAGAGCAGGGCTTGGTCGATGAAAATCCGTAAGAACAAGCCAAGCCGTTCGATGAGGTCGTTCTCGCCGAACTGAAGCAATTGTCGAGCCAACCAGTCATCGTCGCGTCCCCTGAGGCATTGCTGCCTGCGGAAACACGAGCAGTAATTCGTGCGTCAGCGGTGTGGGAGCAAGACTTCCACGAACTCGACCGTTGACGCCGGGGGGGGACGACTCCCTTCGCGCCCGACGAAATCAGGCATCGGCCAAAGAGCCGGTTGTCCTGCGTTCGTCGGGTCGCGAAGGGCTCCTCTTTTGAATGCGGAATTCGGAATGCGGAATGGCCGATGTCGCCTCGAAACTCCCCACTCCCCACTCTCCACTCTCCACTCTCCACTCTCCACTCTCCACTCTCCACTCTCCACTC
>CAZGYE010000001.1:30089-46232 GCA_964530165.1 uncultured Planctomycetaceae bacterium
CCACTCTCCACTCTCCACTCTCCACTCTCCACTCTCCACTCTCCACTCTCCACTCCGCCTAGAGGATCTTCGAGAGACGCTTGGCCAGCCGGTTCAGGGCCGGGCTGACATCCAGCGGCGCGAGGTGGACGTTCAGCAGACTGAAGGTGTCGTGGTTGGCCAGTGCGGCGTTGAGCGCTTGATCGAGATCGCCTTCGGTGTGAACCTCGAAGCCCCACCCACCCCCCAGCAGGTCGGGCAGGCGATGGTAGTCCCAGTTGGGAATGTCGTTGAAAGGCCCTTCCTGCAGGATGCGTTCGGTGGTGTAACCTTTGTTGTTCAGCACCAGCACAATCGGATTGAATCCGTGCTTGACGGCCGTTGAAAGCTCCAGACACGTCATCTGAAAGGCACCGTCGCCGACCAGCACAATCGGCCGCAGGCCCGGATTGGCCACCTGCACCCCCACTGCGGCCGGTATGGCAAAGCCCATCGACGTGTAATAGGCCGGGCTGAGGAACTCCGTGTGGCGGTAGATCGTCAAATCAGCCGCGGCGAACAGACAGTCTCCCACGTCGGCCACCACGACCATGTTCTCGTCCAGCATCTCGTTGAGCCGATCGAACAGACGTTTGATGGTCACGTTCGCACTGGGCTTGACCACGAACCTTTCGTCCCCCGACCGCTTGACGTCGGGGAGTGGATGCCGCGGCGGATGCAGTTTCGACTTGACCAGCCCCTTGACGAAGTCGGAGAACAGCACGTCGTGAAAGTGATGGTGCCGAATCCGCAGCTTCTCGCTGGTCACGTAGATGCATTTGCCGGGATCGAGATGGGCAGTGTAGATGCCCAGGTTGATGTCGGTCATAAACGTACCGAGCAGAATCACGCAGTCGCTCTCTTCGACGGTGCGGCGGACGTCCTCACGCCCCATCGCCCCCTCGTAGATGCCGAGGTACAGCGGGTGTTTCTCGCTCACCACCGACTTGCCCAGCAGCGTGGCACACATGGGAATGCCGTTCTTCTCGGCGAGTTTGAGCACTTCATCCTGCAATCCGAACCGGTGCATTTCGACACCGGCAATGATCACCGGCTGCTGGCTGCCGTTGATCAGTTTGGCGGCCTCATCGATGGCTTCCTGCAACGCCTCCTGGTCGCTTCGGGGTTTCGCGGCCTTTGGCTCATGGGGGAACAGTCCTTCGGCGTGCACGCGGTCGCGGGGCAGCTCCAGATAGACCGGCCGCTTGTACCGGACCGCCGCCTCCAGGCAGCGGTCGATTTCGCGAAACGCCGTCAGCGGATCATCCAACAATGCCGTTGCCACGGTAATCTTTTCGAAAACGTCCCGCTGCGTGCGGAAGTCGCGCACCCGGTGGTGCACCAACGGATCGGAACGGCGTTCGTCCATTCCCGGCGCGCCGCTGATGACAATCACCGGCGACTTCTCCGCATACGCGCCGGCAATCGAGTTGCACAAGCTGAGCCCCCCCACGCAGTACGTCACGCAAACAGCACCCAAACCGTGCACGCGGGCGTACCCGTCGGCGGCGTAACCGGCACAGTCTTCTCGCGTCGCCCCGACGACCCGAATCGGACTCTCCTCCAGCATGCCGTAAAACTGTAGCACGAAATCGCCCGGTATGCCGAAAACGTCTTTTAACCCATAGTCCTGCAACCGCTGGATCAAGTAGCCGCCGATCGTCCTCGGCCGACCGTCGTGCTGCGTCCTCTTGGCTCGCGCCGCCGGCTTCTTCCCGGTTGTGCGTTTGCCGCGCTTCGCATGGACCGTCCCGCGTTGCGGGTTTGCCGGTGATTTGGAAGTTGGGCTGTGGGACGCGCCTATCTTGCGAGCGGTCATGGCTTCCTCCTCCTTGTCCCGAGGACGCAAGCTCTCTGAATTCTGTGTCGGAAACAGGTTGCCGTCAACCGAAGGATTTGCCCCGCAGCGGTTTTTTTGTGAATATGGAACCGAAAGTTGAAGGCTGAAAGCTGACTGCTGAGGGCTGCGCTCATGTCGCGCGAGCGGATTTTGTTTGTCACGGGACGACTGGCCGAGTTCTCGCTCCGCCGAGTTCTCGAAACGATCCCGCAATGCGGTTCAATCCCGCAATGCGGTTCGATCCCGCAATGCGGTTCGATCCCGCAATGCGGTTCGATCCCGCAATGCGGTTCGATCCCGCAATGCGGGTTTGATTATGATGTTTCGGTGCTCGGCATCAGCGTGGCGTCGCTGATGCGCGCCGACTGGGTGCTGCGGAAGCTGAAGCTGGAATCGGACTGCCGATTCAATCGGGTCATTCTGCCCGGTTGGTGCGGGGGGGACCTCGGACCGCTGCGAGATCATTTCGGGATGCCGTTCGAACGGGGGCCGAAGGACTTGCACGATCTGCCGGAATACTTTGGCCGAGAGGACAAGTCGTCCCCCGATCTGGGCCCCTATGACATCGAAATTCTGGCCGAGATCAATCATGCGCCGCAACAGACCGACGCCGAGATCCTAACGGCTGCGGAATCGTATCGAGACAGCGGGGCGGATGTGATCGATCTGGGCTGCATCCCCGGCGAAAGTTGGAACCGGGCAGGCGAGGTCACCCGTCTACTGCGCGACCAGGGCTTCCGCGTTTCCATCGACAGCTTCGATCGGCGGGAGGTCGAAACGGCCGTGGACGCCGGTGCGGAGCTTGTTTTGAGCTGCAACGACGGCAACGTCGCCTGGGCAGCCGATCTGAATGCCGAACTGGTCGCCATTCCGGACGAAGCGGGCGATTTAGAAACGTTGGAGCGGACCGTCGATGTTCTCACTCGACGGCAGGCCCGGTTTCGGGTTGATCCGGTGCTCGAACCGATCGGCTTCGGGTTTGCCGCGTCGCTGAAGGGTTACTTCGAGGTCCGCCGCAGATGGCCCGACGTCGAAATCATGATGGGCATCGGCAATCTGACCGAATTGACCGAAGTCGACTCGGCCGGCATCAATGTTTTGCTGGCGGGAATCTGTCAGGAGCTGGGAATCCGCAGCGTGCTCACCACCGAAGTCATCAACTGGGCCCGCACGGCAGTCGCCGAGTTTGACTTCGCGCGACGCCTCGTCTATCACAGTCTCCAGAGACACGTGCTTCCGAAGCATTTCGACCCGCAACTGGTGATGCTGCGGGACCCGAAATTGCGGGAACTGGGACAAGCCGAATTGAGCGAGCTGGCGTCGAGATTGAAAGACCGCAATTTTCGTCTGTTCGTCGAAAGGGGCGAGATCCACGTGATGAACCGCAACGGCACCTGGCACGGCAGCGATCCGTATGAGCTGTTCGACCGGTTGACCGACGAGGCTGGCGTCGTCTTGGATCCGTCACATGCCTTTTACCTGGGAGTTGAACTCTCAAAGGCGGTCACCGCTTTGACGCTCGGCAAACAATACACGCAGGACGAGGCGCTTAGGTGGGGCTTGCTGTCGGTGCCCGAGAGGGGAAGGCAAAAGGAAAAAGGCAAAAGGAAAAAGTGAGAACATAAAAGGAAAAACGATAAAGTGGCGGTGGGTGGCTGGGTCAGAGCGAAAGCGATGGCCCAGATCCGCGAATTCCGGGCCTTCCCCTTGGTCAGACCCGGTCACCTGACGAATGCAGTAATAAGGAAATTAGGAATCCAGGAAAAGAGGAGAAAGAAGATTCCCGAGATTCCTGGTTTCCTGGTTTCCTGGCTTCCTAATAATCCTCTGCTTACCACGAAATGCACTGTTGTGACGGACTACTCCCTTTCTCCCTTGCCGCTGGTGGAAGAGCTCTCGCCGTGTCCCGACGTGATGGACGTGCTGCGCGCGTTTGCCAACCAGCCGGATGTGCTGTTACTGGAGAGCACTCTTCAGCGGGAAGAGGTGGGACGCTACTCATTTCTGACCGCCGATCCGTTTGAATTTTTCGAGTGTCAACAGGCTGTGTACGGCCTCGATCCGTTTGCCGCACTCCGTAGCCGGTCTCGTGAACTCACTGCGGAAACCGTTCCGGGATTGCCGCCGTTTCAAGGCGGGGCGGCTGGACTTCTCTCATACGAGCTGGGCGGCACGTGGGAACGAGTGCCGGTCCCGCTCGGCGACGAGTTCCGACTGCCTGCGTTGGCCGTCGGACTCTACGATTGGGTCATCGCATGGGACCATGCCCAAAACCGGGCGTGGGTCATCTCGCACGGCTTCCCCGAAACTGACGCCGCACGCCGCACCGACCGGGCGGCCCGTCGGCTCCGGGATGTCGTCGCGGCACTGAAATCCCTGGGATTCCGGAAATCCCAGGGATTTGCTCGCTCAGCACCCGCAGCGTGGGGCAGGCTTTCCAGCCTGCCCCCTATTCGGGCCGAGAACCTGGTCCGTCAGTGGCCTGCACCCGGACCGGACGGACTGACCAGCAACTTCTCGCCGGGCGGTTACCTCCGCGCGGTGCAACGCGTGATCGACTGCATCCATGCCGGTGACGTGTTTCAGGCCAATCTCTCCCAGCGGCTGCTGTATCCCGCTCGGCGAAGTCCGCTGGAACTCTACGAACGCCTGCGCCACTGCAATCCGGCTCCGTTTGCCGGCTATTTCGCGCGGGATGATTGGGCCGTCATCAGCTCATCGCCCGAACAGTTCGTTTCGCTGCGCGCCGACGAGGTCCAGACGCGGCCGATCAAAGGAACCCGCGGACGACGGCACGGGCCGGAAGCCGATTTGTTCACCCGCGACGAGCTCCGTGAGAGCGAAAAGGACCAGGCCGAAAATGTGATGATTGTCGACCTGCTCCGCAACGATCTCTCGCGGGTCTGTGCGCCCGGTTCCATTCGCGTCTCGCAGTTGTGTGCGGTCGAAACCTACGAGACGGTGCAACATCTTGTTTCTGAGATTCACGGCACGCTGTCTGCGGGCCAGGACGCGTGGGGCCTGTTCGGCGCGGTTTTTCCCGGCGGGTCGATTAGCGGCGCCCCGAAGGTGCGGGCCATGGAGATCATCGCCGAACTGGAACCGACCGTCCGGGGGCCGTATTGTGGGAGTCTGTTCTATGCCGGCTTCGACGGACACATGGACAGCAATCTCCTCATCCGCACGCTGACGTCTCGGGGCGGATGGATCCAATGTCCCGTCGGCGGCGGCATCGTGGCGCAATCCGATCCGGTGGCCGAGTATGAAGAAACTCTCCACAAAGCCGAAGGAATGCTGCGGGCCTTGTCGGGTGATCGCCAATGATTTTGCTAATCGACAATTACGACAGTTTCGTTTACAACCTGGCCCGCTACCTGGCCGAGATGGGTTGCGAGACTCAGGTTGTGCGCAACGACCAGGTGAGTGTGGCTGAGGTCCGCGCGCTGCGGCCGGCGGCGGTCGTGCTGTCTCCCGGCCCAGGCGCGCCGCGCGAAGCCGGCGTGTCAATCGCGCTGGTTCAGGAACTTGCGACTACGGTCCCGATGCTCGGGGTCTGTTTGGGTCACCAGGCGATTGCTGCGGCACTGGGCGGCCGAGTGATTCGCGCCCCGGAGCCGGTTCACGGCCGGACGTCGCGGATCCATCATGACGGCCGGAACATTCTAGCCGGTTTGCCGAGCCCGCTGTGTGCGACGCGGTACCACTCGCTGATCGTCGACGAAGACTCGCTGCCGAACGATCTGGTCGTGACCGCGCGAACGGACGACGGGCTGCCAATGGCCATCGCGCATCGTTCTGAGCCGTTGTTCGGTGTTCAATTTCATCCCGAATCGGTGCTGACCGAGTCGGGTCACCGTCTGCTGCGCAATTTTCTGACGCTGGCTGGAATTTCGGCCGGCGATTGCCCGAGCGGCGATTTCGTCGCACCGCCCCCAAAGCCGGGATGGGTCGGCGACAAATCGCCGCGAAGCCAGCCGCTGCATTGGTAGCTTCGACACGTCGGCGGCACAATCGAGGCGGCCGGCACAACCGCAACTTCCCCAATGCTACATCCCTGGGCGCTTGCCGAACTGTGTGATACGTCACATCGGATCCTGCGCCTGGCGCCGATAGGAAGCGGTAGTAAAACGGGTACTCGAGGAATCGACGCCAGGAGTTCACGATGCGCCTCTTCCGGATTCTATCGGTTATTTGTGTTGTATCAATCGTCGGGATGGCAACTCTCTCGTCGTCGGCTGCGGAGCCGGCGAAGAAATGGCACACGAGCTTTCCCTCCGCTCAAGCCGAGGCCAAACGGCTCAACCTTCCCATTTTGCTGCATTTCTATGCTGACTGGTGTCTGCCGTGCCGGCGCATGGAACGCGACGTCCTTAAGTCCCCCGAGCTCTTGAAGCAGTTGGGAGACCGGGTGGTCGCGGTGAAACTCAACGCCGATCGGCATCAGGCTCTCGTTCGGCGGTACGACGTGCGTGCCTTACCCACCGACATGTTCGTCGATCCGGATGGTCGTCCGCTTGCCAGAAACGAGGGATACCGGAACAAGTCGAGTTACCTGGCTCAAATCGCGGAGGTCGGCGCCCGTTTCGCGAGTTCGGAAAAAGTCCGGGTCATCACCAACACAACACATCGGGCACTTTCCGAAGCAGGCGACTCCGCAGCGGAAGACCAACCCCCGGTCGTCCAAGACGGCGATGTGATTCCGGATTTCCAGGCCGGCCGACCGGCGACCACGGACACTGCTGAGAAAACCGGTCCCTCGATCGGTCTAGACGGCTACAGCCCCGTCGCGCTGGCGAAACGGCGCAAATGGCGAAAAGGCAAAGCGGCGTTTGCAGCGAAGCACAAAGGAATCATTTACTACCTGGCCAGTGCCGAGGAACACCGGGAATTTCAAGCCGATCCGCAGCGTTACGCGCCGCGATTGCTGGGCTGCGACCCCGTTTTGCTTGGGGAAACCGACCGCGCGATCGTCGGCAGCATCCGCTACGGCGCCTATTATAACGGCGAACTCTACTTGTTCTCCAACAGAGAAAACCGCGAGCAGTTCAAGCAGCATCCGAAACGCTACATCCAGTCCAGACATGTACTGCGGACCGAGCGGACCAGGCTTCGGTAGCAGCCTGTTGAAAGGAACCGTCTTGACGAGCCGCGACCGTCAGGGAGCGGTCGTTTCTCCGAGCGGCTCGATCAATTGGTTTCGGTCTTCTTGGTCACCTTCGAGCGAGAGTTCTGTATTTCGTGGAGCCTTCGGCGGTAGCGATGGTAAAACCGCGTTTGTCGGCTTTCGGGCGGATGCGGCCTGCCTTCGATGAACACCCCTTTGATCTGGGTTGTCTGTTGCAAAAGAGACCCGTCAGAGATGACGAGGTTGGCCCACTTACCGACGGTCAGTGAACCGACGCGCTGGTCGATCCCGAGGATTTCCGCCGCCGAAAGGGTGACCGCCCGCAGCCCCTCTTTTTCGCTCAATCCGTAGGCGACCGCCATGGCCGCCTCGAAGGGCGCGTTCCGGCTGTTCGAGGCACTGTCGGACCGAATACAGAATCTGACGCCGGCCGCCTGCAACCGGCCCGGATTGGCATACGGGGCGTCGAACGGGTCGAAGCCGGCGACGGGACGTCGCATGACCGGTCCGACAATGACCGGAACGTTGCGTTTCTTCAACTCATCGGCGACCTTCCAGGCATCGGCGCCGCCGGTGATGACGATGTTCAATTTCTCTTTCTCGGCGAACAGGAGCGCTTCGGCGATTTGCTTCCGCGAGTTCGCTTCGATGAAGACCGGTTTCTTGCCGTTCAAATAGGGACGCAATGCCTCCAGCCGTGGGTCAGAGATCGGACCCGGCCGTTTGTTCTTCGCCCGATCGGCACGCCACCGACCGTACAGCCGGGCCTGCTTGAGGAATTCCCGGAGCTGGTCGGTCTGTTTCTTGGCATTCGAACCGCCGGGCCAATTGATTTGCAAACCGGCTTCGACGTCGAAAACCATGTCCGGCGCCGTCCACCCGTCGAGCTTCATCAACGAGACCTGCCCGGAAATGATCCCGCCGGTGGGACGAATCAAGACGATGGTGATGCCGCCGGCGCGGGCGACGGGAATCAATTCCGAATCCGGGTTGACGGCGACTCCCGCGCGCAGGTCCGGCTGGAACAGGCCGCTTTCGGCATAGTCGTGTGTCTCGCGGACTTTGCCGATTTCCACCAGTCCCAGCGTGCTGCCGGCGTCGATCAAACCGGGAGACACGTGCAAGCCGGCCGCGTCAATCGTCTTCGTCCCGCTGGGAATTTTGACATCCGTGCCGAGTGCGGCAATCTTCTTCCCCTGGATCAATAAGGTTCCCGCCGCGATGTCGGGGCCGTCGATCGGATGCAGAGTCGCACCAACAATGGCGTATCGGCCGGTCGGTGATGTGCTCAGATCGAGTTTCTTGTTGCGAATCTTTGGTGGCGGGAGGACCAAAGCCGGCGGGTGCGCCGAAGCTTTGGCCGCTGCAGCCGACATGACCGTCGGCGCGTGTTCGCGCGAGAAATAGACCTCGCCCTCGATCAACGTCAGTTCGCACCGCGAGAAGGCGTTCAAGGGATGACCGCTGAAAATCGCCAGATCGGCGTCCTTGCCGATTTCGATCGATCCCATCCGCTTGTCCAGACCAAGCTCGCGGGCGGCGTTTCGCGTGATGGTCTGAAGCGCCTCTTCGGGGTGCATGTTGCCGTAGCGGACCGTCTTGGCCGCCTCCAAATACAAGTGCCGCATCAGTTCCGGGTTGTCGCTCTTGATGACGACGTTGGCGCCGGCCTCTTTCAAGAGAGCTGCGTTGTACGGTGTGGCATCATACGCTTCGACCTTGTACGCCCACCAGTCGGCAAACGTGCTGCAACTGGCGCCATGAGCCACGATTTCCGGGGCCACCTTGTAACCTTCCAGCACGTGCTGCAACGACCAGACACGGATGCCCAGGTTCGACGCGACTCGCAGTAACATCAGAATCTCGTCGGCCCGGTAGCAGTGCGCATGAATGAACTTCTCGTGGTTGAGGATGTCAGCGAGGACTTCCAGCCGCAGATCACGGCGAGGAGGCAACAACACATCCCGTTTGCCCTTCTGCTTGGCGCGGGCGCGGTCGTACTCCAGCCACCGGCGGCGGTAGTCGGCCGCTTCCAGAAACGCCCGGTTCAGCGTCGCTTCCACACCGAGCCGCGTATTCGGGAACCGCGTGCTGCGGAACTTCACGTTCTCGCCGAGCGCGAATTTCACCCCTTGCGGACTGTCAGCGAGAATCTGATCAGCCGCATCCGCACCATACTTGAGCTTCACCACGGCATCCTGTCCCCCGATGACGTTCGCCGATCCATGCAGAATTCGGGCTGCGGTGACTCCGCCGGCCAACGCATGGTACTCGGAGGGGTCGTCGGTGTTGATGACGTCCTTGATCCGCACTTCCGGCACGATCGATTGTGTGGCTTCGTTGACGCCGCCGGTAATCTTGATGTGGGTGTGCGTGTCGATGATGCCGGGCATCACAAAGCGTCCGGCGGCGTCGATGACGGTCATGCCCTTCTCGGGCTTCAAGCCGGGACCGATGGCGGCGATCTTGCCGTTCTTGACCAGGATGGACGTTTTCGGCAACATTTTCCCCGTCCCGGTTAGAACCGTGCCGTTGGAGATGAGGACGTTGCCGCCGGTTTTGATCGGCCGCAGCAGCCGGTCACTCTCCAGCTCGGTCGGCTGTTGTTCCGTCTTTGGTTTTGCGGCCACTGCCGGTGCATCGTGCGTGTCGTCCGGGGCCAGTCTGAGCTGAACCGGATTGTCCGACTTCGGCTGTTTGGGTTCGACCCGGCCGGCCGACCATTTGGTGACGGCGCCGAAGGGCGGTTTCAAGTCGCCAGCCAGCTTCTCACCGTCAACCTTTCCGGAAAACTTCAACCGGACCGCGCGTGCTCCGGCGCCGATGGCAACGACAAAGTGGACGTCCTTGTCCTTGACCGATCCCGAGGTCAGCTTGCCGTTTCCCTGCTCGCTGGTGAACGCACCGGTCAACCGGGCGCCGTCTTGAATCAGTTCCAACGTAGCGACGACCTTTCCATCGGCCGAGAGGATGATGAGTTGCCACTGACCGCTCAAATTGACGCCGGAGGCCTTGCCGTCCTTCTTCGGGACGACAGGCTTGGCGTTGGTGTTGTACTCGAACATCCTGCCGTCGACCAAAACGTAGCGAACTTTGCTCTCTGCATGGTCGAACGGCCCGGTGGTCACCACCACGTGCGCAAGTTTGCCCGGACTCAACGTGCCGAGACGGTCTTCGATGCCGAGTATCCGAGCGGCGTCGATCGTCAGCGCGGCGAGTGCGGCGTCACGATCGAGACCTTTCTCAATTGCCCAGCGCAGCCCCTTGAACACGTCGGCTCGGTTCTTCAAACCGTGGGAGCTGACGGCAAAACGAAGCCCTCGACGGCGCAACTCGGAAAGCCCGCGGACACGCTGCTTCCAGCGTTCGAGGCGGTCTCGCTGAACGCGGAGCGGGTCTTTGACGTCGGCAACGAGTTTGGTTGACGGCTTGGGAGTTTCGACCTTCGGCTTCTCACCAAAGTCAACCTGCAGGATCAGATCGACCTTTTCTCGCTGCAATCGGTCGAGCGTACGGTAGGCATCTCGGACGCCCCACAGAGTCGCCGGGATTTTTTGCTCGGCGGCGAAGTCCAGCGCCCGGTGAATGTCGTCCTTCGTACTCACCAAGAAAACCGCGCGCCGTTGTTTTGCCAGCACGTGATCCAACGCCTCGAGAGCCGCGTCGACGGGCGGGCGCCCAATGTTACTGGCGCCGCCGGCGTAGAGCTTCACATGCTGAGCGTGATATCCCGCGTCGAGAAACGCCTGCCGGAGATGGGCGGCGGCTCCCATGAGCGTGGCGGGATAGCTGTTGCCGCCCAGCGCCAACAACTGGAATTGGCTGAACGTCGATTTCAGCAATAGGGATTCGCGGAACGGGGCGGCGCTCGTCGAGAGCAGAACTCCCTGCCCGCTGGCAATGCGTCCCGAGGGCAATACGTGAACGTCGGTGAAACCGAGCGTGCGCAGCGACTCGAAGAGGGCGGCGTTTGGCTTCAGCGAGTCACCCGCGCGAAACTCCGGAGTGAGTCCGCGGCGATTGTCGGGACGCGTGGCGGCGAGAACATAACGGCTGAAGTCGACTTTGCGACCCGCCGCCGGCACGGGTTTTTTGGCCGGGTCGAGCAGCTCGGATGTTGCCGCGTCGATGAATCCGGGATAGACCCTCAGGCCGTCTCCGTCGATGACCTGTGCGTCGGCAGGCACTGCGGCCTTGGAACCGACGGCAACAATCAAACCGTCGCGGACGATCAGATTCGCATTCGCGATGACTTTGCCCGGTTGAGTCACCAGCGTCGCATTCACGATCGCGAAAGTCCGTACCTGAAAACCGGCGACCCGCTCTAAGTCGGCCGGAGCCGCGGAAGCGAATGGGCGATGCAAAGCACAAACGGCGACGCTCAACAACAAGAATCGGACCGCAACCAGTCTTGGGCGGGCCAAGAAGCATCGTTGCTGGAATGATGGAGTTTTGAGGCTACGCATAGCAATTGGGTCCGTGCGAGAAGGCGAGCGGGACTGGGAACGGCCCTGGCATGACGTCGTAAGCTCTTTCAGCACAAGTGGTTGCCAAGTTGACACATCCCGCGCACTGGTCAGCGCGATTCTGCGGATTGATGCGATTCGTTTGCGATTGTCTAGATTAACAAAGGCTGGGAGTGGTTGCCAGAAGTGGGTGGAAAGTCGCAATTTCTTGTGAAACCGGGCAGAGATGAATTGACACAAATGAGTTGAAGGTTATGATAAGGAAGGCCTTGGGGTCGAGAAGACTTGTTCGCTACGTGCGTAACTTCCCTCAAGCGCGTGTTGATCCCGCCAACAAGAGTTCTATTGGGAGCGAACAAGAGAGGACGTCGGCTCAACGGCTAGGTACCCCTGTTTCGTGGAAGTTGCTGACAGAGTCTTGCTGTGGGCAAGCCCGTCTGACCAATGTGCCGCAAGGGGTGCTCCTGTACTCGGAGGGGGGGTACTGGCTTTCTCTTGACACTCGGTTCGCGAAGTCCAGCGAGCAGGGATTTTCGCAGGTCTTCAAGAAGAGACCTCATCGACTTCCGTCGCTCGTTGAACTTGTCAGCCTCGGTTGATCGCGGCCGGGTGAAGGGATAAGAATCGGCTGAAGTTTCTCCAGCCGATGGTTGTGCAAATTCGCCGCACTTGGATTCGCAGGAAGTAACGTTTCCTTTTCTCCGCAGGGTTTAAGGCAGGTTTTCTGTCGCCGTTCACGCTTCGGCAACCCAAGGCGCGCCCTGATTGTTCGAGGCGTGGGTGGCTGTTTCCGGCGTGGCCCTGCTCGTAGGCGGAACGGGATCGAAACGACGTGCGACATCGGTTCGACGTGCATCGGGAAGTGCCGATGGTTGGCGCTTCCTGGTTACGATTCGGGACCGGCATCCGAGGATGATCGTGAATGCGTCGACGTGACCGAGAGTCTTGATTGCTCTTATTGAACGCGAGCGGAATGTCGTTCGTACACTCGCACGTCCTTGAAGAAATGGAATGTGTTTATGGCTGCGAAGAGTTCCAGCACCTCAGAGAAGACCGCAGAAAACTCGAAGCAGACTGATGAATCGCTGCAAGAGAGCAAAGCGGATCGTCGGACGGTCGAAGCGGGGGAGCGCGATTTCGAAGAAAGCGCCAAGAAGCCCCAGGAGACCGCGTCCGGGCCGGGCGATGATTTCGATCGCGGTCTTGACGGCGACGCCAGTGAACCAGTCGAGAACAGCAACAACGGCGATGGCGGAAGCCGCGAATCAACCGAGCCTCGGCGGCGGCCTCGACGGCGGCGACGGCGGCGGTCGACGGGCGGTGCTTCGTCAGACGGCGGCCGCGGAACGCAGCATTCCAGAGGCCGTTCTCGGTCGCGCCGACCGCGAGTCGTCAGTCAAAACGGACAGGAGATCACGGGGACTATCGAGGGCGCGCTCGAATTGCACCCCAAAGGGTACGGCTTCCTGCGCAATCCCGCTAAAAACTATGCGGCGCAGGCAACCGATGCCTTTGTCTCCAGCTCGTTGATCGACAAGCATCGGCTGCGCGAAGGAATACTGATCCGCGGTGAAGTGGGGCCTGGCACGAAAGGCCAGGGGCCGCGGTTGAGGAACATCGAAACCGTCGACGGACGAACTGTGGAAGAGTATCAGCAGATCAGGTTCTTCGACGACCTGACCCCCGTCAATCCCTTCGAGCATATCAGATTAGAGACCGGGCCGGCGCCCGTCACCATGCGGGTAATGGACCTGCTGACGCCCGTCGGCAAGGGACAGCGGGCGTTAATCGTGGCCCCCCCTCGCACCGGAAAGACCATGTTGCTGCAGGACATTGCCAATGCGGTGAGCGTCAACCACCCCGAAGTGCACCTGATGGTCCTGCTGATCGATGAACGGCCGGAAGAAGTCACCGAGATGCGACGTCAAGTCAAGGGCGAAGTGGTCGCGTCGTCGATGGATCGCGAGGTCGAAAGCCACGTTCGCATCAGCCAGTTGGTCGTCGAGCGCGCCAAACGGCTTGCGGAATCCGGCCGGGACGTGTTCGTCCTGCTGGACAGTATCACACGGACCGCCCGGGCGTTTAACAAGTGGATTGGAAACACCGGCCGAACCATGACCGGCGGCCTGGACGCCAAAGCGCTCGACATTCCCAGGAAGATGTTCGGCACGGCCCGGCGATTCGAGGAAGGGGGCTCGCTGACCGTCGTGGGGACCGCACTGATCGACACCGGCAGCCGCATGGACGAATCAATCTTTCAGGAGTTCAAAGGGACCGGCAACATGGAAATGGTCCTCAGCCGCGACCTGGCCGATCGACGCATTTGGCCGTCTATCGACATCACCCTCTCCGGGACGCGGCGCGAAGAGCTCATCCTACCGCCCGATGTCCTGGAAGGAACCACCATGCTCCGCCGCAGCTTGATCTCTCTCAGCCCGGTCGAAGCGATGGAGCAATTGATCCGCACGTTGGAGCGATTTCCAACCAACGTGGAATTTCTGGCGAAGGTCCGCTCGATTCTGTAGAGAGTTGAGAGTCGAGAGACCTCACGAACGCAACCGCAAACCGTCTCCTCTCAACCCGCAACGTTCGACTCTCCGCGCTCTTATTCAGACCGGCGAAGGTTCGAGAACTCGTTCGAGCGTTTTCAGCGCGTCGGGTGCAGCAAAGCAGACGTAAACCAATTCGCCCTCGGTCCATGCCACGGTGGCGAACCCTGGAACGTAGGTAACGCTCCCGGTTGCCATGCTGAAGGACGTTTCCGCCGGCGGATTCATGACCCGCTTCGCCGGCATGACCAGCAGCACTCCACGCACCGGCGCGCTGCGTCGAGCACGCAGACTGAACCCGAACAATGCCGGCATGCGGCCCTCAAGTCCTTCGGCTTCAAACCCCTTCGGCCCGTCGCCGAACGACAGCCCCGCGACCGACCAGCTTTCCGGTTGGCTCGCGGCAAAATTGCCGTCGAAATCGGGAAGCTGTTCCGGATTCGACATCACCTTCGAAATCGCCGAGAGCGCACTGGTGCTAGCTCGGAGATCGGCGATGGAAATCGTCGGCGTCTCCCGCCGAACGATCACTTGCCAGAGAACAACAGCGGCAAGCAGACAGACGGCAGACTGCCAGGCAACACGGAACCACCGCCGCCGCGACACCGAAACCGGCAACTGGGCCGACGCCGGTGAAGCCGGTGAAACTGTCTTGTGGGCGTCGACCGGCCGAAGCAATTTGCCGTGGGAATCGGAGCGGCGTGTCTGACTCTCGGTCGAAAACGCATCGGCCGCCTCCACCGCGTCGAGCAAGCGTTGCGTGAGTCCGGATGGTACGGACACCTCGCGCATCAGCCGTCCGATCTCGCGGTCCAATTCCTGCCGGCTGCGAAAGCTCGCCTCGCACCGCGGACACGAGCCGACGTGTGCTGCCGCCGCCGCCAATTCCGGTTCCCTCAGGTCATCGGAATTGGGACGAACGACCTCCAAAATCTCCAATGCGCTTCGACAATCCATTGACTTTGACCTCTCACGGATGCTCGCTCTTCCCAGCCCCCTGTTCGCAAGCAGCCGGCTGAAGGGAAACAAGTCGGCGACGCAGGTGCAATTTGCCGCGAGCCAATCTGCTCATCACCGTGCCGAGCGGTACATCCATTTGCTCGGCGATCTCCTTGTAACTGAACTCCTCGAAATAGAACAAGATGAGTGTCGTGCGAAACTCTTCTGGCAATTCGTTCAGAGCGTTCTGAAGTGCCTCCCGGTCCAACACGGCGTTCTCCGGAAAGGTTTCGGTCGGTTCGGCGATGTTGTCCAGTGAAACGAGGACCGCACCGTTTCGCCTCCGCAGGCTTTTCAGATACGTGTTGCGGACAATCGCACACAGCCAAGCTTTGGCACACATCGGCTCCCGCAACTGATCCCATTTGGCCTGCGCCGTCAGGAATGTGTGCTGCGTCAGATCTTCCGCATCGGCAACCGAACCAGTCAAACGATACGCATACCGATACAGAAGTGCATAGTTTTGCTCCACCAGCTCCGACAAACTGCGAGCACACCGATCGTCGTCCATGGTCGTCTCTGTGTTTCTTGACCCGTTCAGAGCGCGGTTTATTCCCGTGGTGCGTCAAAGACTCAGAATTCCACCGACATTCCACCGACCGAGGTCGGCCGCATCACCCCTCCAGAATACGCGTTTCCGGGCGGATTTGCCAATCGTTTCTGCAACGCTTGCAATCTCGGCATTTTATGGGAATATATCGGCGGTGCTGCGCGTCTCAACTCATGATGGTGCGGTGTGTACCGTGCTACAAGAATGTCGTGGTCACAAAGACACAATCACGTTGAAGGAGGAAGGAACAATGAGAAAACTGCTGTCGTTGCTCACAGTCTTGTGCCTGACAGCCTACATGGTCGGCTGCAGCGAAACGCCGCAATCGTCCCCGTCGGGGGACGGAAACGGTTCGGTCGCGCCGGATCTGGGTACCGGATCGACCGATCTGGGTACTGTCGACGAGGAAGCCAACAAGACCGAAGAACAGCCGGGTGCTGCGGAAGATGAAGCCAGCAAGACCGCAGAGAACCCATTCGAAACCGAGAAGAAGCCTGCCGAAACCGAGAAGCAACCAGCCGAAACCGAGAAGAAGCCTGCTGAAACCGAGAAGAAGCCTGCTGAAACCGAGAAGAAGCCTGCCGAAACCGAGAAGA
>CAZGYE010000001.1:46332-89936 GCA_964530165.1 uncultured Planctomycetaceae bacterium
AGAAACCTGCCGAAACCGAGAAGAAGCCTGCCGAAACCGAGAAGAAGCCTGCCGAGGGTAAGAAACCGTCTCCAACGCCCAAGAGCAACAAGTAATTCCCTGAGGGCGACAGGAAGCCTGCAGTCTGATCCGGCTAGGCAACCCTGAAAACAAGAAATCGCTGTTCGCCGTTGAGACACATCGCGGCGATTGCCGGTACGCTCAAAGGAGAGGAGGCGCTTCGGCGTCTTCTCTCCTTATCTTTTTTGTCGGCCGTACGGGTCCCCTTCAGGAATGCTCTGTTTCCACCCTGCCGACTACTTGAGCACGGCTCGTTCCACGGTGAGCTTTTCCAGTCGGGCGGGAACCGGTTCGGGCAATCGACCGCCTGCGCGGACCACCGGGACGCCGCCGGCCGATTTCTGCAGCTCGATCGACGGTTCCGAGAGGTCTTCGTGGTAGAATCGTGCGCTCGGGAAGATATCGGCCGGGTACGTAAAATTGTCGAGCATGGCCAACGCGATGCAGAATGCGGCGCCGGTCGCGCTCTCCAACATGCCGCCCACCCAGCATGGAATGCCGGCCTCTCGACAAATGTTGTGGATGGCGACCGCGCTCGTCAGCCCGCCGACACGTCCGGGTTTGACGTTCACATATCGGCAGCTCTTCAGCGTAATCGCCTGTTCGACCTGGCGGGAATGAGTGATGCTTTCGTCGAGACACACCGGCGTCTGGATGTTCGCCTGCAACCGGGCGTGATCGATGAGATCATCGTGCTGTAATGGTTGTTCGATCATCGCCAGTCCGAACCGGTCGATTTCCCGGAACAAGTCCAGGTCGCTCAACCGATAGCCGCTGTTGCAGTCGATGTGGAATGTGAAATCAGGGTGCTGTTTGCGAACGGCCCGGAGCACAGGAATGTCCCAACCGGGGCGAAACTTCAGCTTGATGCGCGGAAAACCGTCTTCCACCGCGCGTCCGACCTCTTCGAGCAAATCGTCGATTGTGTCCATCACGCCGAAGTCCGCTCCCACCGGGGCTTCGCTGCGCGTGGCCCCCAGTGTCACGTGCAACGGCGTGCCGGACATCTTCGACTGGAGGCTCCACCATGCGGTATCGAGAACGGCTTTGGCAAACGGATTCCCTTTGAACATCGACAGCCGGTCCTGCAATTGTTCGGGCGTGGAGATCTCCCGCTTCACGATGGCCGGCGCCAGCCAATCCCGCGCGACCGAAAACAAGCCGCCGGCGCATTCGGGACTGTAACACGGGGCGGCGAACGGGGCACTTTCGCCCCAGCCGTCAAACGAGCCGCTGGTCATGCGGCACAGCACCGCGTGAATCGCCGCGTCCTCACCGTAAGCGGTTCGCCACGGAGAGATCAACGGCATCGCGACGTGGAACAGTTCAATGCGGTCTATTCTCATGCGCTACTCAACCAACTGCCAGAACTCATCCTCGCCAGGATCCTGTGCGCCGGACTTCTTCGCTTTTCGTGACCGCTGGCGCACTTGCGGCCGTTTTTTTTTCGGTGATCTTTTTGCAGCCGGCTTCTTCTTGGCCGCGCTGTCTGCAACCTCGTTGTCGTCCAGCTCGAGGATCTCGTTCTCGTCAATGGGGGGCGGCATTGTCGATTGGCGCTTTGCAGCATTCCGAGCGGGCGGAACCGGTTTCGGCACTGCGCGGGGAGCCGGCGGACCGCTCTCCACTTTCTTTCTCGGCCGAACTTGCCGCTGGGACTTCGATTTGCGCACCGGCTGCGGCGCGGGCGCCGCTGGCTTTTTTTTCGGCGGTGGAGCCGGACCGCAGTGCGGACAGTTTCCCCGGACGTCCAGCGCTTCGCCGCATTCGTTACAGAGTGGAATTGGTTGGCTCGCGCCTTCCAGTCTCCCATTGGGGCCTTCCAAGCCCCTGGTTGCCGGCGGAGACGGAACCGCCTTCGGTTTCGCGGGCGGACGCCGCGACGGTTTCTTCTGAGGAACCGTTTGTGGAATCGTCTCCGGCGTTGCCGCCGTCTCGGGTTGCCCCGGTTTCGATTTGGCCTTCTCCGCAGGAGGCGGAATTATCGCCAGTTCCGCGTCCTCTTCGTCTTTCCACTTCGATTCCAGTTGCGGGACCAGATTCTCCTGCCGCACGATCTCCGTGCCGGCCTGTTTTCCACTGGTGACGTCTTTGGCGGAAACGTGGACGCGAGCCTGGGCATCGTAACTGATTGTCACGGCGATGGCGGAGCCTTCGGGGAGATTGGGGGGCAAGTCTTCGACGATGCAGGCCCCCAGTTTCACAGGCGGCTGATCGGGCGACGTTCCGCTTTCGATGATCTGCAAATGCACACGCCGTTGGTTCACAACCACCGTCCCGAAGTCTTGTGTCGCGGAGGCGGGCAAGGGCGTGTTTGCCGCAATCAGATAGTGGGGAAATCGCGTTCCGGCCTTCGTGTCCCGAACCAGAATGCCCAATCCCCGGGCGTTGACGCTTCGCTGCCGAATCTGAGAGAGCCGGCTGATGGCCTCCTGATTCATAATCGACTTGGCAAACTTGCTGTCCGTCAGCAGCATGCCGGCATAATACGTGGCGCCGTGCGCGATGGATTGATCGGGAGACAGCGCGGTGTTGAGAGTCGTCCCGCTCAATTGTTTCAGTTTGTTGCGGATCATCGGCATCCGCGAGGCGCCGCCCGTGGTCAGCACCACATCGACATGCGCCCAACCCATCTTATTGTCCTTCAGCAGCCGTTTGGTGACGTCGCTGGTCCGGTCCACGAGACGCGTCGTCAGTTTTTCGAACTGCGTCTGTTCGACCTGGTACGTCTTGCGAAGACCGGCGTGCTGGCAAGTCAGGGCGGCCCGCGGACGGACGGTGAGGCTCCGCTTGGCTTGCTCGGCCTCCAGGGCCAAGAACTGCAGACTTTCCGGATCCGTTCGCGGGTCCTCCTGGAACTCTTTGGCGAATTGATTGCAGATCGCCTGTTCCAGCGCGTGGTTCCAGTCGATGCCGCCCAGGTTCAGATCGCCGCTGCTGGCGATCACACTGACTTCGTTCTTCTGGTAGCGCACCACCGAAAGATCGAACGTGCCGCCACCGAGGTCGTAGACCATGATGCGCTGTTCGCCGGCCAGTTCGGTGAACCAAAGCCCCTCGTTTCCGAGCACGTAGCACAACGCGGCGGCAATCGGCTCGTTGATGATGTCGACCCGCTGCAATCCCGCCCGGTGGCCCGCCTCCAGGGTGGCATGCCGCTGGAAATCACTGAACTGAGCCGGTACGGTGATCACCGCCTGCTCGATGGGGCCGATCTGTTCCTGGGCCGAACTCAGCAGTTTCTTCAGGACGAAGGTCGCGATGTCGACCGGTGTGTACGGCTTGCCGTCGATCGTCCAGCGATGATTCGGGTCGCCGATGTACCGCTTCGAATTCTGGACCACGTGAGTCGGAAGCACGATCGAATTGCGCAGCGCCTCTGTGCCGACGATGACCGAGTCGCCGTCGAACAGCACGACCGACGGCGTGGCCAGCTCGCCTTCCTCATTGGGCAGCGTGACCGGCTCGCCGTGCTCGTTCAGATAGGCGATACACGAGTACGTCGTTCCCAGGTCGATTCCGACGGCATGGGTGGCAAGCATCGCGAGACGAACTTTCGTGGAACGTGAGGCCGAAAGATGCGCACTCTTATCCCGACAGGTGTGGAATGAAACCGATTTCCATGGTAGCATCGAGTTAGACCGCACACTAGGGAGGAACCGCAATTCCCCACCCACCACAGCGGAGGACAGAGAATGGCGAAGGGGAGACGGCGTTTCCGTTTCGCCGCGGCCGGGCAGCGCCCGTGGGGCCCTCAGGGAGCCTGTGTCGGGTGCGCCTTGCTGGCGTGCTGTCTGCTGTCGGCAAGTGCCAATCCGAAAGTCTTGCTGGACCGCCCCGCTGCGAAGCGAAACGTCTCGAAACAATTCGAGCAGGCCATGACGCAGCGGATTTCCGCGTCCTGGCAAAACGTCGCCCTCCGGGACGTCCTGCGCCGCATTTCGACCGACCGCGGCGTCGCCATTCTGCTCGATCGTCGGATCGACCCCGACCACCTGTTGGAGATCGATCTCAACGACCTCTCGGTACTCGTTTGCCTGGTGAAAATTGCTGAACGCGTTTCCGCCCGGGTGAGCGTTGTCGGGAACGTGGCGTACCTCGGCCCCATACACAGCGCAGCCAAGCTCCGCACGCTGGTCCGGCTGCGGTCGGACGAGTTGTTCGGTGAATCGGCACGGCTGCCGAAGGGCCGGCAATTTGCATTGGCCCGCGGGCGAACCGTTCACTGGAACGACCTCGATCGGCCGGCCGATCTCGTCGGGCAAATTGCTGGGCAATATAGGCTCGACGTGCAGGGACTCCACCAGGTGCCCCACGATCTGTGGGCTGGTGCGACGCTGCCCGGCGCGGGCGCTGTCGAGGCGCTGTCGCTTGTCCTGATACAGTTTGATCTCACGTTCGCCTGGACCAAGCAGGCCGCCGGCATCCGGATCGTCCCGGTCCCAAAGGAAGTGTCCATCCAAAGGGTGTATACTCCCCGTGGAATGACCGCGGCTGCAGCCGTCAAACGCTGCCAGCAAGAAATTCCCAACCTGCGTGTCCGACCCCGGGGACGCCAGGTCGTCGTTGACGGAACGGTAGAACAGCAGGAGGCAATCGAGTCCCTGCTGCGTTCGGGTCGCAAGCCGGGCGGCAAACTCAAGACGTTTCCGCCGACGCCACTCGACCGCCGCGTGTTCACTCTAAGGATTCAAAATGTACCCGCACGCGAGCTGATGGACAGGCTGGAGCAATCGGGCATCGCTTTTCAGTACGACGCCCAGCAGCTCAAGACCGCCGGCATCGATCTGAACCAGCCAATCAACATGGACGTGAACAAAGCGACCGCCGACGAGTTCTTCCGCGCGCTGTTCGAGCCGCTCGGTGTGAAGTTCGCGATCGACAAGGTGACCGTGACGCTCACGCCGAAGTGAGTTGAGAGTTGAGAGTTGAGTGTCTAGAGTTGACACTCAAGATCTCTCGACTCTCGACCACGAAGGGGCCCTCGTGCCGCAGCCCAGGAATCTGATCGTTGCCCAGTCAGGCGGTCCGTCGCCGGTGATCAACAACAGCCTGCGCGGATTGCTGGAAACGGCGCGAAACCTCACAGAAATCGGCACCGTCTACGCGGGCTGGCACGGCATCGAAGGAGTGCTCACCGAAGAGCTGCTCGACCTCAGCGCCCAGGACCATCGGGAGATTTCGCTGTTGCAGTCGACCCCCGCCGCCGGGTCGATCGGCACCTGCCGGTACAAACTCCGCGAACATCAGACCGACGACTTCCGGCGCATCATCGAAGTATTCCAAGCGCACAACGTCGGCTATTTCTGCTACATCGGCGGCAACGACTCGATGGACACCGCCAATAAGGTGGCTTTGCACGCACAAGAACGCGGCTTGGACGTGGTCGGCATTGGTGTACCAAAAACCATCGACAACGATATCGGTGACAGCGAATTCCGGCTGATCGATCATACGCCGGGCTATGGCAGCACGGCGCGTTACTGGACACACATGGTCCAATTCGCCAACGAGGAAAACCGGGGGAGCAGTCCAGCCGATCCAGTGCTGGTGCTGCAGGCGATGGGACGCCGCATTGGGTTCATCCCTGCTGCCGCCAGGCTGGCCGATCCCGAACGCCGACTGCCGCTGCAAATCTATCTGGCCGAACGCGAAATCACCGTCGAGCAACTGGCCGACAACGTCAACGACCAGATCCGCCGCGACGGCCGGGTGATCCTCGTGGTGAGTGAAGGGTTGAATCTGGGCGACGTCGGCGAATCGAGAGACTCTTTCGGGCACACGCAGTTCAGCTCGAGCCAGACCACGGTGGCCCAAATGGTGGTCAACGCGCTGAACGACCGCGGCTTGCCGGTGAAAGGCTCCGCCCGCGCCAATGTGCCCGGCACCGACCAACGGCACAACATGATCACCGCTTCGACAGTCGACCTGGAAGAGGCGTATGCGGTCGGACAGAGAGCCGCGCTTTTGGCGGCGGCGGGAGAAAGCGGGTATATGGCGACGATCCTTCGCAACCCAGGCCCGGTTTACAGCGTGCGTTACGACAAGGTTCCCCTGTCCGAAGTTGCCAACAGCGAACGGACCTTCCCTGTCGACTGGATCACGCCGAACGGCATGGACGTGACCGACGAGTTCGTCAGTTACGCCAAACCATTGATCGGCAACGATTGGATCAGCGTGCCAACGGTTGACGGCAGGGTACGATTGGCACAGCTCAAACCGTTGTTCGCCGATCAAAAGCTGCCCAAATATGTGCCCCAGGAGGAGAGAACATAGTGATGGAGTTCCCTACGTGTCGAACAACCCGTTGAACAGTTTCCAGAAACAACACGATTTCCTCGTCGGTATCGATTCGGACGGTTGTGCGTTCGACACGATGGAGGTCAAGCACAAAGAGTGCTTCATTCCCAACACCGTCAAGCATTTCAAGCTGCAGCCGGTGTCGAGGTACGCTCGCGAGGCAGCCGAGTTCGTCAATTTGTACTCGAAATGGCGGGGCATCAACCGGTTCCCCGCGTTGACGATGGTCATGGACCTGCTCCGCGACCGGCCGGAAGTCCTTGCCCGCCACGTCCACATCCCTCAGTTGCAGGGTGTTCGCGATTGGATCGACCGCGAAACGAAACTTGGGAACCCCACCTTGGAGGCGGAGGTTGAGAAAACGGGCGACGCCGATCTGAAGCAGACGGTCGACTGGTCGCGGGCCGTCAACGAAACGATCGCCGATGTGGTCCACGGCGTGCCTCCGTTTCCGTTTGTCCGTGAGAGTCTTGAAAAGCTGGGCCCCGCCGCCGATCTGATGGTTTGCTCGGCCACTCCCAACGAGGCGTTGAACAAGGAATGGGAGGAGCACGACATCGCGAAATACGTCGCGGCCATTTGCGGGCAGGAAATCGGCACGAAGAAAGAATCGCTGGGACAATGTGCCGCACACGGTTACGCGGAGAATCATGTGTTGATGATCGGCGACGCGCCGGGCGACATGCAGGCGGCTCGAGCGGTCGGGGCACTCTTCTACCCTGTCAACCCCGGCGACGAAGACGCCAGTTGGGAGCGATTTTTCAAGGAAGCATGTGACAAGTTCCTGGCCGGCGAGTATGCAGGTCAGTACGAAGAGCGGCTGATTGCAGAATTCGACAAGTACCTGCCTGAAACACCGCCATGGAAGCAAAAAGGCTGAAACAGAGTTCGCGTCGACCCGCGTCCCGAAGGGAAGCAACTTCGCATTTCGCATTCATTACGTGAGACACAACATGCCAACACACGACATCGGTTTGGTCGGACTGGCCGTGATGGGCCAGAATCTGGTGCTCAACATGGCCAGCAAAGGTTTCTCGGTGGGGGTCTTCAACCGCACGACCAGCAAGGTCGATGCGTTTCTCGCCGGAGGGGCTGCGGGCAAGGAGATCGGCGGGTATCACTCGCTCGCCGAGCTGGTTGAGAACCTCCAATCCCCCCGCAAGGTGATGCTGATGGTGAAGGCCGGCCCGGCCGTGGACGACTTCATCGGGCAGTTGATCCCGTTGCTCAGTCCGGGCGACATCATCATCGACGGCGGCAACACGCGCTTCGACGACACCAACCGCCGCACTGCTGAGGTCGAAGCGGCCGGGCTGTTGTACATCGGCACGGGGGTCTCCGGCGGGGAAGAGGGGGCGCTGTTGGGGCCGAGCGTCATGCCTGGCGGTTCGCCCGACGCCTGGCCTCACGTCAAGCCGATCCTGCAGAAGATCAGCGCCAAGGTCGGCCCCAACAATGACATTCCGTGTTGCGAATGGGTCGGCCCGGCCGGTGCCGGCCATTATGTGAAGATGGTGCACAACGGCATCGAGTACGGCGACATGCAGTTAATCTGCGAAGCCTATTTTATCCTGAAAAACGCACTCTCGATGTCCAATGAAGAGCTGTTCCGCGTCTTTGACGAATGGAACCGGGGTGACCTGCAAAGTTACCTCATCGAGATCACCCGCGACATTTTCACGGTCATCGACGCAGACACGGGCGCGCATCTGGTCGACAAGATCCTCGACACGGCCCGGCAGAAGGGGACCGGCAAATGGGTCAGCCAGCACGCCCTCGACCTCGGCGTGCCAACGACGTTGATCACCGAAGCCGTCTACGCCCGCTGCCTGTCGGCCCAAAAGGAAGCCCGTCTCCGCGCGTCGCAGGTGCTTACCGGACCCGACGGCAAGTTCGACGGCGACCGCGAAGAATTCATCGAGGACGTCCGGCAAGCGCTGTATGCGTCGAAGATTTGCAGCTATGCCCAGGGGTTCGTGCAACTCGACGCGGCGGCGAGGGAGTTCGATTGGACGTTGAATAACGGCGAGATTGCGCTGTTGTGGCGGGGCGGCTGCATCATTCGTGCGCGGTTCCTGGAAGACATCAAGGCGGCATTCGACAAAAACCCGGACTTGGAAAACCTGCTCCTCGACGACTTCTTCCGCTCGGCAGTCGAAGCGGCCGGACCCAGTTGGCGGCGCGTGGTGACCGCGGCGGTGAAGCTCGGCCTGTCGGCGCCCGGCTTCAGCGCGGCACTAAGCTACTACGATGGTTATCGCCGCGGTCGTCTGCCGGCCAACCTGCTGCAGGCACAGCGAGATTACTTCGGCGCCCACACTTATCAGCGCATCGACAAAGAAGGTGCGTTCCACACCGACTGGATTCGGGAACGCCGAAGGGAGTCGTCATGACCGCGTTTTTGTCCTGTGTGATTCGCTAGTTCGTGTTGCAGCCGGCGTCGAGGATACATACGATAGAATCGTCACAGCATGGCAGCGAACTGTGCGCCCTCCGACTTGTGATTTGTGAGACGCAGTGATGTCCCAAGCAACAGGCATCCGACTCCATAGGGGCTTATCGCCGGAATTGAGATCGGGTGACCACTTCGACCAAAAGACATTTCACGAACGGTACGAGGCAGCACCAGAAGGTCTCAAAGCCGAGCTGGTTGAAGGGGTCGTAATTGTGCAAGCCGCCGCTTCAACCCAACACGCTGGCCACCATTCGATTTTGACAGCTTGGCTGGCAGTCTACCAAGCCGCGACACCGGGAACCAGGACTCTCAGCGACGCAACCACGATTCTGGGATCGGAAGACGAGGTTCAGCCCGACGCGGCACTGATTATCGAAGCCGATCTCGGCGGGCAGACCCGGTCCGAGGGAGTCTACCTGGCCGGGCCACCCGAACTGGTTGGCGAGGTGGCATTCACCAGCGCCGCTTACGATCTGCACAGCAAGTTACGCGTCTATGAACGTGCTGGTGTGAGAGAATACGTCGTGTTCGTGCTGCGTGAACCGCGAATCGAATGGTTTGCGTTGAAAGAGGGCCGCTTTCAACCGCAAGATCCCAGCTCAGACGGTGTTTTTCGGTCGGCGGTTTTTCCAGGATTGTGGCTCGATCAGGCGGCGGCTCTGCGCGGCGATGTGGCACAGGTCCTTGAAACGCTCAGACGCGGATTGGCTGACCCGGAACACGCCGCCTTTCTCAAGCGGTTGACTGCGAGTGAATAGGGATTAGCCCGGATCATTCACCGCCAAGTCGCCAAGGACGCGCCAAGCGTTTGTGAGATTTGACGTTGCACTCTTCAGCGGTCAACAGTGTGTTCCGAACAGCAAGCGAACGACAGTTACCCCAACATCCCTTGTCAGTTGACTTGACGATCTTTGTCCTCTGGGCGTCTTGGCGGTTGATGAATCATCCCGATTTCCACTCTTGGGTGTCAACTTTCGAGTCTTTGCTGACCGCTGAAAGCTGAGAAAGGAGATGGAGACGCCATGCCGAATCACGACCAACAGAACCCACTGGCGGCCTTGATACTCCAGCAGCACAGCACGAAACCGCGTAGTCACGGCATCACCATGATTGCCGACTGGGGTCTCGGCCCGGCGAGACAGGCGGACCTGCTGCGGACCTCGGCAGCGACCATCGATCTGGCAAAGATCGCCGTCGGCATCAGCGCCCTGCTGCCCTTCGAGGTGCTTGGCGAAAAGCTGAAAAGTTATCGCGATCACCACATTACGCCGTTTCCGGGGGGGCAATTCCTCGAACAGGCCGTGCTGCACGACAGGACGGACCAATACCTGGAAGCCGTGGTCGACGCCGGTTTCGACTGTGTCGAGGTCTCCGACAATCTGCTGGAAATACCGCTGGAGAGCAAGTTCGCCCTGATTCGGCTCGCGCGGGAAAGGCACAATCTGCATGTGCTCGGTGAAGTCGGCAAGAAAGAGGGCCTGGAATCGAACGTCGATCTGGCCGAAGACGCGGCCGGCTGCCTCGATGCGGGCGCGGAGGTCGTTTTCCTGGAAGCAGCCGATTTCTTTTCCCGCGAGGTCAACGAGGCAGAGTTGGAGCGGATCATCGATCGCTGCGGACTGGATCCACTGATCTTCGAGCTGCCCGGCCCCTGGATCAAAGGGATTACGCTCAGCGACGTCCATCAAACCACCTGCTGGCTGTTGAACCGTTTCGGGCCGGAAACCAACATCGCCAACGTCGATCCCGATAACGTGCTGAAACTCGAAGCGCTGCGGCTGAACATCGGCGTCAACGCCGGAGGGAGTTGAGAATTGACGCTGTTGTACACTCCGGACGGCTATCTGATCGCGATGGGGCTTTGGCTGCTGTTCGGGATCGCGGTTCTTGCCGTCTGCTTGAAGCTGCGTCGTCGTTTTCGCAAGCAGCCGCGGAAGTTGAAGTGGATCAACGCCACGCTGTCGGCGTGGGTCTTCCTGGCGACGCTGACGCTGCTGGAAATCGGTTTCGCTTTGTTCTACGACCAGACTGATTCGTTCAGCCTCAGCAATGCATCCGAGCGCTGGTATAAGATGCACGTGCGCATCAATTCCGACGGCTACCGCGACGCCCGGCCGTTTCGTACAACCACACGGCACGGACAGCGCCGCATCTTGTTTGCGGGCGACAGCTTCACGTTCGGTCACGGCGTGCGGAATGTGGAAGACCGTTTCAGCGACAAGATCGCGGCGCGGCTGGAGCAGGCGCGTCCGGGCGAGTTTGTCGTCTCCAACGTGGCGCTGCCTGGTCTCGATCTCCGAAAACTGTGCGACGCCCAGCTTCCCGAATGGATCCGCGATCGAGTCGACGTGGACGTGCTCGTTTACACATTCGTGCTCAACGACATCGAGAACTTTGACGAACGCACCGCCGTGCACTATTCCGACATCGAAAGAATGAAACCACGTTTCTTTCTGTTTCGAGAGACGTACTTCTTCAACCTGCTGTACTTCCGGCTCCTGCAATTCAGTCGACCGGAAGTTCGCGGCTATTACTCGTATCTCCAGGAGTCGTACGAATCCCAAGCATGGGAGCGGCTGGAGCGGAAGCTGGACGAATTACACGAGCTCTGTACCGAACACGGCATCGACCTGCGGATCGTCATCTTTCCGTTTCTGCACAATCTCGAAGGCGACTATCCGTTCCACACAGCCCATCGGCAGTTGGTGCACTTTTTCCGCGAGAGGGGCATTCGGCATCTTGATCTCGAAGGCGTGCTGCGCCCTCATGTCTCAGAAGGTTTGACCGTCAATCGCTACGATGCGCATCCCAATGAGCGCGCACACGCGATTGCAGCAGAGGCGATCGAGCAGCACTTGCTGGACGACTTGTTCGGCTTTCAGTGATGGTTAATCCTCGATCAACAGCTTGATCTCGTCGGAGTTGCCCTTCAGCTCGGGCGCGTACATGGCGTACGCTTTGGTCGGCAAGGCGCTGAAGAGTCCGGGGACCTCGGCCCGCACGCGGTAGCTGACGCTGTGCTTGCCGCGGGCCAGCCGTTTGGTGAAGAACGTGACCCGCTCGTCGCGCAGCTCCATGTAGGCGCCCAGAGGGTTCGAATTGTAACCGCTGCGCAGGTCGGCCGGCTCGAAACCGGCGGCCTTCATGTCCTCGAACACTAGGTACTCGTAGTCGTTCTTGCTGTCGATCTCCAGCTCGATTTCGACTAAGTCGCCGCTCTTCAGATTTGCGAAGTTGGCCAGCTCTTCGCGGCGGTACTTCTCGACGCGCTGGCCGAGGGCCTGGCCTCGCGAGCCGGCCACCTTGACCCGTTTGTCCTGCCGATGCAGCTTGTAGTACTTGCGGTTGACCTTCAACTCCAAACCGGCCCGCGTGATGAAGTCTTCCAACGTGAAGTTCGTCAGATAGGCGTTGAAGTACAGCGGGCCGCGGCCCTTCTTCCGCAGCTCGACCTTGTGCTTGCCCGAATCGACCGCGTCGCCGACCAGGACGAACTTGTTGTCAAAGCTGAAGAGGTTCTCCGCGTTCACCTTGACCTCTTTCTGCTTCTTGCCGTCGTAATAGACCTCGACGGTCAGGTCGGGGCGATCTTCGCCGCTAGCCCGCAGGTACTCGGCCAGGGACTCGATGGCGACGGCGGTGTCGCGGGTGCTGTTCCAATAGGTGGCGTGCTTGCGGTTGTTCAACAGGTACTTGACCAGCCGCGACGCCTTGTCGCCCCGCGGATCCGTCTTGGCCAGCAGCTTCAGGTAGTACGAGTTGGCTTCCGTCTCGCTGCCCCACCAGTACCACCAGTAACTCCCGGCGGGCAGCTTGAGATAGGCTGTTTGGTTCTCGTCGTCAGAGATGAGAAACTGGTCGATGTTCCGCACGATCATCGTCAGCTTCTCTTTGTCGTCCATTTTGTGCAGCGCCAGTCCATACAGCGCCTTGGCGTAGACCGACAGCTTTGTCCGGTCGCGATACAAGAAGCCGTGCATCGCGTCGTCGACCACGTCGGCGTCGACGAGCACCATGAACACCAGCGCGTCGATGTTGTCGGCGTGCAACTTGTACGGCTTCTTCTTTTTCGGGGCGTTCTTCAAACGTTGCACCTGGCTGTCCTGATAGTCCTTCAGCCAGGTCACGCCGCGCTGCATCACGCCGGGAACGAGTGCGACGTCGTTCGCCTTGGCCAGTTGCAGTCCGTGCACCACCAGCGCGGTCGTGTGCGGGCCGGAGTGCTCCCCCCAGCCGGAAAACCAGCCCCAGCCGCCGTCGGAGAGCTGCATGGCCGTCAGGTCCTTCACCCCCTGCTTGACCATGCGGGTGACTTCCGCCTCGTCGAAGACCGGGTTGTGCTTGTACCGTTTCCAGCCTTTGGCCCGCTGGGGATCGTCGCCGATCTCCTGCGCATTCAGGTTCGTCCGTTTCTTCTGAATCGCTTTGAGGTCCAGCTTCATCCGTTTCAAGATGTTCTGCGTGATGACCGTCGGCAGGAAGCGGTTGAGCGTCGTGTCGGTGGTCTTGTGCGGATAGCTGACCAGATAGGGCAGCGCGTCGACCATTGCGCCGGCCAGCGTCGGCGAATAGCGGACCTCCAGGCGAGTCTGGTTGATCTGCCGCTGGGTGGGGACCGAAACGTTGATGGCGGCCGACGTCTTGTTCGGGCGGATGACGCCGGTGAACGATTCGGTCTTCAGCATGCCGTGCACGGTGACGGGGAACCGCATCTCGAGGGCGTCCGACTCTTCGTCGGTCAGCGCCTTCATGCGGACGACGGCCATGCCCGGCTTGATCGCCTTGACTTTCCAGTCGACGCGCTTTTCGCCATTCGCAGAAATCTTCACGGTCTGCACCGGGCTGCCCATTGGCGCCAGCGTGCGTCCTTCCAGCTCCAGAACGACAGTCACTTGCTTGGCGATTTTCAGATAGTTGTGCACGTTGGCCGAAAGGACGACCTCGTCCTTTTCCACGAAGAACCGCGGCGCCTGCATACGGACCAGCAGGTTCTTGGTGGTGATGATTTCGGCTTCCCCCTGCCCGACCCGCGTGCCGTGCCCCATTGTCCAGGCGCGGATCTTCCACGTCGTGAGGTTTTCCGGCATGGTCAGGGAGATTTCGGCCAGCCCGTCCTTGCCGACGTTGATGGCCCCGGCCCAGTAGGCGGTGTCGGCAAACTTTTTGCGGACGGTCGGCTGAACGAACTGTTCAGCGCCTGCACCGCCTCCGCCGCCTCTGCCGCCCGAGGCCGGTGCCGAGGCCGGTTGGGCGTCCGGGGCCGCGTTGTCGAGCGCCATCTTTCGGTTCGAGCCATAACCTCTGGCACTCTCGGATTCGGTAACCACCTTGTCGCTAGAGCGGCGCTTGGCTTTCTTGCCGGCTTTACCCGGCGCGCTCAGCTGGTCGATCACCAGGTAGCCGAACGCACCGAGATTACTCATGCCCTCCTCGCCAGCGCGCAGCAGGTTGCCGAACGAACGCATGACGCTGCTGTAGGTCGACGGGTAATGACTCCGCCGCCACTTCCAGAAGAACGCCTTGATCTCCGCGACGTTCGTGCCGCCGGAAATGTACTCGACGCTCTTGTCGTAGATCGAGACGACCGTCGAGCCGGCGAACGGCTTGCCCGCCAGGTCGGTCAGCTTGAGCTTCACCTTGGCCGGCGCGCCCGGCTGGTACTCCTCGGCCGACGGCTGGACCTCGACGTTGACCACCCGTTTTACCGGCGGGACGACCACCTCGCGCGTCTCGGTGAAGACCTTCGCACCGGAGACCGTAAAGGCCTCGATGAAGAAGTTCGGCATGTCCTTCTTGACGACCGTCAGTTCGTGGACGGTGCTCTTGCCCTTCAACCGAAGAATCTGCGGAGGCTGATAGACGCCGCCCGTCGGCCGCAGAAAGAGCACGACCGTTCCGCCGACGCGGTTGGTGTTGATCATCAAGCGGACCTTATCGCCCGGCTTGTACTCGCGGCGATCGGTGAGCAGCTCGATGTCGTTGAAGCGGTAGCCGGCCCCGACGAGACCTTCGCCGATGACGTTGAACACGTAGCCGCCCTCGATTGTATGTTTCTTCTTGTCGGTCACCTTGTACGACAGGCGGTACTGTCCCGCCGCGGCCGCTTTGATCTGAATGTGGGCTTCACCCTGGGGGTCGGTGTCCAGCTTCCACGTTTCGACCTTCGTCTCGACGGGCTGGGCGTCCTTGCCGTAGGTGATCTGGTACAGCGTCAGCTCGCCCTTGCCCTGGACCGGCTTTTGATCGAGGGTTTGCGCCTTGAAGTACGCCCCAACGACGTCTCCCACCCGGTAATGGCCGCGGTGGACCCAGCCGAACACTTGGAACGGCTTGCGGGCGACGAGCACCTGACCGGCGCCGACAATCGTCCGCCGCGATTGATCGACGACCTCGGCGGTGATCTGGTAGCGGTGGTCCTGATCGCCGTGGACCTCCTTGGCCAGCGCGGTGTCAATTTCAATTTTGACCGTTCCGTCCGGGCCGATCTCGACTTCGTTGTCGAGGACGACTTCCGGGGGATCCTGTCGCCGGGGCCACCACCAAGGGCTCGGCCGTTTGCAACCCCAGCGCTCCCAGCCGGGATACCACGTGTAATCGGGTGAGAACCACCAATAGCCGGGCCCGTAGAACCAATCCCATTTCCCTTTAGGAAACCAGCGGCTGGTGTGACTTGTGCGGAGCACCTTGTAATGGACTTTCGCCTCGGTCACCGGCGCCCCGAAATAGTATTTGGCGCGGACGGTGGCGGCGATCTTCTCGCCGAGCATCACCGGCTCGTCGGGCGCGTCGATGGTGACCTCGAACTCCGGCTTCTTGTACTCCTCCACGCGGAACGAGCCCCCGCCGGAAACGTCCTTGCGATTCACGATGCCGATGCCGTACATGCCCAGTGTCGCGTCGTCGGGCAGCTTGAATTCCCCCTCGAAGCCGCCGAACGCGTCGCTCTCGAATTTTTTCTCCAGGACGTGCGCGCCCTTGGGGTTCGTGATGCGCACGGTGAAGGTCTGGTTGGCGAACTGGGAGACGTTTTGGGCGTTATAGCGGGCGTTGCGGACCCAGAACTTGAACTTCGCCGTTTGCAGGGGCCGATAGACGGGCCGATCGGTTATCACGAAGACTTTGTTGCTGTTGTAAGCCTGATTGTAGGTCCGCCCGTACCAGACGCCGCCAAACCCCAGGTAGGCGAATCGGCCCGCATCGGTGCGGGCGATCGCCACCCATTGGTAGTTCTTCTGGAGATCGACCGGGTCGGGGATGACCTGGCCGTCGGCGTCGCTCAGCTCGGCGAAATTGCTGGTGTCGATCCGGTAGCGGTTCTTGGCGACTCGCACCTGCCGGTAACCGAAAAACTCCACGTTGGCCTTGGCGATCGGCTTGCCGGTGACGGCGTCGGCGACGAAATAGTAAGCCCGGCTGCCCAGGCGCTTATTGACGATCACCGTATCGCTGATCCAGATGATGACCCGGCTCGTGTTGCCGTCGGTCATTTTGCCGGTCAGCAGATAGGCGCCCGGCTCCTGCAGCGGCGTGGCGACGGTGATGCGCGTGTCGAAATGCGCCGGACGCGGCTTCAAGTCGACGTCCCACTGCGCCACGCGCTCGCCGACGTATTTTTGCTGCCCCTGGTGGACCAACCGGTAGCCGATATTGGCGATGTTCATCTGCTGCCAGTTCAGCCGTGCCGGACTCGACTTGAGATAGGCTTTCACGTCGTCGAGCAGCTTGGGGACCTTGATGCGGTGCGCTTCGAACGTGACCTGCTTGCCGTTGCGGAAGCGGAACTCGACGGTCCCACCCGTTCCGGCCGGCTGGACGCCCGCATTCTCGAACCGGCCCCAGTTGCCCACGATCTGCTTGAGCCGTTTTGGTTTGAATCCGTTTTGCCCGGGACCGTATTGCTTGATGCTTCTGCGCCATTGGTCGGCGGCTTTGGGGTATTGCCGGCGGTCTTCGAAGATCTGCGCCAGTGTGTTCAGCGCTTGTTCGCCGTAGTTGCTCTTGCCGCGCTCGGCGATCTGCTGATAGATACGGATGAAGTTGAATTCGTCGGGCAGCTTGAACCGCTTGATGCCGGTCGCCAGCTTGGCGATGGTTTCATCTTCAGCGAGCGTGTGCAGTGCATACGGACCGCTTTCGTCCTTGTCGTCCTCGTCGCCAGCCTGCCGGGCAAAGAACGCGGCGTACTGCCGCATGCTCTGCACGCCGAATTGATTGCGGAGAAAGCCGGCGAAGATCGAGTCGGCTTCGTTTTCTCGATCCGCCGCCGCGACGCCGACCTGGTGGAGCATCCAGCGCCAGCGCTGGCCGTCGGTCTTCGCGGCTTCGAAGCTTTCCGGCAAGTGATGAAAGACGGGGTTGCCCTCGGCGTCGACCGGCGCGCCGCGCGATCCGCCGCCGTAGCCGTAATCGTAATAGCGGTAACCTTGCTCGTAATCGGGCAGCTTCGACAGATCGGTCAGGTACCCGAGCCGCCATGCGGCGTTGTGGCTGCGCTGGTACTGAATGAAGCGGGCGAAATCGAAATAGAAATCGGAGAGGGCGCGCCGGTCGGCTTCGCCTGCGGTCAGTGGGAGCGCCTGCCGCATCAACTGTAAGGCTCGGACGCGGTCCCGCTCGGTGGAGTCGACGTATCGCCCGCCGCCCCGCCTGTTGCCGCGGTGAAACTGCCCGGCGACAATGGTGCCGTGATGAGCGCCGTCGATCAGGGTCTTCGCAGCCGCGCTGAGCAGACGCCAGTTCGTCGCATGCGTTTCGACGACCTGCTCGCGAAACTCGTCGATCTCTGCGACTCGCCCCAGTCGCCGCAGACAATTCACGGCCGATGCGAGATCGCTACCGAGGGGTTTCTTGTTGTTTCGATCGAGCGCGAGCTTGCGAAAGCCCTCATAGGCGTCGCGGAAGTTGCCGGCGGCCATCTGCTTCGTGGCGGCGGCCCGCTGATCCACAATCGAGGTTTCCGCGGCCAGAACGAAAACACCCAACATCCAGACGCCGAACAGGAACGTACAGGCAATCCTTTTTCCGAGCATGGTTTGTCTTCTGCCTCCCCATTGAAGAATCAACCGTCGTTTAGGTTGCAGCCGCATTGGAGCGAATGCCCTGTTGAGAATCTCTGACGCATTGGGGGCGTGGAAAGTTCCCACAATTGTGTATGAGTTCCCAGACATCGCGGTTGCCACAGCAGACGGTGGGTGGCGGGGTCATCAAAGCGAATGCGATGGCCCCGATGCATTGTTTCCGGGCCTTCCCGACCACCCTGCGGGCGGCGCCCATCAGATCCGGCCACCCGACGCCTTTCGGAAGTCCGAAATCAAAAAGCGAGGACGATTCCTTTGAATCGTCCTCGCCTAAGGAAGGAGACTGAATGATGACGCAAACACGTCGAATCCTACCTGTCGAGTCGGCCGGATTCTCTGCAGCTCAAAGGCTGCATCCACGCTGCTTCTTGCGGCAGGTTGTTGGACACTCGCAGCACGAAACCGGGACCTTCCTGCAGACCACGCGGGGCACGCAGCGGGTTGCGGTGTAACACACTTCACGTGGTACGCAACGCCGGACCGTGACCATCTTGGTGCAGCAGACCCGCTTACAAACCGTGTAGGGCACTCTTCGCGTACACGTCTTTTGCTCGTAGGTGCAAGTTGTGTAGGGGACCTTCTTGGTGCAGCACTTCTTGACCCAGGTGCAGGTGGTATAGGGAACCCTCTTCGTCACGCATTGTTCCGTCCACGTGCATGTTGTGTACGGAACCCGCTTGGTGCAGCACTGCTTGACCATAGTGCAGGTGGTGTAGGGAACCTTCTTGGTGCAGCACTCTCTGACCCAGGTGCAGGTGGTGCAGGGAACCTTCTTCGTCACGCATTGTCTTGTCCATGTGCAGGTCGTGTACGGAACCCGGCAACGCTTGACTTCTTGGACGTAACGCGTGCAGCAAATTTGCTTCTGGACGGTTTTCGGGCACCAGACCTTGCGGCAGACGGTCGTGCCGGGACACTGAACCTTCACCGTCTTGCAGCAGCCCGGCTTGTAAACTGGGCAACTGCCGGAGCAGTCGTACTCCCAGGTGCCAGGCTCGCGGACGCACTTCTCGACGACCGGACCGGGAACGTGTTCCACGACTGTCTTCCACTCGCCACAGCAAACCTCGACTGTCTTGTATTCGGTGATCGGCTTGCAGACGGTGTAGCAGACGTCGCGGTAACAAGTCTTGTAAACTGGTTTGCAGACGGTGTAGCAGACGTCGCGGTAACAGGTCTGGTAGACCGGCTTGCAAACGGTGTAGCACACATCGCGGTAGCAGGTTTTGTAGACCGGCTTGCAGACGGTGTAGCAGACGTCGCGGTAGCAGGTTTTGTAGACCGGCTTGCAGACGGTGTAGCAGACGTCGCGGTAGCAGGTCTTGTAGACCGGCTTGCAGACGGTGTAGCAGACGTCGCGGTAGCAGGTCTTGTAGACCGGTCTGCAGACGGTGTAACACTTGTTGCGATAGCAGGTCTCGTACACGTTCTTGTAGCAGGTAACCGGAACCTGCTCACAAAGAGTGTCGTAGACCGTCTTCGTGCAGGTGTACTGTTCCTGTTCCCAGACCGTTTCCTTAACGATCTTGTAGCAGGTCTTCTGGCAGCTCTTGGCTTGACAGTAATCGCCGCGGGGAGCACAGGCTTCCGTCGGGCAGCAGTTGTAGCTGGCCGCTCCGCAGTAGCCGGCCGCTTGAACGTCTCGGCCATCGCTTGCAGCCAGCAGCAGAGTGACCACGACGGGAATCCAGAGTCTGTTCTTCATCTGCCTGGTTCCTGAATCCTTCGGACTGACGGAAATGGACGCTCCGGACCGAGACCAAGTTGGTCCTTATCGGCGTTTCCCAACCTTTCTAACTTCGGCCACACAGGCAGCCTGCTTGAGCCACTATTCCTATTTCTACCACGCCTCCTAACATCCCAGCTTCTTGTCGGTCCTCGAATCCGTATAACCGGCGCGATCGAACGTGCGAACAAGGCAGGGTGGAACGTCTGCCACACAACATCCTTCACAAATCAGAGTCAACAAACGCTCCCCGGCCTCGATTCACGTGGCTGTGAATGTTATTCTCGATGCACGTGCCGGCGTAACGGCCGGAGAGGTGATCGTGTGTGTCCCGCCCTTGCAGCGATGAGCCGTCACCATGAAATTTGCCACTTGCCACGAAATGTTCGTCGACTGGGACTGGGAGCGTCAGTGCCAATTCATCGCCGAAGTGGGTTATGGGGGAATCGAACTGGCTCCGTTTGTGCTCGCGCCGCGGATTACGGACGTGGCGGCTGAACGCCGGCAGACGATGCGTCGCCAGGCCGAAGAGAGGGGGCTACAGATCATTGGCGCGCATTGGCTGCTGGCAAAGACCGAGGGGCTGCACCTGACGACGGCCGACGCGGCCGTCCGCAAGGCGACGTCCCAATATCTGATCGAGCTGGGAAACGCCTGCGCGGACTTCGGCGGGGATGTGTTGGTGTTCGGTTCTCCCTTTGAGCGAAGCCTGGAACCCGGCATCACTTGCGAGCAGGCGTACGCCAACGCGGCGGAAGTGTTTGTTGCGGCCCTGCCCGCCTTGGCCGATCGCGGCGTCCGCATTTGCATGGAACCGCTGACGCGGCACGAGACCGACTTCGTCAACACGTGCGCCGAAGCCATGGAGCTAATCGACATGGTCGACCAGCCCAACTTTCGTCTGCACCAGGACGTGAAAGCGATGTTGGGGGCCGAATCGGAACCGATACCGGTCCTCATCGAACGCTACGCGCCACACCTCGGACATTTTCATGCGAACGACAGCAACCTTCTCGGCCCGGGCATGGGCGAGACGGACTATGTTCCCATCTTCGAAGCGCTGCTGAAAGCAAAGTACGACGGTTGGGTTTCGGTGGAGGTGTTCGACTACGAACCGGGTCCGGAAAAGATTGCGCGAGACAGTTTTTTTTACATGAAAGAAACACTCGAGCGCGCTGCGACGTAGTGTGATCGTTGCTTTTGGAAGAAATTCAAAAAACAACACAAAAATTTTTGCAGCCGTTCGACTGGGCATCAAACTGTTGGGGAGCGTCAACTCGCGCGACAACCTGACAAACACTTTCTCGCATCGTACTGCGCGCGTGTGCGGAAAACACTATTATTACCGCACGAAACGCATATCGTGTTTCTTCACTGGTTGAGAAGACAGAAGGTGAGCGCAACGCGGCGCATTTTTTTCCACTTCGCGACTTGTCGATTGCAACGGACGATGATGCGCTGGATGGACTCAACTTCGCAAGAAATGGGTTGCACATTTTTCTGAAATTCGTACGATGATTCGCAATTGAGTGTAAGCCTTTGTGTGACAACAGATGTCAGTCGAGAATCGAACATGACTTCAGTCGTTAGCCATTGTTGGTTGACATCCCTATTTGGCAGGGGCTTGCAGACGGCTTGTCACGGTTGACAAGCCGGAAGGGATTCAGTGTTGTGTGTGGCTCGTCTTTGCCGAATTGAAAGCCCGGCGCCAGTGGCAAAGCGGCCAACCGTTTGGCTCTGTAAGGAGGGAATTACGGTGGCCAAGAAGAAAGTGAAGAAGAAGGCCGTGAAGAAGAAGGCCGTCAAGAAGAAGGCCGTCAAGAAGAAGGCCGTCAAGAAAAAGACTGCCAAGAAGAAGACCAAGAAGAAGACGGCTAAGAAAAAAACCGCCAAGAAGAAGGCGAAGAAAAAAACCGCCAAGAGGAAGAAGAAGTAGTCTTGGCTCTTCGTCCCGTTGACAGCGGCAACCAGCTACAACAAGCAAGAAGCGGTCGAACGTGTTTCGACCGCTTCTTCTATTTTGGATTGGTCTCATCGGCGACTTACGGCAACTCGTCGCCTTCGATTTCGAACAGTGCGTTGTGGGCCGCCCGCTGTTCGGCCTCTTTCTTGGTCGAGCCCCAAGCCGCCGGATACGTCCTCGGACCGATCACTGCCGACATCTGGAAACACTTGGAGTGATCGGGTCCTTTTTCGTCGAGCAGACGATAAACGGGCGTCTCGCCGGATGTCTTCTGCGCCAGTTGCTGTAGCAAGCTCTTAAAGTTCTTGCCCTGATCCAACTCGGTCACCCGATCGATTTTCAAGGCCAACAGGCGTTCCACCAGATCTTGGGCTGTCTTCAACCCGCCGTCGAGATAGACGCCGGCGATCAACGATTCAAACACAGCCGCCATGATTGACGAGGGAATCTTGTCGTGGGTGCTCAGCCCTTTGCCGAGCAACAGAAACTGATCCAGCCCCAACTCCTCACTGATATCTGCACAGGTGTTGCCACTGACAAGCACGGATTTGATGCGGGTCAGCTCGCCCTCGAGAAATTCGGGGAAGCGGTGGAAGAGCGTCTCACAGACAATCAGACCAAGAATCGAATCGCCGAGGAATTCCAGCCGCTCGTTGGAGGCCAACCGCGTCTTGGCCACTGAGGCGTGCGTCAGACACCGCCTGAGCAGTTCTCGGTCCCGGAACCGATATTGCAGAGCGGTTTCGCAACCGGCGAGTTTTTCCTCGAGGGATGAGACTTCAGAATTCTCCGACATCGTCATTACCTAAGACTATTGGAGGTCTACACTTTTGTCAACACAGTCTCATCACGCCGAAAGCCAAAGAATCTGGCGAACTCATCCAACGGCAAAGCCCTTCCGACACGTATAATTATGTGGTAACTTTCACGACGCAGTGGTCGAATGTGAGACCGTGTGGAAATGCCTGGGAACCAAAAGGGTTACTCTGCACCCTATCGAGGAGGGAGATCGAGAAATGAGAGTCTGCAAAACCTACAAATATTGGTTGATTGCGGTGGTGGGCGGCGTCTGTTTGGTCGCCGCCGCGGCCGGGATGGCACAGCGACAGCCCGCCAAGGCCGTCCCACGAGCCCCTGATGCCCGCGGGCTCTCGAGCGTCTTCCGCCAAGTCGCCCGAGATGCGCTGCCGAGCATCGTCTCCATCGAAACTCGCGGCAAAGCGGTTCGCGCGACACCCGGCTTTGGGATGCCATTCGACGAGCATGGCCCGTTCGGCGAGCTGTTCAAGAACGATCCCCGCTTTCGCGATTTCTTCAAGAATAGGCCGGAAGGCGAATTCCGATTTCCTCGCGGCCTGGGTTCGGGGTTTGTCATCGATTCCTCCGGCATCATCATGACCAACAGTCACGTCGTCAGCGGCGCTGAAAAGGTGACCGTTCGTCTGCACGACGGCCGCGAGTTTGTCGCCACCGACGTAACGACCGACCCACGTTCCGACGTCGCCGTGATTCGCATCGACGCCCCGAAAGACCTGCGGGCCATTCCGTCCGGCGACAGCGACGCCACCCAGATCGGCGATTGGGTGTTGGCGGTCGGCAGTCCGTTCGGGTTGGAGCTGAGCGTGACCGCAGGCATCATCAGCGCCAAAGGACGCGGACCGGGCATCAACGAGCGCGAAAACTACCTGCAAACCGATGCCGCCATCAATCCCGGCAACAGCGGCGGCCCGTTGCTGAACCTCAACGGCGAGGTCATTGGCATCAACACGGCCATCACCAGTCGCAGCGGCGGGTACGACGGCATCGGCTTTGCCATTCCCATCAAAATGGCCCATTGGGTTTCGCGGCAATTGATCGAGAAGGGTGAAGTCAAGCGGGCCTACTTGGGCGTCAAAATTCAGCCGCTGGACAACGGGCTGGCCAAGCAGTTCAAGATGCCGGTCGGTCAGGGGGCGCTGGTCGCCGAGGTCTTTCCGAACACGCCGGCCGCCGACGTGAAGCTGCAACCGGGCGACGTCGTCCTCGAGCTCGACGGTAAGAAGGTCGCCGGTCCGCGCAGCCTGCAAGGAATCGTCGAGAAACTGACCACCGGCAAGAAGTACAAGTTAACGATTCTGCGAGACGGGAAACGGACGACCCTGTCGATTGTGTTCCGAGAGATGCCAAAAAATTTCTCGCTGAATCGACTGGATCATTACAAAACCGAGAAGCCGGCGCCTTCGGAAGAAACTTACAACAATTTGGGAATCGAGATTCAAGAGCTGACGCCGCAGATTGCCGAGCAACTCGGCGTGAAGGAACAGGTCCACGGTGTGCTCTGCAGCTCGGTGAAAAGCGGCAGTCCCGCTCACCTGGCCGGATTGCGGAGTGGAACCATCATCGAGAAGGTTGGCACCAAACGGGTCACGTCGCCTAAGGAATTCCAAGATGCGATGAAAGACGTTTCCTTGAAGAAGGGCGTCTTGCTTCTGGTCCGTACCGGCGCCGGCGGCCCACAGTTTGTTGTGATTCAAGCCGACCAGTAACACGGGCGCCGGTTCCTGCGGGATTCTCAAAGCGAGCTGATCCGGGTCGCCGACGTGTGCAGTGTTTGCAAGTAGCTCAGGAACTGCTGCTTGAATTCTGGAAGCTCGCGATCGAGCCGAACAGCCAAGCCGGGCGGATGCGGGTCCGTACGCAAGTCGCGCAGGTAATCGAGAAGGATTTGTTTGGATTCCGGCGAGCTGTGCAGCAGGAAGTGCATCCAGGCCCAGGCTTCCTGGTAATCGGTCCGCTGCATCTGTGAGAACTCGTCGAGGCTTTCCAGCCGTTTGATGTCCGGCCGCCAACCGTTGGCCATCTTATTGGTCAGCCGCTCGACGTAGTCGCTGTTGACTCCGCCGGGGCTTGGGCCGGCCACCTCGAAATACTCGGCCAGGCCCTCATCCAGCCAGAGCGGCACGTGCTTGTGACACGAATGCAACAATCCGTGTGTGAATTCGTGCCGCAGATCCTCCTGAATCCGATCGCCCCAAAAGGTGTAGACGGCCAGCTTCTCCGGCGTCCCGACGAAATACGCCCGGCGAGGCGGCAATTGCGGATACGTTACCGCGAGATACTGGCGGTAAGCCAGCTCACTGCCGAAGAGATAGACCACCACCCGCTCGCGGTGGAATGGCAGGTCGAGCGTCGAGGCCACTTGACTGCGCAGTCGCTTGAGGTCCTCGATCAGTGGATGGTCCCCTCTCAGCTTGAAGTCGCTGAGGACCAGCAACTGGTCGGAGCTGACCGAATGCCTTTTCGGCAGCGCAACCACCTTCTGCCTGACCGCCTGACATCCACCGCAAGCCCCAACGGCCGCGTGCAGCCCGGCGAGCAGAAACAGACGGCGCGAAATCCTACCGGCAACACACGTCTGAGTGGTCCGATCGTGCTGCTGATTCTTCATGATTCGGCGCCAGATGAGTTTCCATTCGCGTTTGAATCGGCTGCCGAGATATCGCTTCAGAAACCGCACGCGATGCGTATTGCGCACCCAGCGGCTTGAGGCAAAAGACGCGTTCAACCTCGCGAGTCCCTCCAGCCTGCGGGTCCGCGAGAGCCGATACCGCTGCTCGAGGGCGGTCAATCCCAGAAACCAAACTCGGCAGTCGGCCGGATCCTGTGAGACCAGCAGATGATCGCCGGTCGGACGATGGTGGTCGAATCCGCAGCGATGCAGCCGCTCGAACTCGATAGCCAATTGGTTCGCGTAGCGGCTCAGCCACGATTCTCGACGCGCCGGGCGCAGTCGCCCGAGCGTGACGTTGACGAAAACCGAAAACGGAACAGCACCGGGAATTTGTTCGGTCAACAGATACTGTTTGCACTGCGGGCCGGCTCGCAGCTCGACGAACAGCAGCGGCCTGGGGGTTCCGATGCCTCGGCGCAGTAGTGCATGTCCCACTTCCCACGCCCGGCGCGCGATGGAATCTCGATGGGGCGGCCACCAGACATCGGTGAACGGTGGCGTGTCGATCACTTTGACAAAGCAGTCCGTGCTCTCCCCGCCCAGATCGACGCGCACGGCGGCAGTCCGTCCGGTCTGCGAGGGCTGGCACCAGTACCGGATGTTTTCGGCGGCGAAGAGTTGCTCGGGACGGTCGCGGACCTCCTCGAGCCGCCTTTGACACAATTCGGCGACTCCGCGGCAACGCGCTGCGGGTGAATCGGCGATGATCAGTTGCCGATTGCCGCGGGCCCACTTGCGGTCTCCCTTTCGATGCGCACGAAACATCGCGCGGCGACAATGGGCTTCAACGTGTCGGACCGCCTGCGAGAAGGCTTTCGAAGAGCCATTTCCCTTCACCCGTTCGGCCGGTCCGCGTAATGCTTCCCAATAAGCCCGAAAGAACCGCAGGCGATCGGCGGGCGCGGCCTGCTCAAAGGAGTCATTGTTCAGCAGCGACACGTTTTGCGCAATGCGGCGCATTGTCGGCCTTCGGCCAATGCTCATCGCGTGAAGATCGACAAGCCACAGTCGGACCTCTTCGTCGCAATCGACCCGAACCGGAATGTTGGCCGCGTGAAGATCACGATGAAACAGCCCCGCCGAGTGTAATCGAGCCGTGAGTCGTCCGAGCTGGACTGCCAACCGCTGCCGTGGGATCGTTTGCCGGCTCACCGGCCGGCCGGGCGTCGATCCCCGCATCAGTTGATCCAGCCCTTCGACATTTTCGATTGCACGGCTGATGAGAAAGCTGTCGCAAACAAGCAGGCCAGCAAAGGTGCAGCCCACGGCCACCGGTTGAAACGTAGGAATGCCGACGTCGGCGACCTTCTGAGCGGCGTTCCATTCGTCCAGGGCAGGGCAGGGTCGAAGGAGGTTTCGCAACAACGCCTGCCAGTCGGCGATCTTGTAGTGTTTCAAATAGAACCGTCCCGACGGCAGATTGAGCCGATAAACTGTCCGGTGCCGCCCCGTCTTGACAACTTCCGTACAACCGTTCCGCCGCCATTCGTCCAGACGCAATCCGTCGTCGTCAAAGAGCTCGTCGATCACGTCCGAGTCGACATCCCAAGCGGTCTGCCCGAAGCGCAGCGAGACGCCTGTGGGGACGTCGCAATGCGGGCCGAAGGTGGCTCGCCGAACTTGAGCGGATGTTGTTGGATGATCCATTCGTGAAAAACCGCCGAATACTCCCAAAAACGAGTATTTGGGGCAAGACTGGATCATTTGACGGTGGGGGCAGGGGACGGGGACATCCGCTCGCCGAGGGGCGCCGGATGTCCACAGAGGAACTCGGCTGTCGTCATCGCCCGTTTTCCCTCGGGGCGCAGACGTATGAGTTCGAGGGCTCCGCTGCCGGTCTGAACGACCAGTCGGCGGCTGTCGGCCAGAATGATGGCGCCGGGCGGCGCATCGACGGAGACATCGGCGGGTTCGACGTCCAGGACGATCAGCCGTATCGGTTTGCCGCCGGGGGGTGACAGGAATGTAAACGAATTGGGCCAGGGCTGCATCGCGCGGACGTGCCAGCCGATTTCCTCTGCCGATCTGCTCCAGTCGATCGCTCCTGCCGATTTCTTCAGACGGGGCGCTCGTGTGACTTGTTCAGCATCTTGCGGAATTGGCTTGGTGGTCCCGGCGTCGATCTGATCGATCACCCGCACGCAGAGAGGAACGGACAACAGGGCCAACCGCTCTAGAAGCTCTCCCGAGGTTTCTTTCGGGCCGATCGGCGTCTTTTCGACCCCGAGAATCCGTCCGGCGTCCAATTTTGGCTCGACTTGAAAGATGGTGACGCCAGTCTCGGTTTCGCCGTTCCAAATCGCGTATTGCACCGGCGCCGCGCCGCGGTACTTGGGCAACAGCGACGCATGCACGTTGACGGCTCCCAGCCGCGGTGTCTGCAACAGCTCCGGCGAGAGGATTTGCCCGTAGGCCGCCACGACGCACAAATCGGCGTTCAACGCCCGCAATTCATCGAGCTGTTGTGGTCCGTTGACGTTGTCCGGCTGGAATACGGGTGTGCCCTGTTCCAGGGCGGCATCCTTCAGCGGATGCGGATGCCGATGATGACCCGACCCCTTCCGGTCCGGCTGCGTGAACAGGCCGACGACTTCGTGGGCCGTCTCGTACAGACCGCGCAGCGTCGGCAGCGCAAATGTGCCGGTTCCCATCATCACCAGTCGCAACGCCACGACGTTTGCTCCCGAGTACCTGACAGCTCTTGTGGGGCAGGCTTTCCAGCCTGCCATTGCCGATCGATCGATCTGGAAAGCCTACGATCACCGATTGAGCGAGATGGAAAGCCTACGATCACCGATTGAGCGAGATGGAAAGCCTACTATCACCGATTGAGCGAGATGGAAAGCCTACTATCACCGATTGAGCGAGATGGAAAGCCTACGATGACCGATCGGCAGGCTGGAAAGCCTGCCCCACACTCGCGGTCACTGCTGTGGTTGCAGTTCGCGCAACCGTCGTTGGATCTCATCGTCGCCGGGAATCTTGTTGTTTGCTTGCTGCCGGCGAAAATGCGCTTCAAAATCGTTGAGGATGGGCTCCACTTCGCGACGTGCCGATTCGCTCATGCGGTCGGTGAACAGCACCCCATCCAAATGATCGACCTCATGCTGAACCGCCCGGCCTTTGAGGTCGTTGAACGTCATCTCGAAACCGAGTCCCTCCAGGTCGAACGCTTCGACGCGAATCTCTTCCGCCCGGCGAACCGGGCCGTAGAGTTCCGGCAGACTCAGACAGCCCTCCTCGCCCTCGACGCTCCCTTTACGCTGGATGATCTCCGGATTGATGAAGACGTATTCTTCATCCTTCTGTTCACGATCGGAGGTCACGTTGACCACAAACAATCGGTAGGGGAGGGCCACCTGGTTTGCCGCCAAACCGATGCCCTGTTTTTCGTACATCAACTCGAACATCTGACGGACCGTTGTCCGCAGTTGCGAGGTGATGGCGGTCACCGGCTTTGACTTCCAGCGTAATGCAGGATGCGGATAGTGAACGATTTTCATCTGTGTTCGCACACACCCAAAAGCTTCGCTTTCAACGCCCGTCGAGATTATACGTGTCTGAGAGCCAATGGTCGAGGCATAACAGAACCACCGGTGGCACGTGGAATGTCGTGTCTCAGACGACGACGCACCGTCACACACGGACGCAGAATCAGCGTCCGCGGGGCGTAGGAGCCTCGGTTGTCGCCGGGACGTTCTCCACCGCCTTGACCGATCCCTAGTACGTCGGCAGCGATTCCAACGGTCCCGTGGCGGCTGGCTGATAACCGGCCGTGTAAGCGGTCGGCCGCGAAGCGATCACGGGAAATGCTCCCGGGATGCCAGCCTGCATGGTGTCGTAACTGCTGTGGTAAGCGCCCTGGGGCGGAATCACGGTTCCGGGATAGGTTCCCGGTGCGCCGAGAGTAGCTGGGGGGCAGCCTGCCGGACCACAACCACCCCCAAAGCCGCCAAAACCGTAGCCACCGGGTCCGCAACCGTACGGAAACAAACAGTGACAACCGACGGTCGAACCGAGCATTGCGACACCCACTAGCAGAAGAGCAAATCTTCTCATCGCGATTTCCTTTCCAAAGCCGAAAAGAGTTCTGGATTCTTGTTATTCCGGTACCCCCACCGATCTGGACACCCAAGCAACCCGTCTCGTAGAAAAGCCACGCCGCTTTCGCAGACGGTCATTCCGCCGGGGTCGATCCAGGTCAATGAAACAGTTGTAGGATAGAGAGTTGCGACTTGTTCGTGAGGGACAAATCCGCGCGACCGGGCCGTAGATTTTTTCAGCTCGGTGACGGCGGGTCGAACAATAGGAGGTTTCTCTGGACCAGTCAACACGAGTTTGGCAAAGATTCTGGCCCAGGCCGTTCGCCGCTGAAGTGATCGAAGCGCCTCACAGTGCCTTCACGTAGACCACGAGCATCGTTGGTTGCTCGGGTCTGCCTCGCCATTCTGCTCTCCGAACGGCAGATGAGGATGCTGCGGCTGATGATGATGCGTCGCAGGCTGGTCTGCGGGCGGGCTGCCGTCGTGAGAGGTGCTCTCGGTCGGTGGCTGCTGCGTCACAGCCACCCAGGCGTCCCGATGCATCTGAAGAATTGTCAGCGCATCGCGAACGAGTTGGGAATTGCGCTCCAGATCGGCCTGAACGAGGTTCCGATAGACAAAGACGAACAGCGCCTTCAGTTGATCGACGAGTTCTGGCGCGTGCTGGGGATCGAGTCCGGAGATCAATTCGCCGACGAAGTCTCGGCTGGAGTTTAGAGCAGCGTGGGCCGTTTCGTAATCCTTTTCGTCGATGGCCGTCTCGGCGTACTTCGCGAATCGGATCGCGCCGTCGAGCACCATCAGATGTAACTGGTGCGGCTGGGCCGTCATCACGCGCGTTTCGAGATATTCGTTTTGTGGCGTCAACGCGGTACTCCTTTGAGCAAAGAACCGAGTCTGCTGTTGTTGTCCTTGGGAACTATGAGATTCCCTTACCGATCGCGTTCATTGCGAGCGGAGAAATGACGGAAATGGCCTGCTGTTGCGAGGACAACGCTCCCAGGGCGTTTTCCATGTTGGTGAACTCCCGCAGCAACCGCTCGCGCCTGACGAGAAGAATCTCATCCAGATGCTCGATGCGTGCGGTGAGTGAGTCGACCGACTCCTGCAGCGCGTTTTTCTCCAGGGCCAAGGAGCCGGTAAAGGGATCGGTGAACGAATCGAGGGTTTGTTTCGCGAGCTGGGCAAACCCGAAATCCGCCGGGTCGCCCGCAGCGTCCTGAAGAAAGAAATCGGCGACGGCCTGTGGATTCTCCGCGAGGGCGGTGGTCAGTTGATTGCTGTCCAGAGACAGCTTACCGCCGAGTCCGATGCGGACCCCCAAATCGGCGAGCGAACGCACGGAATCGTCGGGCGAGAGTGACTGCCGGTTGATCAGGGAATCGAGCCGGCTCCGGATCCGCAGCACGATTCCCTCGCCCTGCAACACGCCGCGTTTGTTCGTCTCCGAATCGAACTTTGTCAGCGCGGCCGCGTTGTCGAGGAACGCATTGTAACCGTCGATAAAGCTCGTCAGCGTTTCCTGAATCCGGCCCGTATTACGGGAGACGGTCACTTCGGCAATCTGATCGCCGGGGCTGCGGATTTCGACGTCGAGCCCGGTGACGACCGAGTCGAAATTGTCCGTACCGGATGAAACCAGGAACCCCGTCTCGACGTTTCTGCCCACTCGCAGCAACGCGTCCTGTCCCAGCACCTGGGTGGAAAAGCCGAGGCCGAGGCCGCCGTCGTCAATGACCAACCGGCCGGCATCACCCGAGGTCGTTGCCGTCAACGACAACCGTTTCGAATTGAACGCCGAGCCGTCGTCGAACGTCCCGGCGGTGACGAAGGCGCCGGCGGCGTTGATCTTTTGAACGAGGTCGTCGAGCGTGTCTGTGGCTTGGACCTCAACAATTGTCGCCAGTCGGCTCGAAATGCGAGAGGTCCCGTCGCCCGGGTCGACGCCGGTTCCCAGGATGCGCAGATCGGCGGCCGTCGTCGAACCCGATTCTTGCACCTGCAGGGCGCCGCTCCCGCCGGATGAGTCGATCAGAACGAAACCGTCTCCCGTTTCATTCAATTGGGCCCTCACGTTGAAACCGGCCACTGCAGACGTGGCTGCGTTGATCCGCTGGATGACGTCGCCGAGATTGGAAACGAGACTGCTGATAGAGACGGTCACTTGCTCTGCGTTCGAATTGGTCATCACAAACGAACCGTTGGCGATCCCGCCGCCGTCGGGGGCGTAGTTGTCGATCTGGGTTGCTTCGTTGACGGTGCGCAAGTTGAGCGATCCGGAGTCGATCGAATCAACGGCCGCGTCCACCGCGATGCCCAATTGGGCGGCCAGCGTGCTGCCAGCTTCATCCGCGATGATCACATTGGAGGCGGTCGCCGCGGAGGTGTCCCTGATAACGATACCCGTGCCGGTGTCGTTGATGCGGGCGCTGAGTTGGAGCTTGGTCCCGCCGGCGTCCTCGGCGGCGTTGACGGCGTTGATGACTTCGCCGAGCGACTCGACGCCGGTCAGGTCGATGGTGGCGGTGGTCCCGCTGCGGTCGGTCAGTGTGATCTGGCCCGTCTGGAGAATGCCCTGTCCGCCGCGAAGATTCCTGAGCAGAACGGAGTTCAAGCCGGCCAGCAGTCGAGTGCCGGTGATTTGGCCGCCTACCGCGGCCGCGTCGAGACCGAGTTGGTGAACGACTGACGCGCCATTCGCGTCCTCGACGCTGAAAGTTCCGCTGCCTCCGGTGAGGTCGGTCAGTTCCAGATGCCCGTTCACCAACGCCGAGGAGACCTTGCCCCCATTGTCGGCGTGGTTGTTGACCCGATTGATGACGTCGTTTAACGTGGCGGCGCCGTCCAGGTCGATCGCCAGCACCGTGGCGTCGGAGAGCGTGATCTGAATGTCGGCATCGGTGTCGCCGGCGGCCTCCAGCAGCCGGACCGTGTTGCCGTCGTTGATTTGCGTGAGGGTGAAATCCCCTGTGACACTATAGATTGCATTCCCGGAGAGTGTCGATGCGGCGATGGTCTTGCCGATGCCCAGGTCCTCGGCTGCGTGAGAGCCGGAGAGGTCGACGACGCTGAGATCGAAAGCCGTGCTGCCGGTCGTGTCGGTCAGGACGATTCGATCGTCGGCTGTGCCGGCGACGACGGAGATTCCTGTGCTGTTGTTGATCGCATCGAGGACGTCGTTGAGGGTGTAGGCATTGGCAAGGTTAACGTCGGCGCTTTGGCCGCTACGGTCCGTGATCCGCACGACGCCGCGGCGAATCCCGTTGCCGCCGTTCAGAGAGCTGAGCAGCGTCGGCTGTTCGAGCTGTCCGCCTGTGGCGATCGTGAGTGTTCCAGTTCCCATGGTTTGCTGAAGGGTGTTGGCGAACCCTTTCGAAATGACTTCGTGGGTCGTGGCGGAACGGATCGCCTGAAACTGGTATGTTCCCTCGACGGCATCCGAGTTCGTGGTGGCCCGAATTTGTGTCGTGTCACTGTTGTCCGCCGCAAAAGAGTTGAAGGTGCTCTCGAGGTCGAGCCATCCGATCGCAGTGCTTAGCGACAGCAGGTTGGCTTCCAATGTGCTCAACCCGTCTTCGACGGCCTGAAAACCTTTCGCGCGCTGTTCCATGCGCACAGCCGGCGCCCGCTGCGCGGAGATCAGCGAGTCGACGACACCGGCAATATCGATGCCGCTGATCAATCCAACGCTGGTTGCCAGCCTCGTCATCTGCGCACCTCACCACTCTCGGCGCGTCCAGCGCGCAAACCGATCACGCATTGGCACCGCCACTAGGTTGGTATCGGTTCAACGAAACTGATTGCTTGAGCGATCTCGCCGTGGATGAAAAAATCCCAGAGGGCTTCCCCTCCGGGATTTCGGGGTAGATCTGTCAAGTTCCTCACAGCTTACCCAAGCAGACTCAGGACCTGTGACGGGGCTTGGTTGGCGATGGCCAACACCGAAAGACCGGCCTGAGAGAGAATTTGGGATCGCGTCAGCTCGGCGGTTTGGGCCGCAAAGTCGGTGTCGACGATCTGGCTGCGGGCTTCGGTGATGTTCTCCAGCGCCACGCCAAGGGTCGAGATGTTGGTCTCGATGACGTTCTTCTGGACCGCACCCAGCCGACCGCGGAGAGTCGAAACGCGGCTGATGGCTTCTTCCACGATCGAAACCAGGTCGGAACCTTGCACGCTGGGACCGACGTCGAGCAGGCTCTTGCCGCCGCCTGAGCCAAGCTCGTAAACCTTGCCGGTGGTTCCGCCGAGCCGCGCGGTGTTGACGGCTTCGATGCCGAGGCCGATTTGTCCGGCTGCGGAGACTTCCTGGCCAATCTGGAACAACGATCCCCCACCGGTCACCGTCACCGTGGCGGTCGTGGCTGCACTGTTGCTGGCCGAATCGAACGTCAGAGAGGCATTCAACTGTGCTGTGCGCACCGTTGCCTTTAAGCCGTCCCCTTGGCCCTGCTGGCCGTTGATCTCCGCGACGATGTCGCTGCCGGCATCCCGGACCGCCGCGGTGGAATCGTCACTGAGGGTCGTGGCGAAGGTGCCGCTGAGCACATTCACGTCGACAAACTCGTTGGAGCCGTATTTCTGGCTCGTCAGCGCCAACACGGCATTCGCGCCGCCGGAGAGCGTCTGTTGGGCAATCGCTTCCGCCACGCCGGTGCCGTCGCCTTCGACCGCCGTGCTCACCAAGGCCGCGGCAGTAGTGTTACCGTCAACGGCCGTCTTAATGTCGTTAGCGGTCGAGGTGATGGCACCGCTTCCGTCGGTCGCCAAGCTCACCGTGATCAGTTTGTTGGCGCCGTCGTCCGTCACGGCAACCGACAAGGGTTGGCTGTTCGCACCGGGATCGGCGAAGACCACCTCGACGCCCTGGGTGAACACACCGGTTCCGGCTGTCGCCCGCGCATCGGTGAACGTGACGTCGGCGTTGGCGTTCGTGCTGTTCATGGTCGTGGTCGCGGCGACCGCGGCGGAGTTGATCGTCGCCGCAACGCCCGTAACGTCGGTGACGGAGTTGACGGCATCGCGAATGTTGGCCACGGTGCTGGAGCCGCCCAGGAACAAGACCTGTTTGCCCTGCGCTCCCGAGATTTCCAGGTTCGCAGCAGCGCTCAAGTCACCGCCGGCGTACCGCAATTCGCCCTGGGACGCAGCCGTGACAATCGTCGCGGCAACCGAAATCGTGGAACTGCTGCCAAAAACGGCTTCGTTGATCTGAAAGTCGTTCAGTTTCGCAGCATCGGCGGCGCTGACTTGTGTTGTGAATGCTTTGCTGCCGTCGATCAGCTTGTCGCCGGCAAAAGTGGTGTTGGACGAGATGCGGTTGATGGCGGAGAGGGCGGCATCAATCTGCATCTGGTTGGCGTCGATTTCCGACTGTGACAGAGCACCGCTGTTCAAACCTTCTTGAACCAAACCGCGGATCTGAGTCAGCAGACCGCCGATTTCACCCAAAGCGGAATCGGCCGTTGAAATCACGTTGTTGGCGCGATTACTGTTCTTAATCGACTGCCCGATCGCGGTGACCTGCAATCGCAGGGTTTCGCTGGCGATCAAACCGGCCGGATTGTCTTTACCGGAGTTGATCTTCAAACCGGTGGACAACCGCTGCAGAGAAGTGTTGAGCAAATCGTTCGACTTGCCCAAGTTGCGAAGACCTCGCATCGAGGAGACGTTGGTGTTAATACGAGTCATTCCAAACTGCCTTTCGTGTTGCTATCCTGGCTTCCCGACAAAGAGGTTCGGGGTCAGCCTGAGCATGTTGAATTCGATTCCCTAGGTTTCTCTTCCGTGCCGATTTACTCGTCCTTGCCAAACAATTTGAGTGCTTCTAATCGTGTTTCCGTTTTTCGGAGGACCTTTGTGGCGCCAACGGTCCGGCCGGGCGGACTCCGGAGGCGCCAATGCCTTGTCTGGGTATCGGCACCCGAGCTGCGCGTCTTTAAGAGATATGAGTAAAATTGGTAAGATATATGAGTTAGTGCATTGTCTTGTCCCCGTGGTCCTTTCTAACGGAATGGACATGCACAAAAAGCCCGGCTTTTCGGGAAAGCCGGGCTTTTTGTGCATGTCGGACCGGGGTTTGTCCGCCCCCGAAGCTATCCAGAAGAATCGGAACCTTCAGCAGCCGTCGAGTCGTTGGGGATCGGTTGTTCGTCGTCGAGTGTCTCCTCGGCTTTTCGCTGGTTCTCTTTTTGAATGGCGTCGTAGACTTCCTGTCGATGCACGGGGATTTCTTTGGGGGCCTCGATGCCCAAGCGAACCTTGTCGCCGCGGATATCGACAATGGTCAGTTTGATGTTGTCACCGATGATGATGCTCTCATCGCGTCGTCTGGACAGTACGAGCATCGGTTGAACTCCTTCTCTAGCGGATAGTCGATCATCAAGCTAAATCGTCACCGGCACCGACCACCAGGAGTCTTGATTGGTGAAATCGGTCGTTGTCGGCGAATCATGCAGGCGACCTTGCCGGTTTTTCCAAAGGTGCTGATTCGCGCAGCGAATCTCTTCCACCGGATTCCCGTTCAATCGGAACGGTGTGGGACTGGATTTTCCGATCGAACCGGTGGCACCGTTCGCGATGGACGTTGTTTCGCAGCGACGAGGATGAGTAGAATAAGTGAAGGTTCGCAACACTGGTTCGCAACAAGCCGGTGTTCATACAACACGCATCTGTCCAAGGCGAGCGAAATATGGTGACACTGTTGGTGGCCGTTGCCGCGTTTGTGGGGTACATTGTTGCCTACCACACGTACGGACGCTGGTTGTCGCGGAGAATCTTCAACCTCGATCCGGACGCCGAGGTGCCCAGCCGGCAGTTGCGCGACGACGTCGATTTCATCCCCACCCGCAAAGAGGTGATCTTCGGGCATCATTTCACCAGCATTGCGGGGACCGGTCCCATTGTCGGGCCGGCGATTGCCGTCTTTTGGGGCTGGTTGCCCGCCCTGCTGTGGGTGGTGTTGGGCTCGATCTTCATCGGGGCCGTCCACGACTTCAGCGCACTGGTCGTCTCGCTGAGGAACCGCGGGCAGACAGTCGGTGAGATTGCCGGCCGGTTGATCTCGCCGCGGGCCCGCGTGCTGTTTTTGCTGATTCTTTTCTTCACATTAACCATCGTGCTGGCGATCTTCGGGTTGGTGATCGCGTCGATCTTCAACATGTATCCTGAGTCGGTGCTGTCGGTCTGGATCGCCATGCCGTTGGCGGTCGGTGTCGGTTATTGGGTCTACAAGCGGCGCGGGGGGTTGTTGTGGCCGTCCATTCTGGCGCTGGCGTGTCTCTATCTGGCGGTTTACGTTGGGGTGTATTATCTCCCGGTTCAGCTCGACACTCAAAATCTCATCCAGCAATACCCGGTCCTACAACCGTATGCCGACTATCTGAACCCGGTCGTCATTTGGACGATGATCTTGATGGCGTATTGCTTCATCGCGTCGGTGCTGCCGGTATGGGTGCTGTTGCAGCCGCGTGACTATATCAACTCTCACCAGTTGATGGTGGCCCTGGGACTGTTGGTGCTGGGTGTAGCGGTGGCTGGCTTGACCGGTCAAGCTGATCTCCTCGGCAGCGCCCCGCCGATCACCACGAGTGCACCGATCGGCGCCCCACCGATCTGGCCGTTCTTGTTCATCACGATTGCCTGTGGCGCCGTCAGCGGGTTCCATTGTCTGGTCTCCAGCGGTACCAGCAGCAAACAAGTGGCCTGCGAGACCGATGCGCAGTACGTCGGCTACGGCGCGATGTTACTGGAAAGTGGATTGGCGGTGCTGGTCATTTTGGCTTGCTGCGCGGGCGTCGGCATGGGGAAGTTCACAAGACAGGACGACGGAACGTATGCGGTCGTCGTGAGCGATGCCGGAACGCCATTGGTCGGCCGGGAAGCGTGGAGTACCCGTTACGACGCCGAAGCCGGCTGGGACGCTTTCGGGCTTGGTGCGAAGGTTGGGGCGTTTGTCGAAGGGGGCGCCAATTTCCTAGCGGCGCTGGGTGTTTCGCTGGAATTGGGCATCGGCGTCATTGCGGTGTTGGTCGCCTGTTTTGCGACCACCACGCTCGACACGGCGACGCGCTTGCAGCGGTACGTCATTCAGGAATTGGGAGCCACGCTGCGCATCAAACCGTTGACGAACAAATACGCGGCCACCGCTTTGGCCGTTACTTTGGGTGGTGCGATGGCAATGCTGCCGGCGCCGGGGAAAGGGCCGGGAACCGGCGGTCTGATTCTCTGGCCGATGTTCGGCGCCACGAACCAATTGCTGGCCGGACTGGCTTTCATGGTGACCGCGTTCTACCTCTGGCGGCGGAACAAGCCCGTTTGGTTCGTGTTCGTGCCGATGGTCGCGATGCTGATCATGCCGGCCTGGGCGCTGCTCTGGCAGCTATTCAACCAGGCGAGTGGCTGGTTTTGGCCGTTTTGGTCGATGTTTTCTGGTCAAGCCGCGTGGCAATGGGAGAACGAGCATTTGCTATTCGGCATCGGCATAGCGACACTGATTCTGCAGGCATGGATGGTCGTCGAAGGCGTCCTGCTGTGGCCGCGGGCCAAAGGCATCCTGGAAGAAGCGCTGCCGCCGCTGGAAACCGTTCGACCGGCCGCCACGTCCGCGACTGCCGCCGCAACTGCCGCCGGTGGACCAAACTGTTAACGGCCGTTTTGCACCAAAGAGGCGCCGGAAGGAGCACGACAGATGAGAATCAGCCTGGACGCCGAGCTTGTGATTGGTCATTGGAGATCCGATACCACGGATATCCATCCGCGGCTAACCGCCGGCCACTAGCCGCGGATGGATATCCGCGGTCGACGACAGTCTACTTCGCGTCTTTGGCCGTCCACTTCTCCTTGAACGTTCCCAGCGGCCAGAGCTCGTAGCGGCGGACGAATATCTCGGCCATTTCCGTCTGCATCAGGATCTTTCCAGCCTGCGGATACGAGTCGAATCCTTCGTTGACCACCACGCCGTTGACGATGTTGGTGATGCGGCCGCCGTCGCAGATGACCTCCATGCGGTTCCACTGGCCGCCGGGGCTTTCTACGTCGTTCTTGCCGCGAAAGCCGAGCACGTCTTTCCAGTCGGGATCGCGGCCGTACCAGTTGATCCGTCCTCGCGGGAACGTCTTTCGCTCGCCCCCCCTTTTCCAGACCGTCTCACCGTCGCGGTCTTTGGCGACTTCGGCCGAGAGTGAGATCGGAATGGTTTTTCCGTCAACATCACTGCCGCCGATGATGATGAAATCACCGCAGCCCCCCTCGATGATCTGTGCCTCGATTGAGGCGATCCAGACACCGCCGCGCCCGCCGTCAGGACCGACACAGTGCACTAGCACGCCGGAATCTTTGGTTCGGTCCTTCCGGTTGCCCCAGGTCCGTTGGCCCCATCTGAATTCGATGACCAAGTGGTAGTCTTTGTATTCGTTTTTCGTGATGAGGCCCCCCACCCCGTCGCCGGTGATGTGCAGCATGCCGTCAGTGACGCGAAAGACCTGACGCGGGTCCTCGTACTTGGCGTCTTTCAGCCAGGTGTAGAAACCGCTCAAATTCTTGCCGTTGAACAACTTGATGACCCCATCTTTGGGGCTGAGCGGCTTCTTCTTCTCGCCGGCCTGGGTTTGGCCGGCAATCAGAGCGAACACAACGGCCAACGTCAGAACGCCTGGCAACTTCCGGTTGAACTGCATGAGATGTCTCCTCGCCGAAACCTGGTCTCTTTGGTTGTCAGATCACGTACACCGCCAGTATGCGGCAACCCGACTTGCCAGTCAACCGGCTCCCTGGAGAAGCCGTGCCAACTGCGATGCGACTGCGATGCGGATTCCCATCGATACAGATTGCCTCGAAACCAGATTTGTGGAACGATACGGTTCCCGGAGGCGTCCTGGAAGGAGAAGCGCAAGTGTGTCGTCAGAACGTGCACCCCGCGAGCCTCGATGCCGACGAATTATTGCGTCAATGCGAGGTGCGGCGCGTGAAACGTTCCGGTCCGGGCGGGCAGCGTCGCAACAAGGTCGAGACGGCCATTGTTCTGCGGCACCGGCCGACCAGCATCGAAGCCGAGGCGAACGAACGCCGCAGCCAGGCGGAGAACCAGCGCATCGCGTTGACCCGTTTGCGGCTGCATCTGGCGCTGGAGGTGCGAATGGTCCGCGACGCGGCTTCCACGCCCAGCCGGCTGTGGCAAACCCGTTGCCAAGGGAAACGGATCGTCATCAGTCGCCATCACGCCGACTTTCCCACGTTGCTTGCCGAGGCGTTGGATGCGGTCGCCAGCCACGATTCGGACGTCAAAGTCGCAGCAGAACAATTGGGCTGCACAAGCTCGCAACTCGTCAGATTGCTGAAAGCCGAACCACGGGCGCTCTGCGCTGTGAACGCCCGACGCAGCCAGCTTGGTTTGAATCGCCTCAAGTAATGCGGCTGGATGGCTCAATCGCCTGCCGAATGCTCTCCCAGCGATTCCTGCGTCTTGCGGATGGCCTCGTCGGCCGCATCTCCTGTGAGCAGCCGTTCCGCGAACGGCGGCGCGAACACGGCCACGACGTCGAGGTGTTTGCGGTCGAGAGCCATTCGGATGAGGTCTTCCGCGGCGAGGGTCAAACGGCCGGCACGGTGAGTCAGTTCAAAAGTGACGCCGCCAACGTTGTCAAAGGAACGGTACACCACTTCGGTGCAGACGAGCCGGTCGGAGCGGGTAAAGTCAAAGTCGAAGTCGTAAGGTTTGCCGTCGTGGAACAAGCCGCGGACGAGCGCTTCGGCGACATCGGTCTGGGAAACCCGCGGCCGGAGCACGGCCAGCGCGTCGGACGCAAACGGCGAGGCCAGCGATCGGATCCAAACGCCGTCTTTCATGGCTTCCAGGACTCGGCCAGGTTCTTGTGAGTCGCACTTCAGCAGGCGCGCCCAACGCGGCTTGACGTTTTCGTGGTCGGTGATGCCGAGGCTCCGGAATTGTCGCATGTCGCCCAAGAATAGCGCCGCATGCGGCCAATAACCGGGCAGAAAATAGTTCGTCAGCGCGTGCTCCTTGCGGGTGATGAGGACGTCGCCCGGCTCGAGTACTCCGTGGAGTTGCTCGCGAACGTCGCCGGGCAAAACCGGATTGTGCCCCGGCACGGTGTAGATGTCTGAAATCAGTCGCGAAACAGACTTCTGCAGCCCATAGAGCGCTTTGCTCAGCAAATCTCGTTTGACGGCCGAGAGGAGCTGCCGGGCGCGAACTCGAATTCGCGCCACCGCATATTCACCCAGGCTGACTTCGATTTGGTTCTCAAACCGGTCGATGATTTTTAAGAGCGGAGCGAGCGGTCCATCGGCCGCCAGCTTGTTGAGTTCCGCTCGGTGTTCGCTGTAATACCAGGCCGCGTGGTAGAGATGCCACGCATGAACGGGGCTTGTCAGCGATTTCTGGATCTGGTCGTACGTGCCCTCAGGGATTCCAAAATAGGGTTCTGGCTCGTTCAGCTTGGCGCGGACAACCGGCCTGTCGTGACAGTGCTCGCGCAGGAAGCGGGCGGCATCGATCAGAACCAGCGCGCCCGCATAGGCGACCAGGAAACCGGCCGGACGCAGCTCGTTGGACAGGTCTTCATCGTCGTGGAACGACGTGACCAATTCGATCAAGGCGTTTCTCGACTGCCAATACGAAACGTGCAGGTGACGAACCTCTTCGTCCTCCCACGGCGTGAAATACCCGCGCCGGCTGGCGCCAAACGAGTCCAGCAGCTTCAGGGCTTCTCGCTTCAGCTCGTCAAAGTGGGAGGAAACGCTCGTGACGGTCCGCGCACCGGCCAGTATCTGCTCCGGCAACATAACCTGCCTCCACGCATCGACCACCATCACCTGTAAAGCAGCGATGTGTGCCGCGCTGAACAAAGATCGATACACCCCCCAGACCAATCAGTTTCGCCGAACGCAACAGACAAGGCCGATCGTCGAGAGTTACCCGGCGAGGATTTGAACCTCGACTAACAGGACCAAAACCTGTTGTGCTGCCATTACACTACCGGGTAGAACGTGTTGTGAACAATCGGACGTGACGCCATTGGCAAAGTCTAGCGTTTCACGAGGCAAGGGCAAGCCCAAGAAACCAAACGCCCCAACGGCGCGAAGCCTCCTGATCCGCCCACCAGCCGCTGCCAGTAATTGCGCGCAACAGACCGCACCCAAACCCAGCCAACCGCGAAGCTTGTGACAAGAATTCCCAAGAATTACAAGCATGAACGGGGTTGGCACGAAGGTGTTGCATACGATTGAATTTCGACGAAAATTTCATACCAAACAACCGATGCTGACCGCATCCCCGTTTCGGCTCGTCTCTGAATTCTTCACCCCTGTCCTGCCGGGTCGTACTCCCCCAAACCTGCCCAATCCACTGGTTTCGCGGCACAGTCGGCGACGACAAGTCGTCGGTTTGGGTTTCGGTAGGGTGGCGCGCCCAGAACGAAGCGATGGGCGTGGCTGTCGCAAACCACGCCCTTCGGATTTCCTATGGGTTGTCTTGGCACGCAATTCCAGTGGAAATGTTTCGGTCGATTTTGTGTGAGCCTGTTTCCTTTTCGGTCTCGAACGCTTCGGTCAATCTCTTCGCAGAATGACCAACGATCGGCCGCCGAGCCTCCACTGCTTGGACGGCGGCGACGCCGGCTTGTCGGTGTCGACATAGGCGTCCGACGTTGGCACTTCCACGGCTTGTTCTGCGTAGTTCGCCAGAATCAGGTACGACTCGCGGTTCGCGAATGCAGACGCAACGACCCCTTTGGGAAGTGGCTGTGAAAAGAGCGTCGACTCGCCGATCTCCAGCCACGCCCAAGTCCCTTCTTCGACCAGAGGTAGGTACTGCCGGAGCCAGCGAGCGTGCGTCGACCGGGTTTGTGGACGGCCGGGGACATGGTCCCAGATGCTGTACGTGTAGGGTCCGTCCAGATGCGCCTGGTAGTGCTTCCGGATCGCACGGCACCGCTGGACCCAGAAATCCTTCTCTCCTTTCGGGTAGTCAACGCCGGGGACGCTCGCCCGCTCGCCGGTGAACGGCTTGCCGGACTGCAACAGCGGAAACTGCATATAGGGGATGGCGTGCAGGAAGGGCTCGTCGTCGTCGGCCACCGCCGCGAACGTCATGTCAATACAGGGGACGACGTACGGCGGATGGTTCTTGACGGATTCCCGCATTCGTTCGACATTTCCAACGCCTTCACCGACCCAGAGATAGTCGTAGACTTTCAACTCGCCGCTTTGCGGCCGCTGGTTTCCGCTGATGTGCACCTTGAGCACACCACCCCGCCGATTCACTTCGTTGTAGATCAGGGCCAATAGATCGGTGAACGCGCCGTCGTACTCTGGTGTCTCCTCGAACGCGACGACTTCATCTTCGGCCGGTGTGTGGAGCCTCTTGGCGGCGTTCCAGACGTATCCGCCATCGATATAGATCCCGTCGGCCCCGAACTCGTCGAGCACACGGATGATTCGGGGCAGCAGATAGGCTCGCCAGCCTGGGCTCGCCGGCGAGCAGCGAGCCATGTTCCAGAAACCGACTTCGAGGTTGTCCCCCTCGCGCGACCACGCCTGCCGGAAGTCGGGATCCGTCCGTTGCAAAAAGCACGTCGACACGTACGGCAGGACCTTCATACCTCGCTCGTGCGCCATGTCGATGAAACGGCGAACTGCGGCCGGGTTGGCCGGAGCAAACTTATCACCCCCAAACAGCCGCAGAGGATCGGCCCATTCGTCGAACAACTGGATCAACTGGATGCCGTGATCGCGAAGGCGGTCAAGTTCTTCTTTATCATAGGGCCCGACCGTCCAAGGCTTTCGCGCAGGATACTCGCCGAGGTTGTAGCAGCACTGGGCCGGCAGGTAGTCCGTAATCAGGTGCTTGCGCATGCAGGAACGAATCGCTTTGTGGCAACGGCCGATGTTCTCCAACCGCCGTCGGTGGTCCTCGGCCGTATAGGTCTTCAGCACGGCTGGCGTGCCGGAATACGGCAGCGAGGTCTGCCCACCCTGCGAAACGGCGACTGCACCGCTGATGCTCCCGGCCACAGCGGCGCCGGTCGATGTTTTCAGAAAGGCGCGTCGGTCCATGAATCCATGGTTACTTTCAATGCACCCGCCGTCAAGCGATGGCAGCGGTCATGCAAGCGGCGGATGGTGATTGTGGATTCGCTATCGGCCGCTACGATCTTCGGCCGCACGTCGAAAGGGTACTGAAATACCTATGGCGATCAAGTTGAGTAGGTCAGGCTCCTGCCTGACATTTGAGGCGTGCGACATCATACCTCGTCAGCGTCAGGCAGAAGCCTGACCTACCCCAACTGCGACGTGGACGACGCCTATCACACGCACGAACTGTGCCTGGCCTTCGACCGCTCCGCTGCCGAGGGAGGGCAAACCGTCAAGCTCCCGCTCGAATGAGTTGAGAGTCGAGTGTTGAGAGTCGAGGAAAGGCGGACGTGGCATTGCAAATCTCGATCAAGCCGATGGTCTGTCACGGCAGACCGT
>CAZGYE010000002.1:0-65922 GCA_964530165.1 uncultured Planctomycetaceae bacterium
CGTGACGATCACGGCCGACGCCATCACCGACGGCAACGGCGGCAAGGTCATCGTTTGGTCCGATGAGAGCACACTCGATTACGGCAGCATCAGCGCTCGCGGTGGATTGCACAGCGGCGATGGTGGTTTCGTTGAGGTTTCAGGAGCAATTGGATTGGAGATGGGCGGCCGTGTCGATCTTCGCGCCCCTTATGGTTCTACCGGTACGTTACTGTTGGATCCTCTAAACATCCGCATTGATGGCGGGACCGGCGACGGCTCGGACGACACAGATGCCAGTGCAACAGATCTGATCAATGATGCCGGGTCGAACACCGCAGGGAGCATCCTCTTTGCTGATGAAGGTAGCGGCTCGCCAGACCCATTTATCATTACCGAGCAGGAAATCGAGGCGCAAAGCGCAGCGGCGAGCATTGTTCTCGAGGCGCGGAACAGCATTACAGTCAGCGGCACGTTCAATAACGACGCAGACGGTGGAGGGACGGACGACCCAGGCACCAATGTCGTGTTAATTCAGGGTGGAAACAGCCTGACGATGACCACACGCAACGATGCCGGGGAGGGAATAGGCGGGATCGATTTGACTGATGGCGGCACGTTGAATGGCCTGGAATTCAAGACCACCGGTACGGGCACCATCACCATGACGAGCGGAAGTGGAGGGGCAGAAGTAGGGAATGCTCCAATTACTATCGGAAAACTGAGCGCAGCCAGTGGGAACATTTCTATCACTGCTGAAGGGGACCTGACAGTCGTTAGTGGTACAATCGAAACCACAGGCTCGACAGCTGATGTCACCCTTACGTCAGTCAACGGTGCAATCAAGTCGGATCAACCTGAAAATGATGGCAACAAAGAGATCAACACCGCCGGTGGCAAGATCACTCTCGACGCCAACACGGGGATCACAGACAGCACTGGGACAGGGGCCTTTGAAATTGACTCCGGCGGCGGCGACGTCGACATTGTGCGCTCCGGCAGCGGGCTGGTGAGTGTTCGCTACGTTTCCAGCGATGCCGATACTCTCACCCTTGATTTCGCCGACAATGGAACGGGGCACTTCAAATACGATAGCGACTCGACAGGCGACCTCACCGTTAACAGCATGACGCTTCTTGACGGAAATCTGGAGGTTTCGAACGCCGGGAACATCAGTGTCGCCGGCAAGCTCGACACCAGCGCCGGTACGAACGACGATCTCAGTCTGGCGGCAACGGGCGGTAGCAGTGAGATCAAGCTTGAGAACGTCAACGATATCCTGACAGCCGGTGGCGGGAAAGTCACACTTCAAGCAGGGAACAGAATCAACGTCGTTGACAACTCGGCTGATGTCGAAGTCCAGACGACGGGGATACTAGAGATAACAACGGAAAGAGTCGGCGCCAATCATCTCACTATCGAGGATGTGACCGACCTCCGTATTTCCGACACAGGAGGTTCGTCGGGGCAGGTAATCTTCGTTGACGAGGTTGGCGCCAGCACGATTACGGACACGACGATCACAGTGGCCGATGCAAGCTCAGGTCGCATCGACATCGATTACTTCGGACCCAACGTCGTCGACATCAACGATGGCCACGATCTCAACAACGTCGACCTCAGTCAGACCGGGAGCACATCCTCTTTCAGCTACACGGCCACGACCGGCGACATCAAGGTTGGCAGCGTCAACACGGGCAACCAAGCCGTCTCGCTGACCGCGACTCTGGGGAGCATCAACGACGCGTCGGACGACACAACGACCGACATCACGGGGACGACGCTGACGCTGACGGCGCGGGATGAGATTGCAGGCAACGCGGGTGACACGACCGACACCTTCCAGGCGCTGGAAGTGGCCTCGACGAGCCTGGACGTTTCGACGACGGGGACAGGCGGGACACAGCAGATCGTGCTTGTGGAATCGGACCCGACGACGCTGACTGACGTGGATACGGCCGACGGGGACATCTTTGTCCGCTCAGGGGGCGCACTCGTGGCGACGGACGTTGCGGCCAACAGTGACGTGACGCTGATCGCGGCAACCGGTGACATATCCGTCGGCACCATCAGTGCGAGCGGTCTGGTCACAATTGAGGCGACACTGGGGAGCATCAACGACGCGTCGGACGACACAACGACCGACATCACGGGGACGACGCTGACGCTGACGGCGCGGGATGAGATTGCAGGCAACGCGGGTGACACGACCGACACCTTCCAGGCGCTGGAAGTGGCCTCGACGAGCCTGGACGTTTCGACGACGGGGACAGGCGGGACACAGCAGATCGTGCTTGTGGAATCGGACGGGACGACGCTGACTGATGTGGATACGGCCCAAGGCTCGATCACCGTCGTTTCGACGACGGGCGATCTGGCGGTGGGGGATGTCGACGCGGGGACGACCACGCTCGACGCGGTGACCCTGAAGGCGACTCTGGGAGCCATCACCGATTCAGCCGCAGACAACACGGTCAACATCACTGCGGCTACGGCCACGTTGACCGCAAACACCGGCATTGGGACTGCGACCGCAGACCAGGACATCGAGACGACGGTTGCGACACTTGTCGCGTCGACAACAAACTCCGGCGATATTGTCATTGACGAGACCGACACGCTGACAATCGGAACCGGCGGAAACGGTGTCACGACCGCCGGGAGTCTCATCGAAATCACTGCGGATGGCACGATTACCGTCGACGAAGTCGTGACGGCAGGCGGAACCGGCGATGTCCTCATCGACGCAGTGGGTACAAACAGCGACATCGAGTTGAACGCGACGGTCACAGCAGGTGACGACGCGCATCTCCGTGCCGGCAGAGACATTTTGCAGCCGTCCGCTACTGTTTTCGTTGTGGCCAATGAACTGTTACTGGAAGCGGGAGATGAAATCGGTGCGGCGGCGGCGGCGATCGATTTACGGGTCGATGAAGTGGAAGCTGAAGCGGGCCAAGCGACGGGTCTCGTGAGCGATATTTTCCTAAACCAGGACGAAGGAGGAGGGACTCTAACGATCACCGACGTGCCCGACCTGATCGCTGGTGGGACGTTTTCTTCCGGTGTGATCATCGATCCGGCGGCAACGAGCGGCAGCATCTCGATCATCACCGAGGATGATCCTCTGACGGTATCGCAAGCGGTGACCGCCAGGAGTGGCGGTTCGGTAACCCTGACCACCAACGACGTCAACGGCGGCGACGCGACGGAGAAGCTCTTCACGCTGACGGATGCGGCGGCGGCGGCGATTACGGCGCCCGGTGACGGAGCGATCACGATCACGGCTGACAACATGACATTGGGCGGAACATTGGGGACGATTGGCTCCGGCGCCAGTGAAGTCACGTTGCAGCCACTGCAGGCCGACACGACGATCTCATTGGGCAGCGGTGCGGATGCCCTGGGCGTATTGGCCCTGACCAACGCGGAACTGAACGCGCTAGATAACACAACCGGCGTGACGAACATCGGGCTGACGGACGTCACAGGCGGCGACGTCACGATTGCAGCCGCTGTCGATCTTTCTGCTGACAGCGCACGACTGCATCTGCGCACGGCCGGCGGCGTCAGCGGCGCGGGCAACATCATCACCGTCGATGCGCTTGCGATCACAGCCGCGAAGAACAGCGCAGGTGATGTGGTCAACGTGCAAACGAACGTCAGCCCGGCCACCGTGGCCGTCCTCGTACCGACACGGGCTCTCACGGCAAATACAACAACGACGGTGGATTCGAACAAAGTGGAGATTGCGTCGACCGCCGGCATGGCGGCAGGAGAGCGAATCAGCATCTCCGATAACAATAGCACCGTCGAGCTCTTTACGATTCTGTCGGTCGACAGTGCCACAAAGCTGACGCTAAGCGGCAACGTCACCGACGACTTCACGACCGCCGAGGCCGCGTTCGTGACCGTCGACATGGATGTGACGATTTCCGAAGCGGCCGGCGCCGGAGGTCTCACGGTTGGAACCGTCGATGGCGTCAAGGGCATTACGGGAACCAGCGGGGAGATCACCGTATCGACCACCGACAGTCTCTTGACGCTCAAAATCGCTCAGCCGGTGGGTGTGAACAACATCACAAAGAATGAAGGCGTGAGTGACGACATCTGGCTGACCGCCGGTGGACTGGACAGCATCATCGACAACAACAACATGATTTTCAGCGGAGGTGAGCCGATCACGTTGGAGGCCGACAATATGACGCTGGAGGGCGGAACGATCCATTCGGGATCGGCGAAAACGACGCTGACCGTCAATACGCCGGGCGCCACAATCTCCATCGGCGATTCCGGGGGCGAAGACGCCGACTCGAATCTGGAACTGCGTGATTCGGAGTTGGAAACAATCACGACAACCAGTGGCATTGTGGTCGGTGCGACGGGCGCTGGGACAATCACCGTTCTTGACGGGGACCCCATCAATCTGGACGACGTGAACCTGACGTTGATCACCGGCGGATCTCTTACCGACGATGGCAGCGCCGGCGCAACGATCACGCTGGTCGACACGGATTCCTCGAACGATGATGCGATTCTGACACTCGACTCGGACACCGGCATTGGTGGGACTCATGGCTTCGACGGCGATGCGCTGGGGATCGATGTCGTCAAACTCGCGGCTCGCACGCGTGCCGAAACGGGCCAGGGAGGCGACATCAAGGTCAGCGAGGCAAATACGCTGGTGATCGTCTCGGCGGTCAACTCCAGCACGGCGTTTACCGCGGATACCGGTGTCGAGACAGCCAACGACACCGACGGCGGTGACGATGAAAACATTGATATCGAAGTGCGGAATGGCAATCTGCGGGTCAATCAACAGGTGACCGCCGCCGATAAAGGCAATGTGATTCTGCGTGCCGACGGTCCCGGCGACAACGATGACGTGATTCTGAACGCGACCGTGAAAGCTGGTCCAGTTGGCGTGGACGGCGTGGATGCGAACGGCGATGTGCACATTCGCGCCTCGCGGGATATCAAGCAGCCGGACCCTGACGTATTCATTGTGGCCGATACGCTGCTGCTCGAGGCGGGTCGCAATATCGGCGAGGGCGGTGACGGCAACGGCATCGACACACAGGTCACCACCCTCGGCGCCGAATCGGCGCAGAGCGGAGGCGCCACGCGCGGCAACATTTTCATCAATGAGGATGCGCTTGGCGGGAACCTTGCGGTCGACAGTGTGAACAACCTGATCGACGGGGGGACCTTTACTTCCGGGGTCATCGTCAACAATGGCGCCGGAGACACGAGCGGAGCCGTCAGCATCTCGACGGAGAATGGCAATCTGACCGTTTTACGTAACATCACCGCGCACGGTGACGTCGTGAACGGCACCGGCACGATCACGTTGAAGACCGGCGACACCGACACCGACGACAACACAGCCGAAGCAACCTTCACGCTCGACTCAACCAATAGTCCGACGGTCAGCACGGAAGATGGGTCCATCACGATTGTCGCCGACCAGATGGACATCCAGGCCAGTACTGCAATCACGGCTGGAAGTCCGGATGGGATCGACAATGTGGCCCTGCAGACGACAACGGCCAATACGGAGATCGCCTTGGGTGTCGCCGATGCAGTCGATCCTGGGGCTGGTAGTCCCGATCAGCACCGGCTGGGTCTCACTGCAGACGAATTGAATCGCATCACCACCGCTGCGGATTCATCAGTCGTTATCGGCAACCGGACGCACACGGGCGGCATTATTCTGCGTGGGGACGTCAACCTGTCGACCAGCGAGAACTTGGCGCTGATCACCGACGGTTCCATCACCGACGACAACGGCAGCCGCACGCTGACCGAAACCGGACACGTGACACTGGTCGCCGGCGCCAACGGTTCGGCCGCGTCGATCGAGGACAGCGGCGACGGCGTGTTGCAGGTCAACTCCGGTCCGGCCACGCTTTCCGCGACAGCCGCCGGAGATGTGCGGATTCAGGATTCGAGTATTCTCACCACCGGAGTCCCAATCGGGCCGGCGGCCGACGCTCCGGACGCTCTATCAGACGCTGCCTCGGCCGGCGATAGTGTGCTGAAGATTGCCGACGGGGAGGGCGCGAAATTTACGGTCGGCCAAACCATCCGCATTACTGACGCGACCAGCACGGAATTCCACGTGATTCGATCCATCAACGACGACGGAACGAATCCAGACAAGATCACAATTGCGGGAACGCTGGCGAACACGTACGCGGCGGCAGGCGCCACAACCATTCAGGAGGTCAGTCAACCCCAGGCGAGCCAGACGCTTGATTTTCTGGCAGCCGACGTGTCTGCCGGACCAAACGCGGTGCTGACGATTGCCGATGGAGAAGACTTTAAGTACACCGTCGGTCAGACGATACGGATCACGGACGGAACGAACACGGAAACCCACAGGATTCAAGCCATCGATGATGATGGATTGAATCCCGATCGGATCACCATTGACGGGACATTGGTGAATAGCTTCACGGTCGTCGGAGGCACAACCATCCTCGCAACCGGTGTCAGCAGCACTGCCAACGACGGCGACGTCGAATTGCGTACGATAGACGGCGACCTGAAGGTCGCAGATGGTGCGGCCGTCGCCGCCGACGGAGCCGGCAATGTGATCCTGTACGCCGGCAGCGACCTCGCGCCGGGGACCAATGACGACGTGATTCTCAACGACAACGTCACCGCTGGAGATGATCCTCTTCCCCGGCCGGCGGACACAAACACAGCCACTCAGGACGTTCACATCCGTGCAAGCCGTGACATTCTGCAGGCGGCCGCCGATGATTTCATCGTGGCGGACACGGTGCTGTTGGAGGCGGGCCGGCGCATTGGCGATGGAACGGTGGTTGGTGCGGCGATCAACCCGGCTGCGATCGATTTGCGGGCGAACACGGTGGCGGCTGATTCGGGCCAAGCCGGCATGGCCAATAGCCACATTTTCCTCAACCAGGACGCGGCAGGACCGAATCCGCTCACCGTCGGCGTCTCAACCGATCTGATTGATGGCGGAACGAAGTCGGGCGTGTTTGTGGACAAGTTCGAGCCGGTAGGAGGCGCGACCGGCGCCATCACCATCAACACCGAAGACGCGACTCTGGTGGTGAACGAGGATGTGCGCTCGCGCGGGTTCAGTCCCGGTTTGCCGCCCGGTGATGGCGACGTGATTCTCAACGCCGGGACAACGGACAGTGTGCCGAACGCCGGTGATAACGACGTCCTCCTCAACGCCTGGGTGGTTGCCGACAACAACACTGCGTGGAATCTCCCTCGTCCCTCTGGGGCTGACGTACACATTCGCGCCTCACGGGACATTTTGCAGGCTTCGTTGAGGCAGGACTTGGCGGTGTCTATGGCATCTGGCACGAATGCGGTGACCGTCGGCTCGACGGCCGGGATGGAAGCGGGCGATTTTGTCCGCATTTCAGACAACAATGTCGTCACCCCGGCCAACTCCGAGTCCTTCCTCATTCTATCGATCGTCAATCCCACCGATCTGATAGTCGACGGCTTCCTGGCGAGTGCGGTCACCGTGGGGGAGTCGGCGCCGCCGACGAGTACGCCAACCAGGATGGATCAGACGCTGACGGCGGAGACACTCTCTGGCACAGCAACGGTCACGGTCGGCTCGACAGCGGGAATGACAGCGGGCAATTTCGTCCTCCTTTCAGACAATGACAGCGCCGGCGAATCCTTCCTCATTCAATCGATCGACAGCGCCACGACGCTGACGCTCAGCGGTACTGTGTTGAGCGACTTCACGCAGGCGGAAAGCGCGTCCGTCACGGTGACCAGAAGCGCGTCCGTCACGGTTGGCAGCTTGGTGATTGCCGACGGACTGGCCCTGGAAGCCGGGCGGCACATTGGCGGCGGGAATCTCAACGATATTCCCGATCCATTCCTTTCCATGAACAACCCAGACGCAATCGACCTAGGAATCAATACCGGCACGATTGCAGCCGAATCCGCAAGAAATGGATCCGATGGAAATCTCTTTCTCAATCAACACCTCCGGGGAATAACGATCGGAGAGGCGGACAACTTGATCGATGGTGGCGGCCCTGTCAGTGGAGTGGGGGTCGCGGTGGGAGGAGTCGGCAGCGTCGTGATCACCACCGATAACGGAAACATCAATGTGCTCAAAGACGTCCGTGCGCGAGGGAACGCAACGGTTGGAATGGCTGGACTCCATGCTGGGGGCACGGGGAACACGATCGAATGGTTCGACCAGTTCAACGTCGGAGTCAGAACCGACGGCGGAGCGGCCACGTTGGATCTTCCGTTCCTCTCGGTTCCAACGGCTCAAATTACTTCAGGTTTCATCGTCGATTTGACGGTGACCGCAGGGAATCCGAATGAGGAGAACCTGCACCTCACCATCAATTGGGGCGATCCCGTGGGCTCGGGTGTCCCGCCGAACCCGTTGACAGAGGTGATTCCGCTTGGTGATGTGACAGTGACCCGGCAACACGTGTACGATGTGGGGTGGTTGATTTCTCAAGCGCCGCCAAACATTCTCATTTCGGTCGGAATTGACCACAACAGCACCATCTTTCTGACTGAAGATGGCGTCCCGGTCACCGATGTGACTGTCAACGCTTCCAGCACCCTTCTGCCACGGGGTCCGATTGCGGTGCCGAGGGCACGGGAGGAGACTGAAAAAGTGGTCGTCTTCGCAGAACCACCCGTTCCGGAAGAAATCACGAACGTGATTCCACCGTCGGTGGTGCCTCCGCTGGAGTTTGGTGCTGCCACGGGCGCGCCACCCCCAGATCCATTCCGGGTGGTCCTTCGAGTCGTCCCCCCGGACGAGTTGGCCAGCTATCAGGTCTACCCGGTTTCTGACGTGACCTTGGTCGGCGACGAGAACATCGCCGAACTCAAAAGTAGTTTGAAAGACAATCACTACCAGATTGTCATTATCTACTCCGATGACAGCGAGAATGTGACCGAGGATTTCTATCTTCGGCAGGGTCGAGAAGTTGACGAGAGTGAGTTCCAAAACCCGGGCCAATCGGGAATTCGCATCGACGCCAGCGATCTATTGCAGTCTGCTGTCGACCTGCACCTGCACCACGACCAGCTTGACGTTGCGCTGGCTACCGAAACAGTCTCCTCCACTGACGGCGAGGTCGTTTCGGAGACCGGAGCCATTCCATCGGAAGCGACCGACGCCCAAAACGCGACCCCAGAAGCAAGTGGCTCGGAGTCGGTTGAGCAGACCGAGCAGTATTCTGCCGGTCTTGGCGTAGTCGGTGGCAGTCTGGCAGTGCATTCGCTGCGCGCACGCTGGAGAAAGTGCATTGAAACGGCACAGCGGGCGGAAGCAGGGCGCGCTGTTGCGAAGACAGCTCGGGTCCGACGGCGGATTCAGCGGTTCTTAAGAGGTTGACAACCGTCGGATCACGGTGGCAAACTGTCGGAAACAGGCGGCGTGTGGCGTCATTGCATTGGCCGCTGCACCCTCGAATCCGTCTTGACCGTTGGAGGTATGTGCACCATGAGCGCCTGTGTGTCGTGTGGTAAGGATTTGACTTTTCAAGAAGTCATTGACGGAGAATGCCCACACTGCGGGGCGTCGGTTGTCGGCGACGAGAAGCCCCAAGAGCCCCAGACGCCGGATGCACCCGTCGGACAAACAGACGACGCTGCGGGACCGGGTTCGAGAGCTGGCGGCACGCTCCAGCCACCTGATCGGGTTGCCACCATCCAGCCACCCGCGATGGATGACGAAGGTCCGGCGCGGACTGACACATCGGTTGTGGCCGACTTCAACAAACAGACATTGCCGTCACGAGAGCAAGAGCGGCAGTTCTCCAAGACCGTTGCTGCACCGCCGGATGGGGAAAAGGGGACAGGTCCAATTTGTGCGAAGCACCCTTCGGGCCGTTCCGGCAAATTGGACCTGTCCCCTTTTCCGGGCACACTGAACACGCTTCGTTCTTTACCCAAAGTGGACGAAGGCGGCAAAACGAAGTCACCCCAAGAGACGACGATTGCGGTCAGACCGGTCTCCGGGCTGAGTGAACAACCCGCGCCACATGCCGACTACAGTCTGCTGGAAATGCTCGGTGAAGGCGGAATGGGGTTTGTCTATGGGGCCACTCAGACGTCGATCAACCGCAAAGTGGCCATCAAAATCTCGAAACAGGGAAAGGACGTCCCGGCCACAGCAGCCGGCACCGACGACTTGCGGTCGGAGGCGATCGTCATGGGCGACCTGGCCCATCCCAACATCGTCCCCATTTATGATCTGGGACACGACCAGTCCGGGACGCTGTTTTATTCGATGAAGTGCGTCGAAGGACAGAGTTGGGACACGGTGGTCCGCGAAAAAACGGAGTCGGAAAACCTCGATATTCTTCTGAAGGTGGCTGACGCGGTGGCGTTTGCCCATTCCCGCGGCGTCGTGCATCGCGATTTGAAGCCTGAAAACGTCCAGCTTGGCGACTACGGTGAAGTCTTGGTGATGGACTGGGGGCTGGCGTACACCACGGACGGTTTCTCTAAGCCCCAGTTCGTCAAACCGGAACCGTGTATGGGAGGTTCTCCCGCCTACATGTCGCCCGAAGCAGCGACGAACTTCCTCATCGCGTCGAACTTGATCGAGGGCACAGTCCAGCCCGTCGGCTTCGAAAGCGACATCTACCTGCTGGGCGCCATCCTCTACGAACTCGTCACGGGACGTCCGCCGCACGTTGGCAAAGACGCATTCGACTGCGTCCTGGCGGCGACGCAAAACCGGATCGCCGATCCCCCGAGGATCGCTGATCCCCCGACTCCGAGCGCGTTGTTGGACGTGGCTGACAAGGCCATGGCGACCAATCCCAGCGACCGCTACCAGAGCGTGCTGGAGCTGCAGGAAGCCATTCAGGAATACCGAACCCATGCTGAGAGCGTCACGCTGACGGACCGCGGCCGAGAGCATCTCAAGCGAGGCAACTACGCGCGCGCCGTCTCGACGCTCGAGGACGCGATCGAATTGTGGGACGAAAACAGATCGGCGGTGACGGGTCTGCGTGTGGCGCGAGGACGGCTGACACGCAGACGTTATGCAACGACGGCGCTGACGATGACACTGCTTGTCGTCGTGACGGGGGCGTTCATTTGGATAACAAACGCGGCACGAACCGCAAGAAATGAACGAGATAAAGCACGACAAGCGGAGAAAGTGGCGAGCGATGCATTGGCAGGTGAGACGGCGGCAAAGGAGGAAGCGCAGCAGAGCGAGAAAGAGGCCAGAAGACTAGAAGCGCTCGCAAAGGAAAACGAGCAATTGGCCAGAGTGGCGGAACAGAAGGCAAACAAGGCCGCGGCCGACCTCAAAATTGCGTTGGACGGTGAGAAAAAGGCAAAGGAAGAAGCGCAAAGGCAGCGAGACTTCGCCAGGGAAGCGGAGGAAGGTCAGCGTTATGAGGCTTATCTGTCGCAGATCAAATTGGCGGCGGTGCGGATCGACGAGAACTCGTTGGACGACGCCGTCGACATCCTCGACAGACTCAAAACGGATTCAAACAAGTTGTGTCAGTGGGATTGGAAATATCTCGATCATCTCTGTCGCCAAGGATCCACAAATTTTGAACTCGACGCGCCGGTCCACGCCGTCGATTTTGAGCCGAGGGGCCAATTCTTTGTAACTGGCGACGACAAAGGAAACATCAAGGTCTGGAACCGCGATGTCATTTTCGCACCTTTGGCTCAAGCCAAGCAGGACTCCCAGGTGCACGCCGTCGTCTTTTCACCAGATGGATCGCGAATTGCCACGGCAGCGGACGACTCGATCATCCGCTTGTGGCGGTGGGATTCCCAGAAACTTGCATTAGAGTCTCTTCGAGAGCTGAAAGGGCATGAGAAGCCCATCGTCAGTTTGGACTTCGGAAAAGACGGCAAAACGATTCTTTCCAGCTCTCTGGACCACACAATGCGCTTGTGGGATGTGAGGACTGGGAAGGAACTTGCGGAAAGCCTACTCCATAAGAAGGGCTGGTATGCGCACCAGGCTGTGCTCTCGCCCGATGGTGAAATGATTGCTGCAGCAGGTAACGACGGAATTGCCAGTGTTTGGAAGCTCGAACACGCAAGCAGTCGCATTCTCATGCAGGCTGAGTTTGACGGCCATCTCGCCCGGACGGGCAGAGCACATCGACTGACCGGCCACGTTTATTGTGTGGCTTTTTCTCCAAACGGCAAACAAGTCGTGACGGGCGGTTCGGACGGTCGGCTGTTTCTCTGGTCGCCTGAAAAAGTGATTCAAGCCCAACAGAATACAAAAAATCCCTTCATCAAGTCCGAAAAGAAGATTTACGATCTGCTTCTGGAAGGCCACCAAAAGGCGGTTCGTGCGGTCGCGTTCTCGACCGGCGAAGCCGGAAAACCGGTCATCGTCAGCGCGGGTGACGATGCACTGATAATGATCTGGGACCCCGATACAGGAAAGCGGCTGAAGAGGATGCGGGGCCACCAGCGCGCCGTCTACGCATGTGCCGTGACAGATATTGCTGGACCTGAAGGGAAAGAGTTGCTCGTGTTGACGGGCAGCGACGACCAGCGTGCGAAATTGTGGAACGTCGACGACTACGAGGAATATCGAGTCATCGAGAACAAGCGCGAGATCGTTTCGGCAGCGTTCAGTCCCGCGACTCATCGGCTGGCCACCACCGATTCGGAGGGAGTCTTGTCCATCATCGATGGAAAGTCTGGTGAATTACTGAACGAGTTTCAGGAAGGCCACACGAGCGCCGTTTGGACCGTCGTTCCTTTTGCAGATGGGAGAAAGGTAATCACGGCGTCGGGCAGCGACACGCGGGTCTGGGACGTACACACCGGCACACAACTGGCCGTGCTTCCGGAAAGCCAAGCCGTTGGCATATCATCCGTACTTCAAGCAGCGGTGGCTGTCTCACGCGATGGGAAATGGATTCTGACCGGCAGCAGCGATCACAGAGCAAAGCTCTGGAAAACGGATGAAATCTTAGACCCTGCCGGAACACCCAAACCGCACAGAGATCTGAAATGTGAGGCCTTTGTCACAGCAGTCGCCTTTTCTGAAGAGGGCAGTTTGATGCTCGTCGGTGATGACTTTGGGTACTGCTACGTTTGGGACCGAAAAACGGGCGCGGTCAGAAAAATTCCGATGCATACGGGTAGCGAAAAGCAGGAGGCGGTCGTGGCGGCGTATTTCCTTCCAGACGGCAAGCACGCCTTGACGGCCAGCCGCGACTACACCGTTGCTCGCTGGAATATCGAGACGGGCACAGCGAAAAACGCGCAGAGGTTCCCCCACGGTGTTTCGGTGCGTGCCATGGCGCTGACGCCCAACGGCAGGCAAGCCATTACCATTTGCCGCGATCGCGACGTCTACGTCATGCGACTCTGGGACGTCGACGAAGCAAAGCAACTGCGGAGGAAGGAATTCAAGGACGAGGCGATACAATCGGTGGCCATATTGCCGAACGGAAACTACGCCGTGACAGTGAACAACCCCAAGGCGGCGAATTCTCGGAGTCGTGTACGCCTCTGGAACGTCGAGAGCTTTGAAGAGGTGACATTTGCCGGCGGAAACGAACCACTTCTCGACGCGGGAAGACTCGGTACCGACGCGTTTTCGGCCGTGTTCTCCAGCGATGCCAACGATGTGTTTGTTGCGACCCGCAAAAATGTGCAGATGTGGAATGTCAAATCGCGCAGACTGGAAATGAGTTTCAGCCGCCACGGCGTAGTTCATGCAGTCAGTTTTTCGAGCGACGGCAAGTACATCGTTAGCGGCAATCATGATGGAACCGTTCACATTCTCGATGCGAACACTGCCAAAGCGCTGGTTAAGCTGGACGATGAACACAAACATGGTGGCAAAGTCAACGCGGCCGTCTTTTCCTCGAAGCCAAATTCGTATCAACTGCTGACGGCAAGTGCTGACAAGACCGCACGAGTTTGGACGTGGAACCCGGTGACGAAGCAGTTGCTCGCGACGGGAAAACCGCTGGTGCACGGGGCGGGAGTGCGCACTGCAACCTTTTCGGCTGACGAGAAATGGATCCTCACGGGATCAAATGACGCCAAGCTTCGTCTTTGGCGGAATGGTGATGGAAGCGAAAAGCCGATTCTAACGATGAGCGGCCACCGAGCCACGGTCACTTGTGCACGCTTTCTTCCAAAGGGCGCCGACGAAAACACCTTGGTCGTGATCAGCGGCAGCGACGACACCACCGCTCGGGTCTGGAAGATTGATACGAAGGAAAAGAGAGTCGTCAAAACGATTTCCTTAACGGGGCATACCGGAGCGGTCAACGCAGTCACGTTTTCGCCCGATGGGCAACGCGCCTTTACGGCGAGTTCGGACAAGACGATCCGCGTGTGGGACTTTGACCTCGAAGTCAAGAAGGACAACGCCGAACAGAAAGTCGAGGACCGTGGCCGTGAAGTCCTCGTACTGGGGGCCGACAAAAAACGCCACACCGAGGGTGTGACGGCTCTTTCTTTTCCCGACAACCTCACTCTCATGAGTTCCGGTCTGGATGGGAAGACGATCTTTTGGTTCGGCGGGCCTTCAGAATATAAGAGCGACTGGAGACAACAACCCGATGGCTGAACCACATGACGAGACGCGGAACTGGAAGAGTTCGCGTGCCAGACGGCCTCGTCACACCAGGCAGTGGCGCAGCCGACAAAAAGGGAGCAGCGTCAGGCGTGAACGAACTGCCCGGTGGCTGCGGATCGCCGGAGTCGGTGTGCCCTTATTCGGCATTCTCTGCGTTGTCGTCTACCTTGTTGTGGTACCCGACCCTGTTCCACCGGCGCGGCTGGTTCTGATCGGAATCAGTTCGTATCCCGATCGCGCGCTGCCGCCCAACAGTGGTGGACGCGAAGACGTGGACGTTCTCAAGTCGCAGTATCAGGATGAAAGCGGCTCTTTCGAGGAGGTTGACGTGACGGATGATGCGCTCACACGGGATGCGCTCAAGCGGCGTCTTGACGACACGTTCGGGAAAATGAACGAGTCGACGCTTGTCGTCTATTGCAGCTTGCACGGAAGAGTTTGGTCCGGTGATGGGAACGCCCAATCGCAGTTTTACGTCAGTAACGAAGTCTACCCGATTTCGACTTTCTTAAAGAATCTGGAGGAGTCGTCCGCGGACCACATTCTGCTGCTCATCGACGCCGGTCGGCTCAAACCGAATTGGAGAAAGGGAATCCTCGCAAACGATTTCGTCGCACAGTTCCAGCAGGACGTCGAGAAATCGGAACTTCCCAAGCAGCTGACCGTCCTCTGCTCTGCAGAACTTGGACAGGTCAGTTGGACGCTGGATCCGAGTCGGGAGGACCAGCCGTCGGATGCTGATGAGTCCGGCGGGAAGGCCGGCGTGGAAATCCAATCGGTCTTCGGCTATTACGTCGCAAAAGGCTTGGAAGGTGACGCGGATGGATGGCCCAAAGGCGGCAAACGTGAAAAAAACGACCGCGTAGACAGCGACGAATTCTACCGGTACGTCAGCGACAAGGTTTCAAAGTGGGCCAGAGAACATCGTCGTGCACCGCAAACGGTGTGGCGGTTTTCTACGCAAGAGGGTCGTGAGCCGAGCACGTTTGACATTGTGGCCGTCAGTCATCCCAAACCGAAAGAGCCCAAAAGCGGCGAGGACGCCGCCAGCGACCAAGGCAATCAGGCGCCCTCATCGGAGACCGGCAGCGAGGAAGCGGACGACGCCAAACCTGCGGTGAACAATTCCGGAAAAGCCCAAGCCGCCCCAGCCGAGTTGCTGAAGCGCCTCGATGCGCTTTGGAGCGAGCGGGACAAGCGTCGTCAGGACGAAGCGGTCATCGGCCGTGCTCCCTCCCATTGGCAGTCTCTTCAGGCCCATTTGCTGCTTGCCGAGCAGCAGCTTCGAAGTGCATTGTGGGACGAGGCCGAGGAAACGATGCAGCTCGCGACGAAGCTGATCGGGGAGATTGACCAGCGAATCAAAGACAGTGGGTCGAACGACGATGACGACGGTTTGTCGACGCTTTCGTTGGCGCTGGCGCCGGTTGGCGGCAAGGGGCGGCTTTCCGTCGAAGCCGAAAAAGAACTCAACAAACTTCTCGACGGCAAAGCTCCTGCCGAAAACAAAGACTTGACGGCCTTCTTGGAGAAGAATGGCGAGGCGGCCGAACGGGGCCTCGCCCGCCATCTGCTGACCAGAGCAAATGCAGATGCGAGTCGCAGTGGGCTGGCCCGACTTGGTCCTCTCCTCAAGCGGATCGCTGTGAATCGCCGGCCGGCCGAGTTGGCGTTTCTGAGTGAGCTGGTCAACTTGGCGTCGTCGGTTGAGTCGGCCGATGAGCTCGATAACGGCAAATGGCCGAAAGCATTGTGCGAACAGACGCTACAGCGGAGTCAACGGGTCGAGCAGCTTCTTGCCGAAAGCACGCTCGTTCTGCCGTATGTTCGCCGTGAGCTTAAGCTGGGGTTGCGAAAGCTGGTGGCTGCTCAGCGCTGGCTCGTCAAGGGTGGCGCCGAAAGCACGCAGGCCGAGGTGTGGTTGAAGGCGTGCGAACGCCACTTTCAGGCCATCGATGACGTCGCCCAGGCCGTTCAGTTGCGGGACAGGCTCCTCGTGGAGCTTCCCGGCTACGCGAGTTGGTTTGCCGCCCAGGCTGAGGCGGATCATGCACAGCACAACTTCTTCGATGACGACGAGCGGACGGACTACTACGACGGCATTCGGGAGTTGGGTGACACGTTGAGAAACTTCGGCGACCAACTCGCGTCGGACGGGGCTGGAATCACTCGCGAGCAGATTGAGAACCTTTCGGAACGGCACGAACTTGCTCCACAGCCGTCTGCAGACGATTTGCTGAGACTGATGCTTAATACCCGTCGCATCGATCGGTTGCTGAAGCGTCTGCCAACACAGTCTTCCACCTCAGAGCTGGGTCGGCTACAGAATCTCACAGAGGACACGCGGAAACTCTACGAAGATGATTTCCGGCCGGCTGTACAACGGGCGCTGAGCGAACTCAAGATGCAGACGCCAAACGACTGGCAAAAAATCGACGAAGCGCTACAGATGCCGTGGATCGACGCGGCAGAACGTCGCAGACTGCGAAAGGAACTCGACAAGTTGCCGGATTTCGGGGACGACCGGGACCAAAAGAATCGATCCGTTGTCGGCATTTGGCAGGGGTTTTGGGCGATTCAGACCCTGAGCCTGTTGGAAATCGACGCGCCGACGAGGGAGTTGTGGGAGGATTGGAAGAGACTTGTCTCGGCGATATCCGATCGATCCGTGAAGCCGGCACAACAGCAGACGCTCTCGATCGTCCACCGGCGAGCCAGCCTGGGGCGGCGGATCAGTTCCGCTCTTGACGAGGGCGAACGGTCTGAGCGCAGCACGATCAGCCACGGGCTGGCTGTCTCTGATCCCTTCGATGAGGCAACCATCGGAAAACGCAACGATCTTCTTGATAAGAAACGCAAGGAGACTCTCACGGGCTGGCTGTCCCTCCACGCGGCAGAATACTGGCATCGACAGCGAGACTTCGGAACGGTCTTTCGTTCCCTCGCCGATCGCTCGCGGCCTTGGAGACGTGAGACGAATGAGACCAAACCGCCGCCGCGTCTGCAGATCTCTGAGAACACGGTCCGATTGCAGGAACGAGCCACCAAGCTGATTGTCCGTCTGGAACCCAAGCCGGCGCCGACCTCCCAACCGAAGCTTTCTCTCCGCGCTCCCAGGGACGTCACCATTCACTTCGATGGAAGCAAGGTGACGGGGCCCATCGAGGTGTCGACAGGGGAACGGCCGCTGCAGTTTGAACTGACATCGAAGCCGGACATCCAGCCTGGGCGGGAGCTTATCGTCGCCCTGCTCGACGGCGGCGTGGCCACCCTGCGTGAGGCAACGGCCATCAACGAGTTTCCACTGGACATCCGCCGGCTCACGCTCATCCCACCACCGGACCCGTCGGCGTGGCGCGTGCATTTTCTCCCGGCAACGGCAGGAGTCAAGCCAGAAGGGCGCCCCGAAGGCCGCTGGGAAGAGTCGGCGCTTGTGCTGCCGGCATTCTCGCCTGACGGCCAAAAAACGATTGAACTGAAGGCCGTGCTCACCAGGCCCTCAAACGATGTTGCAAAAGAGGTGACCGTTACGGTTTATCGCAAGACGGAAGATCAGCCGACGTTGATTGCCGGTCCTCAGAAGTTCCCTCTGAAGCGCGGTCAGGTGGAGACGGAGCTCACCTTCTCGGCTGGCGGGAAGCCCGATAAAAAAACGGACGCGCAGCCGAACAGCGGGCCCTCACAGCTCGATGTTGATCTCGCTCGGGGGCTTCTCTTCAAGATCGAGCCTGAGGGACGTAACGCCATCGAACACGCCGTCGAGCCGAAGTTCTGGCAAGCGAAGCAGTATATTCAGACGCCGGTCGCAACATTTACAGATGCAAGAATTTCCGTGCACGTCAATCCGTGGGAAAACAGCGAGCCGCATCCTCTCCTCCCGGACGAAGTTCCGGTGACGCTGGAATACGACAAGCGGTTGGATGATTTCAAGAGCAAGTCGGAGTTGGCGGCCAAGATTTCGCTCAACCGACCAAAGAAAGAGCCAACAGAGTTGTACCTCGACTTGGACAAGAAGAGGCTCAACGAGCTCGAAGACGGCCCGTTTGAGCTCTCGCTGACCGTCGGTGGATTGCCGCACGCATTCCGCTGGCAAATCAAGAAAGGTGAAGGCGAAAAAGAAGCGGAGCGCATCCCGCGTCTCGAGATTGCTCTGCCCGACTATCCGGCGGGGATGATCCCCCTGAAAGAATTGGAGAAGCCGGGCAAGGATAGACTCATCGTCCGTTTTGAAGTCAATATCTCCAGAGACGAAATCAGAGGCGGCAACTGCAAGCTGCGGTACCGGCTGGGCAGCAGAAACCCTCCAGAGCCGATCTCTTTGACGTCGTCGTGGCAAAAGCAGGTGCGCCTAACGGGTCTCAAAGAGGGTCTCTGGCAGATCAAGACGAAAGCCGCCGACTACGAGGCAGAAATCCCGTTGGGCGGCCTGTCCGGCCGTTTCACGCTGGCGGCGCAGCTTGTTGACCAACGTGAGAGCAATCTGGCGGAAGATCGTTTCGAAATCGCCATCGACGGTTCGCCGCCAAAAGTCAAGCTCCATGTTGGAAAGCGCAACGAGATCACGCACACGATCGGAGAGCCACTCCGTGTGACGGTCGAAGCGGTGGACGAGGAGTCCGGCGTTCAAAAAGTCATTATTGGAACCGGCGCCGGCGCGAACGGGAAGGTCAAGCTCGACAAACCGCTGATCTCTCCGCCGCCACACCGCGAGCGGCCGGTTTCCATCAACAAGAGTTTCGTACTCTCGGTCAGTCCACCCCCGAAGAAAGGCGAGATCCGGGAGTTTGTTGCCGTTGCAACGAACGGTATCGGGGATGAGGGGACGAGCGAACTCTTGACGGTGACATTCAAGGAACCCAAAGGCACGCCGCCGGGCCACACGGGAGGGATTACGGTTGTCCTTGATAAATCGCGTCGGAATTGGACATTCACCTGCAGGGTGCTTCAAGGAACGGACGTGAAAGGAGAGACCGAGCTTTCCAGCGACAGATCGGAATTCACTTTCAAGGACTTGCCTGCGGGCACGTACCAAGTCAAGGTGTTTTACAAAGACCGTAGAGATATAAAATCGGTCACGGTGACGCCGGGAAAAACAAAAACGGTGACTCTCAAGCCGTCGTACTTCAAATAACGGATTGTCAACAATGTGGAGTTCCTTGCGTTCGCTTTTTTCGCGGTTGTGGTACCCGGTGAGGTGGCTCTTCGGCATGTCGAAAAGGGCCCCCAAACCCGCGATGTCGCCCGTCGTCTTTCGCGTGATTCATATTATCCTGGTCCTGATCGTTTTTGTGCTGCTCGCCCTGGTCAGCAAACATTGGAAGGATCCGGCGGGGGTAGAGTCGTCATCTCGTTTTGTCCGCCAGTACTACTGCGGAATTGTTTTTTTGGCCGCGTATGTCTTTATTTGGGTGCTCATTTACTTCATCAAGCTGTTGCTGGTCCCGAAATCCACCGAATTCCTCGATATCGACGACGCGTGGGAGTTGGGCCTCGATGCCCTGGCCAGAAATGGGTTCGATTTACAGATGCTGCCGCTCTTTCTCGTCGTGGGAGTCGACGACGACCAAGAGGAAAACGTTTTCTCGGCCGCAGGGTTTCAGTGGCAAGTTGCTTCTGAGCCGGACAATCGTCCCGGCGTTTTGAGGTTCTATGCCTATGATGACGCGATCTTTCTGTCGTGCCCCGGTGTCGGTGCGATGTCCACTCAGCTCAGGAAACCACCGGAAGCGGACCCCTATGGATCGCAGACGCTCCGGCGCGCATCGCCCGCTGGAAGTGGAACGCTCCCTCAGCCGGGCACGGGGACGCCCGATCTCGATGACGCCCGAAGAACGCTGAGTGCCCCGGCGGGCTTTCCGGGTGGGGGGACGCTCACACCGGGCGGACTGGGACAAACCATTCTGCCCACCGGAGGTCCAGCGCCCACTGGATCGGGGCCGGTTGTTCGCCCCTTGGAAAAACTCTCAGAAAGTGAGTTCACGACGGACCGTCGCCGACTAGAGTACTTATGTCAACTGATCGCGCGCGAGCGGACGCCGTTTTGCCCGATCAACGGCATGTTGGTCGTTTTGCCTCTGCAATGGTCGACAAGCCCGAAGATGCAGGACATGTTTGTGTCGACCAGACGAGATTGTGAGACGCTGCACACGGAGTTGGAATTGCATTTCCCCGTCATCTGCGTTTTTTCGGGGCTGGAAGAGCTTGCAGGCGTGTCGGAATTCATCGAGAGGGGATGTCATTTGAACGCGCGATTTCGCGACTCGCGCGCCGGCTCACACTTTCCGCCCGGCCACGTCGTCGACGACCGTGCCAGCCAGTGGGTTGTCGAAAAGGGAAACCAATGGCTTCGAAGCTGGATTTATTCGATGTTCGCAAAGGATCTGTCGAGTACGGACAACAAGAAGCTCTACCGTCTCTTGTGCGATTTGAGCGAGCGCCGCCAGCGCCTGGTGCGGCAACTGACGCTCACCTTCGGACATCGCGAACAAGAGACGAAGGCCCGCCTCACCGGCTGCTACTATTGTGCAGCCGGACCTGTGAGCCAACAGCGCGCATTCCTTCATGACGTTGTGTCAAAACTGGTCGGTGAACAGAACGAGGTGGCCTGGAGCGAAAGTCGGCTTGAGAAAGATCATCGTTTCCGCACTTGGGCGAATCGTTTTTTCTCCGTGGCAGCCATTCTCGCGGTTGCCAACGTCGCCATCCTGTTGTGGTACTTTTTTTTCCGCAACTCGCCCAACTGAACCGAAAAGAGACGACACCCTCACGCCCAGTGACGGCACAGCCATTCCAATCGATCCAGAACTCAATGAGGTATGTGCTCATGGCAAGCGGGTCCGACAAACCGAAACCAAAACCCTCCTGGCGCCAGCGGGCCTCGGGCGAAGGGCGGGCCTCAGGCGAACAGCGGGCGAGATCAAAGGGCGTGCGTTCCTGGCGCAAACCGCGGCCGGGCTGGGCAACGAAGGGCCAGAAAACAACATCGTCTCGGCCTCGGCTGATAGGTCGACTGATGGCGTTCTTGGGAGTCGTCGTGTTTGCGGGCGTGGTCACTTGGCTCATCGGTCTCCCAGGCTGTTTGACCACTCAAATTCTGACTGTCGCGAATTCGGATTACCTTGAGTACGCATTTCCTCCAAATCCGTTTGCCATGGAGGACGAAGCGGAGCTGAGGTCACTCGACGATCGTGACGATGGACGTCGTATCTTCGTTGATCCGGTCGAGGATTTGTCCGACGATTTCGAGAAGCAGATCCAACATCAGATTGACAAGGGCAACCCAAAGCAAGTGGTGGTCGTGTACGTCAATTTGTTGGGTGGACGCAATCCACAGGGTTCCTTTGTCATTCTGCCGCACGCGATGCCGGACGATTTGAGAAAGGCGACGGCAGACGATCCGCGCGGCTTCGTTTACTTGGATCGGCTTTGGGAGATGCTGGATCCTCTCCTGTCCGAGCCAAAACAGAAGGTGCTTGTGATCCTCGATCTGACTCACCGGCCGACACTCTGGCGGCTTGGGCTGCTGGAAAATGACGTCTATGCCGGCGCTGGCTTGGAAAAGGTGGTCGAAGAGCGTCCGAACCTGTTCATCCTTTGTTCCAGCTCGCCGGGAGAAACAAGCTGGACGAGTGCGGACCTCGGGCAATCGGTATTCGGCCATTACGTGGCCGAGGCGCTTCGGAAAAAGGACGCCGCCGACCGGGACGGAAAACAGCAGGTCGATGTCAATGAACTGTTTCAATACGTCAAAGGGCACACCAACGAATGGGTGAAGCAAAACCGCGATCTCGACGGGCAGCATCCCTTGCTCTTTCATGCCAGCAGTGTTCAGGAGAAGGATTTGAAGGCGTTCGAAGTCGCTGTCGTCACAGGTGACAAGAAGGCGGGTGCGGCATCTGAGTCGAGAGCGTCGTGTTCGTACGATGAGTTGTACAAGCTGTTTCTCCGCCGCGACAAACTGAACAAGGCCCGTCAGCCCAAAAATGATTCGGACGGCCCCCATTCTGCCGACGCCCATCCCGGCGACGCGATTTACCAGCTCGATCCGCTTCACTGGCGAAAACTGAATTTCCTGCTGATGCGCGCCGAGGAATGGCTGCGTGCCCGCGATGGCCGACGCGCCAGGGAGACGATGGGCAAAGCCCGGGACGTTCTCGTTGCGCTCGAGACGTTCGAGAGCAGCGGTCCTTGGGCGCAGCTTGAAAAGGAAACGGACCGTTTCGTTCGCGCGAACATTCTCTCTCGCATCAAGGGAAACGATCCGCTCCCGCAACGAGAGGCTCAAGACTCGCTACCGTTACCGGAACAGGTTTTGGAACGCATGTGCAGACCGCCGTATCTTCCCAGCGATGCCGGTCCTTTGTTGGACGCAAAAGTCAAGAAAGCCATCGACCGGCGGAAGAAGGCCGAACAGGCGGCCAGCGGGCCTTTGGGAACGTACCGCTGGGTCGCGCGATACGTTCGAGAGGGTGACAAGTCTCGTCGTGAGGCTGAGGATCGTCTTTTCGTCGCTTCAACGAAAGCGAAACCGGGTGAGACGCAGCCCGACGAAGCGGCCGACCCGTTTCAACGGGCCATCGATACAGCACGCAGCATTCACAGCGCCCAGTTGCTTCTCAACCGGCTTTACGCCGAGCTGCCTGAACTGGCGCAGTGGGCGGCCGAGCGGCCGCTTGCCGGCGAGCGCTCGCATTGGGACCCCCAGGAGTCGGCTCACCGACAGCGTCTCTTCGACGTCCTGGACGAAGCATTGCCGGACGGCGGGAAGGCCATGCCGGAATTCGAAGATTTGCAGCTTGAGCTCTCAGAACCCCAGATCAGTGAAAGGAAACGTGATGACGAAGGCGACCCCACTTTTCGTGAGCAGAAGTTGAAACTGTACGCATTGGAAAACGATCTCCTGCTCCTCTTCGCACAAGCCCGCGCATTGGCGCGGCAGCTCGACCGCGACCCGGACGACGAAAGCGATTGGCTCCACAAGTTGGACAGCGACACAGCCGCTGCAAGAAGACGTCTCGACAAAGTGCAGGACGATCTCGAAGCCCACGCAACGTGGCTCGCACGTTATCGTGTGGACCAGCCGCAGAAGCTGCACTGGCAACTGACGCAAAGCATCCTTCGCTACTCGCTCTTGTCGGCACGAACTCGAGCGAAGCTCAACGCGCGACTCAATGATTTCGCAGCAGCGATGGCGGACAACTACGATCCACCGGACTTCGATTCTATGCCATCGGAACCCAACGCGTCTTCCTCGCCTCCAGGGGTTGAACGCGGCATGTGGCGGGCGATTTGGATACTTCACGTTCTCTCCCTCGGCCAGCCACAACCCGAACTGTGGCGCGACTGGAAAAAAGTCCTAAACGCGAAGGGCGATCTGGAGAGCCAATGGGAGCTGCTGGCACAGCTCGGGGACAACATTCGCGCCGCTTGTGCGAATCAGCGCAAGACCATTCGAAGCAGGGTGAAGCTGTCGGGTGAGGAGACGTCCGATTTACACACGGAATTGTCCGAAGCCCGTAAACGGTTCGTCAACGCCGACCGCATTGCGCGCACCGTTCACGGCTACGATGCGGACTGGCTGCTCCGTCAGAAACTGGATCCCTCTGCGGAGCTTCGCCGGTTCGATCTCACCGAGCTGTTGATTGCCCATGCGAGACGCTATCTCGAGGACTACTGGTTCGAGTGGTACGACACGGCAGCCGATCAATGTCTTCGCGCCGCGCGGAAGGCCGTGCCGGAATCTTTCAAAGTGAGGCGATTGTTACAAAAAGCGATCCTCGAGGTTGACAAGACTCGCGAGCCTCTCAAGGAGGCAAGACTCTCTATCGACGCGTCGCCCGAGGCCGTCAAACTGACGCAACAGCAGACGCACAAAAAGCTAACCATCCGCTTCTCTAAGGTCGACAAACAGGGCGTTGTGCCTGACGGCATCGTGTCCGTTTGGCTGAAAAAAACTCCGTTTGCCTCCGCAGCAGACCGACGAGGAATTCCAACTGGCGGAGGCGAAGCGAGTCTTACGCTACAACGGCCGGCCGAACTGGATGACAATAACTGTCAGAAAAATGAAAAAGTCGAACCGATGGCCTTTTTCCGCGGTCGGCTGCTCGGCGGCGACCGTGATCAAAAGATCGTCGTGAACGTCAACACCTGTCCGGGGCGCGTAGACCGCGTGCACTACACGAAAGCCCCCCCGAGAGGAACGGTTGTCGTTCGCGGCAACGACAACCGCTCGCTGTTGTTTATCCTCGATTGCTCCTACAGTATGAAAGAGTCTTTGGGTCGTGGCTCAACCTCAACTCGATTCGACGAGGCGCGCGCGAGCTTGCAGCGAGCGCTGGATGATCTCGCTGCAGCGTTCAAGAAGAATCCGGACTACCGCGTCGGCTTGATGGCCTATGGACATCGAGTGCAGCTTCTCAAAGGTCAAGAGAAACCGGTTCCAAACGGCAAATGGCCGGAGCAGATTCCAGCGGACGTCCTGAAGAACGCGTTCAAGGACATTCAGCTTTTAGCTGGAATTGAAAAATTCAATGACTCCCAGCAAGCAGGAATCAAGGGTTGGCTGGAAACGTTGAATTGGTGGGGGAATACTCCTCTGCTTGGCGCGATTTCGCAAGGAATTCATGAGTTTCGTAAACTGAATACGAACGGAACAATTGTTGCAATTACCGATGGAGCGTACTCGGATTGGTATATGAAGGCGACTTTGCGCGCTCAACTTCAAGCGTTACAGAAAAAGGAAGTCCCATTCGATTTGCACGTTGTCTGGTTCGGCCCCGACGGTCGAAACGAAGTCGATGGAGAGGGCGAAAGGGTGTGGGACGTCCTCACTCAACTCGCCGAGCGAGAACCGGTCGATGCAAGGGATCGTCGCGAGTTGGAAAAAAGGTTGAAACAGGCGATCACACCACGTCACTACACGGTCACAGGAATTCCTCCAAGTGATTTCGAAGAGACACAAGGCCTCGGGGAACCGGTAAGCGATTTGGTGCAAGGGTCGTATCGTCTGGGTTTCGCAGAGCGGCAGTTTGATTTTCCCATTGCCGGCGGCGAAGAACTGAGCTTCAAACTTGTGGGGAACAAGCTTGTATTCGAGAGCGAGATTGCGACGGGCCGGCCCCCCAGCTCTCCGCGCGATCTGCGGTCCACGGATCCAGACACCGTCGTTGACCGAGACTGCCGCATCATCAGCGGTGGTCGCGCCCAGTTTGTCGTCTCACTCGTACGCAAGGACGTCAAACACGTTGTGCGGCGGCCGGAGGAAATCCACTTCGAAATCGCAGGAGTTTCTCAAACCGGTGAGAATGGGAAAAACGAGCTGATGCGGTCGTCCAACTGGAAGGTCGAATCCGGTCATTCGGTTCCGACGTGGTCGATGATCGTCCCCGATTGGCCGAAAGGCGCCCGTGCGGATGTCAAAGCGTACTGGAAAATGCAGCGAAGCACACCGGATGTGCGAATTTCGTGGAAAGCGGCAAGTGACGCCGGGGGAGAAGAGTTCCTGCTGGGGGGCGAGAATCGAGTGCAATTCACCGCATCCGCCCTACACCAAGCAGACAGCGGTCTCGCCGAAGTAACGATCAAAATCAAGGGGGCCCACAACGAACCACTGGCCGCAAGCGCCCTTGATGAGCTGGCAAATCTGAGGGTCGAGCTTGGCAGGAAGGGGCTCGACAATCCCTATACCTACCGCGACCTGTCGTTCACCAGAGTGTTCTATCACGATGAGGGAGAGCTGAGAGTTGAGTTTACTGTCGGCGCTACGTTTCAACGAGACACGGCTCTGATCGGGATCACATCCCTGCGCAGATGGAAAGCCAATGCAGCACACGGGGAATTGAATGGCTTAACACTCGACAACACCTTTTGACGGGGAAAAGGGGACAGGTCCAATGTGTGCGAAACACCCTTCGGGCCGTTCCGGCAAATTGGACCTGTCCCCTTTTCCGTTGAACACCGCCTGATGAGCCAGTACAAATACAGCAAACCGGCCAAGAACATCCCGATGCTGACCCACTGGGCAATCGTCAGCGGCGTGTTGAATTTCCCCAGCTCATCACCGCGCAAGAACTCGATGATGAACCGTGTCACCGGATAGCTCAACAAACCGACGGCCAGCACGGCGCCATCGCGGCGGCGATAGCGGAAGTAAGTGTGAGTCAAGCAGGCGAGCAGCAGTGCATTGATCGAACTGTAAATCTGAGCAGGATGGAGTTGCACAGCGACCGTGTCGTCAGGCGCGACGGATCCCCGGAGCACCAGCGCCATGTCGGGAACGCTGCCGGCGGGAAAGGAGACGCTCCAGGGTAAGTCACACCGGTCCCCGTAACAGCAACCGTTCATAAAGCACCCCAATCTCCCGAACGCCAGACCGACAAAGATGGAAGGCATCATGACGTCGGCCAACGACAGTGGGTTCAGCTTTTTCACTCGGCAGTAGGTCACGAAGGTCACGATGCCCAACAACACGCCCCCGTACAGCACAAGGCCGCCGTCGGGCAGGTTCACGGCGGCCCAGATGTAATCGCCTCGTGTCTCACAGCCGGCGAAGACCCGCTCTCGGTACTGTGTGATGTAGAACAGGCGGGCGCCCACAATTCCCGAGAAGAAAACCCAAATAGTGATGTCCCAGATCTCCTCCGGATTGAAACCGGCCTGAATTGCTCGCCCGCGGGCCGTTCGAATTGCCATGTACAATCCAACAATCAGCATGAAGCCATAGCCGTAAACCGGCAGCGACTTGCCGGCCGTGTTGTCCCGAAACGGCACACCAGACTGGTAGGCGCTGAGACGTTTTCGTATGTCCGACAGCCGCGCCCGAGGGTTGTCATGTGTGGAATCGCGGGCCAGCACGGCCGCTTTCTTGGCCCATTGGACCGCCTTGCCGAATTGTTCCGTCTCGGCATAGGCGGCTGCGAACGTATCGAAGTACTCAGCTTGCCCAAGCCCCATTGTCTTGCGGGCTTTCGCGGCGTATTCGACAGCTTTCGCTCCGTTGCGGACCGTCTCATCGGGACAGGTGGCCAACAACCAAGCCAGTCTGATGTAAGCGGCGCCAAGATCCGGACGGAGCCGTATCGCCGTCTCATAGTCTTCGATGGCTTTCTGATACTCTCGCTTGGATTGCCAGGCCCGCCCCCGGATGACGTATGCCGAGGTCAGCTTCTCATCTCGCTGGATCGCCCTGGTCTCCTCGGCGATGACGGCATTGAACTGGCCTTGTGCCCATTCCGGGACCATCACAATGACCCACGCAAAAATGCACCAGACGACGACGGGCGGTATGAACTCAGCTTTCAGCGCAAGCTCGCGCCGCTGGCGATACAGCCACCAGGCGGCAAAGAGCGTCCAGGCCGCCAGGACGATCCCAAAACCGAAACCCGGGACTGCGCCCAGCGGTCCCAACGACCAGGCGCCGTCCAGGGGAATTCGGAATAACGTTTGACGCATTTGACTTAGGGGTTAGGGATGAGGGATGAGGGAACAGGGATTGGCGAATAGGAATTCGAAATGTGCCATTCTCTAATCCCTATTCCCTATTCCCTGTTATCAGCATGTTGTCGATCAACCGCGTTTTTCCCACTCGTGCGGCAACCAGAGCAACCATTTCGGGAAGCGGTTCGGAGATCTCTTTGAGTGTTGCTGGATGAGCGATGGTGGCATAGTCCACTGTGACTCCCGGCGCAGTCTCCAGATGGGCCCGCATTGCGCCGCGGATGGCGGCGACGTCGGTCTCTCCACCAGCAAGCCGATCTCTGGCCAACTGCAAACATTCCGACAACGACAGGGCCGATTGCCGTTCGTCGCGGCTGAGATAGCTGTTTCGGCTGCTGAGAGCAAGCCCATCCGGGTCTCTCACTGTCGGACAGGTGCGAATCTCGACGTTGAGGTTGAGGTCCCCGCACATTCTTCGGACCAGTACCTGCTGCTGGAAATCCTTCCGCCCGAAATACGCCACGTCAGGCCCGATGATGTGGAACAGCTTGAGCACCACGGTGGTCACCCCGCGGAAGTGCCCCGGCCGGAACTTGCCTTCCAGGACGTTCGAGAGACCGTCCACCTCAACAAATGTGGTGAACTCCTTGGAAAACATGACCTCGACTTCCGGGCGGAACACCAGATCGACGCCCAATTGGCGGCAAGCCTGCAGATCGGCCTCCAAGGGGCGGGGATACTCCTGGTAATCCTCATCCGGCCCGAACTGCGTGGGGTTGACGAAGATCGTGACCACCAGGCAAGCGCATTCGCGTCGAGCGGTCTCGATCAGGCTCAGATGACCGGCGTGCAAAGCGCCCATGGTGGGGACGACGCCGACCCGCTCACCCCGTCGCCGCCGACCCGCGACCTCGCGGCGGATTTCGTTGATCCGCTCGGCGACGATCAAGCTCCCGGCTGGTGACTGGGTTTCTGGCATCCCGGTTCCTGTCGAAGAAAAAAGGGAATAGGGATTAGAGAATAGGGGATAGGGAATGGCACATTTCGAATTCCTATTCGCCAATCCCTGTTCCCTCATCCCTCATCCCTAACCCCTAATTCAGAAGATGCTCAAAAGGCATATTTTGGATTGCGAACGTCGAAGTCGAGGTCTGCCAGGCCGGTATTCACCTTGATGTTTGAATAGGTGTATTCTTCGAGCACCTGCGGACTGGCTCCCGGACGAGTCGGAAAACCGTGTTGTTCCACGCGGACCGGGAATCCTGTCTTCTTGTCGATGTACAGGCGGGTCATGTGGAACTTGAACTGACGTCGTGGTACCGGATGCGAGGTCTCGAGTACTTTACACTCCACGGCGGTCGGCCCACGGCCCAGCTTGGCGTTGGGATAGTATTTGACGTTGCATTCGCCGTATTTCATTTCGGCTTCCCATTGGTCGATGACTCCCTTGACCATGTTCGCGATGCCGATCCTCGTGATCGGATGCCGGCTCTCCGCGAGGGCTTCGGGACTGTTGGGCAAGAGTGGAATGATGCCGGCGATGCTCTTGATGCCAGGCTCGTGGACGAGCATATGTCCCTTGTACTTCCCGTCGACGTAAATCACCTCCCGGCCGGCGTTCGGCTCGTAAAACCGCAGGTAAACACTGAACGGTTTGTGCCGAAGTTTGATGTGCATAGTGTGGGCCGAGACACGGCGTCCGACAACTTCTCGCTTGGCGAAGGTGGCCTCGTAGTCACCGGCCTCGCTGATCTTTTGGTAGCTGGCGCGCGCTAGTTTGAGGGCTGGGGCCAGTGGGTGCACCCTCACGGTCGGTGTCGAACCTGGCCCTTCAACGACGCTCGTCGAGACGTCCGAACCGACAGCGGCCGACGCACACGCCCAAATCAAGCTGAGCGATGCCAATGGAACCGTCATTCTCGGAACCAACCGGGGCGTCGATTGTGTTTTGTCATTTGCGCGATTCATGGGAACTCCTTCTTGTGGCGTGCGACGCTCGCGAACATGACCTTCCCGACACGGACCTCGGCGTTGCGAGTGTTGCGGTTTGGGTTGTTCGCTCCCGCCCCCTACAAGTTACCGAACCGCGTCGAATGAGGCAAACCCAATTGCGTATCGAATCGCACCGGTTTCAATGCTTCTCGGAGAGTTCACCAGAAGCCCGACATAACGATCCAAAGACGGCTTGACAGCAACGCTGGATTCCGAGTATCACACGCCCTCAATTCTCCCCCTCTCCAGAAAAAGATTCCAGAGACGTCGTAGGTGGTGACGGTCCGCTCGAGTGCGGTCTGATCTGTTCGGGCCGGTCTTGGCGATGTCGCCGATCGTGCCGGCCTGCGCCGTTTCGAAAAACGTGTCACGCGCGGACGTGCAGTGCGGATTCTGTGCCCACTTGCAAGTCCGGCGCGGACGCCCTCTGCCGATCGGACTGTTGTCGAAGTCGAACGTCACATGGTGGAAACTGCGGACCAAGCTGAATTGCAGGAAGTCGACGAGCCGAATGTCGATGTCGCCGGTCCGCCGTTACGGCGGCTGCGAATTTCGGCATCGCGGCGTCAGCTTGGCGTTGGTTTGACGGTTGTTGCTGTACTGATTGCCGCCGTGGTGTGGTTGATAAGCGGCGAGGAAGGCCCATCGCCGGCTCAGCAACTGCAGGAAGCGTTCCGCCTTTTGGACGACCGGGACAACCTGGCTTCCCGGCAAGAAGCCGGCGAGATCGCCGAACGGCTGGAAGCCGAAGAGTACCGCGATCGCGATTTTCCCGGGGCCGTCGAATACATTCTGGGGATGACCGCCTTTCGTGACGCGGAAAACAGGGACGAGGTCGGACGCGAGCCGCTCTACGAACTTGCGGCCCACTATCTGCGCGACGCGAAAGAGCGTGTCCTTCCGGAGGATCGTCTAGGGGAATGGGCCTATGCCTTGGGAACCAGCTTACATCGAATCGGCGAAGTCACCGAGGCGCGCCCGCGGTTGGAAGAAGCCGTCAAAACGTATCCGCCGGGCCGCGTGAAAGCGTCGATTCGCCTCACCGAGATCGATTTGGACCTCAAGACGCCCGAGAGTCTTGCGCAAGCGCTCCAGCTGAGCGCCGGCTTGCTTCGGATGCAAGAATTGGACAAAGCGACACGCGTGCAGACGCACATGCAACGTGCACAGATCTATCTCGCTTTGGAACGCTACAAGGACCTCGAAGAAGAGCTTGAGGAACTCAAGACAGTCTCACCGGAAGAATATCGGAACCAGGGCACGATCGTCTTTCGCGCACAGGTACTCATGGCCGAGAAGAAATACGATGACGCGCTGATCCTCTTGGAACCGATTGCCAATCACATCGGTTTGAATCCGACGTATCCGCGACAGGCGTTGTACCTGCAGGGCGTTTGTCACGAAGCGATGGGCAGGAATGACGCCGCCATCAGCTCGTACGCACGCACTGCAGAGAAGTACCAGGAATCGCACGAGGGACTGGCCGCGAACCTGCGGATGGCGGATCTCTTGCGGGCTGACGAAAAGCACGAACAGGCGCGCGACGCCTACAAGCGCGCCCTGCAAATGGTGCGACAACCGAGAGACTTTCGAAATCGGTGGCTGAGCCTGGACGAATTCCGGGAGATCATCCGCAACGCGTGGGACGCGTGGTGCGCGCAGCACGCTTACCGCTGGGCAATCGACCTCTCCAAAGCGATGACCCCGCTGCTGCCCGAAGTCGAAGCGAACGAACTCAGGGCGGAAGCCAATCGGCGGTGGGCGGAGCACTTGGAAGAGGAACTGCAGAAGACTCCGTACAGCAAACGCCCGCCGCTGCGAAGACAACTCCGGGAACGACGGCGACAAAGCGGCAAAGCCTACGCCGATCTGGCCAACACATTGAGAACCTCGTCGCGGTATTCCGGCGAATTATGGAACAGCGCCCAGCATTACTACAAAGGACATGACTTCGAAAGTGCTTTGATCCAGTTGACCCGGTTCATCAACACCCGTCCAAAAACGGGGCTGCCACAAGCCCTGGTTCTGCGAGGACGAGTCCTCATGGACCTCGGCCGGCTGGACGAGGCCCAAGAACACTTCGAGCGGGTGATCGAAAACTACCCGGCTGAGGGGATCGTGTTCGATGCGCAGTTTCTGACCGGCAAGTGTCACCTCGAACGAAACGAGTTGGACCTGGCAGAAAAGACGTGGCGCAGCATCTTAACTTCGCCGTTGCTCAAACCAGGAGCCGGTGAGGAGCTGGGGAGCAAAGAATGGCGTCTGGCGCTGTTTTCGCTCGGGCGACTGTTGTACTACCGGGCCGCCATGTTGAAGAGTCAGGCAGAGGTTCCCCAAGCCGGCCAGCCAGCATCCGAAATGTCTCCGACACTGGTGGAGGCGTTTGCACGATGGGATGAATCGAGTCGCCGGCTGGAGGAATTCCTGAAGCGATATCCGAGCGCGTCACAGGCCATCGAGGCCCGCTACCTCTTGGCCAAATCGCTGCAGCATCGCGCCGAACTGCCTCGCCGCAAGCTAGAAACGGCCGAAACCGACAATGCACGCCTCGAATTGCGCCGCACGATGCACGCTTGGTTGGAGGAAAGCAGACGGGAATTTCAACTTCTGCAAAAGCAGTTGCTCCTTCGAGACGAACTCGACCAGCTCGACGAGTTGGGACAAAAAATCCTTCGCGACTGTTACTTTGAAATCGCCCACACCTATTACGCACTCTCTCAATACGATCAGGCCATCGTGTCTTACGGTTCGGCGGCCAATAAGTTTGCCGAGGACCCGCAGGTGATATTGGCGTATGTGCAGATGTCGAATTGTTACGACCGCCGCAATAAGCCGCAGGAAGCGCAGAGCATGCTCGAACAGGCCAAGGTCATCATTTCGCAAATGTCGGATGACGTCTTCCAGCAAGACACCACGAACATGACAAGGAAGGAGTGGGATGACTGGCTCGACTGGGCCCGGCAGTTGCGCCACTCGGCTCCCTCGGACAAATAGGAATCATTCCCCAAGGACATCGAGCATGTCGGCATTCACTGCCTCCGAATTTCTAACCATCTTCCAGAAATTCCGCGAGCATTGGCGGAACTTGCTGGAACTATCTCGGCGGCAGAGGGCGCTGATCGACGCCGACAACTATACACAGTTGTTATCTGTGCTCGGACAGAAGCAGCGGATACTCGGCCATCTGGATGAACTGAAGCAACGGCACCCCGGGCTCCGTGAGCGGTGGCAATCGCGACGAGAGACGTTCGACGCATCTTTCGGGGACGACTGCGATCACGTGCTGGCCGAGACGGAAGCCATCCTTGCCGAGCTGTTGAAAGAGGAGCAGTCCAGCACCGAACACTTGACGAGCCGACGGGACGAGACACAACAAGAATTACAGGCCATTTCGAATGCGACCGAGGTACACAAAGCCTACCGAGACAGTCTGGCGCCCGCGACGCATCGGCATCTGGACGTCGGTCGGTAGCGACATCAAATATCACCGAACACTGGCTGAACATTGTTCGACAATCGCGTGAAACACAGGTCTCAGAAAATGACGACAAACCTGACAAGACGCATGGACGAACCGGCTGCCAGGCAGTCGCAACTGCTCGCGGAGAACCAGCGACTCAAGCAGCAGCTCTTCCACCGGACTCTTCGTGAGATGGTCGGCAATAGTGGGGCAATGCAAAGGTTGCGTGCTCAAGTACAGAGCGCCGCAGATGAAGAAGGCTCGGTCCTCATCCGGGGTGAACCGGGTACGGGCACTCACCTTGTCGCGCACGGAATCCATGATTTCAGCCGCTACGCCTTCCGTTCCTTCGTCAGATTTGACTGTCGTCTGCTCGCGGCTGAGTGTCTTGAGCGGGAACTGTTCGGACCTGGCCGGTTGAACTCCGGTCTTGCGAACATCCGATCGGCGGGACCGTCACCGTCGACAGAAATCGGGACCCTGTTTCTCGACCATGTCGACGCAATTGCGCTTCCGCTGCAGAAAAAACTGACAAGATTTGTCGAAGAGCGCCGCTTGGAGAATCCAGCAACGTCCGAGAAGCGGCCGCTTGGCGTTCGCCTGCTCGCGGCAAGCCATGCGGACCTGCCGGGACGAATCCGGCGCGGACTGTTCCGGGACGATCTGTTTCGCCGCCTGCGCACCATCGAGATCACCACACCCACTTTGCGGGAACGGCCCGGCGACATCAGTCTGCTGACGGAACACTTCTTGAATCGCCTGGTGGTCCGGGAAGGAAAACCGGTCCGGCGCGTCTCGCTCGATGCACTGAGACTACTCGAAAGCCACGACTGGCCGGGCAACGTCCGCGAGCTGCAGAACGTCATTGAACGGGCCTGCTCGCTTGACTTCGGGTCGAGATTGACAGCCGAGATGATTCGCCCCTGGCTGGCCGGCAAAGCAGCCGACGATGCCGCAGAAATGCCGGGAATGACGTTGAAGGAAATGGAACGGAAGCTCATCGAGACGACCTTCGCTCGCTGTGAAGGGAATCGGGAACGGACCGCCCAGACCTTGAAGATCGGGTTACGGACACTCTCGGGCAAACTCCGTGAGTATGGTTACCCGCCGCGCGGAGGTCCCGGCTCAAATTTGAAAATCGCGCCGCCGAAAGCGGCATGACTAATTGTTAAGAGTTGACCGTCGAAAGTTGAAAGTCCGTAATACTTTAGACGTTTGGAGCAAGTTCCTCTCCACAGTGTGTTTCGCGGCAAGAGGAGAATTATTAGGAAACCAGGAAAGCAGGAATCTCGCGAATTATCTTTCTCCTGTCTTCCTGGGTTCCTAATTTCCTCATCACTGCATTTGGCTAAACAGTTACGAAAATCCTCAGCTCTCAACTCTCGACCCTCAACCTAATAAACACGGTGCAAGATGATCGGTTCCCTCCTCAATTCGACGACGATTCCGCTTTTAGAAAAAGTGGCCGTCTTCGGCGAGCGCCGACAGGAGGTGCTGGCCGGCAATCTCGCCAACATCGATACGCCGAACTACAAGACCCGTGATTTGCCGGTGGCTGACTTTATGCAGGCGTTGAAGAAGGCGGCAACGCTCCGCGATCGACCGCGCTCGCCGGGAAGCCTGTCGTCCGCAGTCGAGTCACCGGCCGACCAAATCGCCAGGCTGTTTCCCGACGAATTGTTTCGAGCCGTCGAAGCTCCCGCACGCAACATCACGTTTCAGGACGGCGGCAATCGCAGCATCGAACACGAGGTGATGGAAATGACAAAAAACGTGATGAAGCAGAACTTTGCCGTCGAACTGATGGTCGCTCAGATGAATTTGCTCGAGACCGTCATCAGCGGGCGTCTGTAAACACGCTCAGTGAATCGTAAATAGGGACTAACATAATCTACAGACGGTTGTCGATGGCACATTCCACACGAACTCGCGGGCAGTATAGAGGCTCTCCTTTGCTCTCCACAAATCACTATCCACTAATCACTATTCCGTGACGAGGACGAGAGATGATGTTGACGAGCATTGACATCAGTACCAGCGGGTTGGTTGCCCAGCGGCAACGAATGAACACAATCTCCGGCAACATCGCCAACGTCAATACCACGCGGGATGCGGCGGGGAATTTGGCGCCGTTTCAACGCCGGCTGATCACGTTTGCCGCCGCCGATGACGGGCCGGATGCGGACACGCGCGGCGTCGGCGTGACCTACCAGGTAGAGATCGACACGTCAACCGCTCCCCGCAGGGTCCACGAACCCGGTCACCCCGATGCGGACAAAGACGGATTCGTCTCCTATCCGAACATCAATCTCATCACGGAATACGTGAATGCAATCGACGCAAGCCGGGCCTACCAGGCAAATGTGGCGGCCATCGAAATGACCAAAGCAATGGCCAATCTGGGCCTGAAACTGTTGGCGTAAGGACGTATGAATGACAAATCCAATCGGTGCAGTGGGGAATTTCAATGCGTCGTTGCTGCCGCGAGCGGCAGCGGGAATCAGCGGCCGCGCATCGGAAGGCGGTCTGCGCTTTCAGGACCTGTTGCTGGAATCGCTCGGGCAGGTCAATCGACTGGAGCAGTCCGGTCAGGCGGCGATCGAAAACAGCCTCGCCGGCGGCGACGTCACACAGGTCGAAGTTTTCTCGGCCTTCAAGAAGGCCGACCTGGCGCTGCGAATGCTCTTGCAGATTCGCAACCGAGTGCTGGAAGCCTACAAGGAAATCAAACAGATGCAATTGTGATTATCGGTTGCGAGTTGAGAGTGCTGGCTGTGACTCTCAACTCTCGACTCTCAACTCTCAACTCTCAACTCTAGACTCTCAACTCTAGACTCTGGACAAGAGCATGGACGCGCTGCGACGAACTCTCAATCAATTTGTGGATCTCTATAGATCTATGTCGCCCAGTCAGCGGGGAACGCTGATTGCGGTTCCCACGATGATTCTGGTCGCTCTGTTTCTGTTGATGTTCAATGCCCGCTCGTCCCGCTATGTGCCGCTGTCATGGGGAAAAACTTTCACCCGAGAAGAATTGATGAGCGCTGAGCAGACGCTGCTCGACGGCGGGCTGACGGATTTCCACAGTAAAGGCCGGCGTCTGATGGTCCCCACCGGCGAGGCCGAACGGTACAACGCCGCCCTGCTGGAAGGTGGCGCGCTGCCGACCGATTGGGGATTGGAACTGGAGAAGCAATTCGAAAGTGACGGCATCTTCTCCAGCGACCGTCAACAGCAGGCCCGCACGGACATCGCGCTGGCCAAGGAGCTTCGCCGAATCATCCGCGCGGTGCCCGACATCGAGGACGCCAACGTGATTTGGGCGCGGTCGCAGGGAACGAGCCGCTGGTCGCGCACAAAGCACACCGTGACCGCAACGGTAAACGTGCTGCCCCGGCGGAACCGGCAACTTTCCATGCAGCTCGTTCATTCGTTGCGAGCGGCGGTGGCCGGCATGGTCCCCGACTTGAGCCCCGCCGACGTGACCATCTTCGACCAGTCGACCGGGACCTCGCACACGGCCGACAAAGAGGGTGAACCGTTCGACAGCAAACTGTTGACACGGATCAAACAGTTTGAGCAATTGCATCAGAACAAGATTGCGTCTCATCTGTCCTCCTACATTCCCAACGTCGTCGTGACGGTGAACGTCGAATTGGAAAATCTGAAACGGTCGATCGAGCGGAAACAGGTCTTCAACCCGAAGACGATCGATCTGGACATTCGTGACGAAAGCCGAAACGATCAACTCAACCAGCAGCCGCAAAGTGCCGAGCCAGGTTCGGCCTCCAACCAACCGATGGCATTGCGAACACGCGTCGGAACGCAGAAAACGCGAACGACCACCGAGACCAACACGAGCACACGCAGCGTGCCGCTTGACTTCACTACGTCTGAAAAGGAGCTGATCGCTGCAATGCCCAAAGCGGTGCAGGTATCGGTTGCGATACCCCGGGACTACTACCGCAAGGTCGCGCTGAAGCGGCAGAGCCTGGCCGACGCCCAGGGAGACAAAAAGGATGGTGAAGAACCCAAAGCAATCTCCGAAGCCGACGTCCAAAAAATTGAGCAGGAAGTGCAGCAAGACGTGAAAGCCACGGTGTTAACGCTCATTCCGACCGGATCGCCGGACACCGCGATCAACGTCACCTCGTACACTCGGGTCGAGCCGGATGTACAGAAAATCGACATCCCCATGACGGAAACACTCGGCAACGCGTTCAGCCGGTGGGGCGGTGCAATTGGTTTGGCATTGTTCGCGCTGTGGGCGCTGCGACTGGTGTCTAAGAGCATGCCCAAGCTGCCTGCTCCGGAAACGGAATTGGGGGCCACGCTGGCCATGCAGACCCCGAGAAAAGATGAACCCCAAGAGGAACCGACGCCGCCGGAAGTCACCCAGAGAGACAAGTTGCAGGGCGTCGTCCGCGACGATCCCGAAATGGCAGCTTCGGTGTTGAGCAAGTGGATCCAGGCGGCAAAATGAACGACGGAAAGTGCAAGCCATGAACGACATTCACAAAGCCGCCATCCTGCTGCTCAGCCTGGAGAAGCCGCTGGCCGCCGAGGTCCTCAGTCAGATGCCCAAAAGCCTGGTCGAGTCAGTGACGATGGAGATTGCCAAGTTGGACGACGTCACTAAAGAACAGCAGCAGGCAGTGCTGACTGAGTTCTACACGTTGGCCGGCGAGCGTACGCACATCGAACGCGGCGGCATGGATTTCGCCAACGATTTGCTGCAGCAGTCGCTGGGCGAGGAAGGAGCCGGCGAAATCCTCGAAAACGTGCGGCAATCGATGAGCTCGGTTCCCTTTGGGTTCCTGCAGAAGGCCGGCGCTGAAAACCTGTTGACCTTCATCGTCGAAGAACATCCACAAACCATCGCTCTGATTCTGTCGCACCTGCCGCCGACACTGGGCGCGGAAGCGCTCAGCGGCTTGCCCTCCAACAAGCAGTTGGAGGTCATTCGCCGCATTGCCACCATGGAACAGACCAGCCCTGAAGTGGTCCACGACGTCGAAGCCAGCCTGGAAAAACGTATGACGTCGACGTTCAACGAGCAGTTGGAAAAAGCCGGCGGCGTCTCCATGGTGGCCCAGATCCTTAACGTGACCGACCGCATGACCAACAAGGGAATTCTGGAAAATCTCGAACAGGAGGACGCTGAACTTGTTGACGACATTCGGCGGCTGATGTTTGTCTTCGACGACCTGCTGAAACTCGACGACAAAGCGATTCAATCGCTGCTCCGGGAGATCGAGAACAGCCAATGGGCGGTCGCGCTGAAAGGGGCCTCCGAAGAGATCAAGCAGAAAGTGCTCGGAAATCTTTCGCAGCGCGCGGCCGATTTGCTCAAGGAAGAGATGGAATACTTGGGACCGGTGAGAGTCAGCGATGTCGAAGCCATGCAGCAACAAATCGTCGATACGGTGCGACGGCTGGAGGATGCGGGCGAGATCATCGTCGCCAACGGGGGCGAATCCGAGCAGTTTATTACTTAAATAGGGCATAGGGAATAGGGAATGGGGAATGGGGAATGGGGAATGGGGAATGGGGAATGGGGAATAGCAGTTCGTGGATTACTAACTCCTTCTCAAAAATGACAGTCAACGAATCAACTCGCCTCTTGAAAGCCAATTCCGCTCGTGGTTTGGGGTCGAAAGTCGCCTTCAACTACGACGACCTGCGCCGGCGATGCGATGAACATATCCAACAGGTGCGTCGTCAGACACGGCAGATGATCGAGGACGCAATCACTGAAGCCGATTCGATTCATCATCAGGCTCTTGACGAAGCCAAACAATCGGGTCGCCGCGAAGGATTACGCCAGGCGGAAGAGGAAATCCAGAAGCGGGCGCAGGAACTCGCCGAACGGATGACGGCAGAACAGTTGAGGACCACGCTGCCCGCCATGCACTCGGCCGCCGAGGCCTTGTCGCTCGAACGCGACCGCTGGCTGGCCGAATGGGAATCGGCTGCCATCCGGCTGAGTGTCACGATTGCCGAAAAGCTGATACGCCACGAACTCTCGATCAAACCGGAAATCAGCTCCGAGACCCTCTTCAAAACGCTCGAACTGGCCGCCGGTCAGCCACAGATCAAATTGCGGATGCATCCCGACGACCTGAAACTCCTGGGCAACCATCCCGAAGAAGTCATTCGCAGCATGGCCGCGTGTGGTGACGCCGCGTTCGTCGCCGATGAGACAATTTCCCGGGGAGGCTGTGTGATCGAAACGGATCACGGCATCATCGACGCCCGCCTGGAGACGCAACTGGAACGCATCACTGTCGAGTTGTTGCCGTGAAGACGAGTCGAAAGTTGAGAGTCGAGAGTGGAGAGTCGAAAGTGCAGAGTTCAAAGTCCAGAGTCCAACGTCAACACTCTCAACTCTCAGCTCTCAACTCTCAACCCCACGAAGACCATGTGCAGCGTATCTTGCCCGTCGGCCTGATCGGTGGCGTGAGCGGGATCGTGGGGCTGACGGCATCGGTGGCCGGTTTTCCGGCGCCGTTCGGTTCGACGTGCCGAATCGCCCGGGAAGGCGGTCCCCCGATTGAAGCGGACGTCATTGGGTTCGAGGGAAACGAGACGCTGCTGCTGCCGTACGGCGACCTGTCGGGAGTACGCCGCGGCAATCGCGTCTCGCTCATCGAATCGGTCCCGAGTGTACGAGCCGGAGACCGATTGCTCGGACGGGTGCTTGACGGTCGTGGGAGATTCCTCGACGGCCGTCCCGCGGCCGCCCTGCCACATCGCATCAGCTTGTACCCCGCACGCACGTCGCCGTTGTCGCGTCCCCCCATCGACTCGCCGCTCTCGACCGGAGTCCGCGTCATTGACGGACTTCTCACTTGCGGCAAAGGCCAGCGTTTGGGCATTTTTTCCGGCAGCGGGGTTGGAAAAAGCACATTGCTGGGGCAGATGGCCCGCGCCAGCTCCGCCGACGTCAACGTGGTGATGCTCGTCGGCGAGCGGGGCCGCGAGGTGCGGGAATTTCTCGAACGCGATCTAGGCCCGGAGGGGCTTTCCCGCAGCGTCGTGGTTGTCGCCACCAGCGACGAACCGGCACTGACGCGTCTGCGGGCGGCATTCTTGGGAACGGCCATCGCCGAATACTTCCGCGACACCGGCCGAGACGTGCTGCTGATGATGGACAGTGTCACGCGGTTCGCCTTAGCTCAACGACAAATCGGATTGGCGGCCGGCGAACCGCCCGCCACAAGAGGTTATCCCCCCAGTGTTTTCGCAATTCTGCCCCGCTTGCTCGAGAGGAGCGGCCGTACCGAACGGGGAAGCATCACTGGTTTTTACTCGGTCTTGGTGGAAGCCGACGACGCCAACGAGCCGATCTCAGATGCGGTGCGTGGAATTCTTGACGGACACATCATGTTGTCGCGGAAGCTGGCCCAACAGGCCCACTGGCCGGCCATCGACGTACTGGAGAGTATCAGCCGCTCCATGAGCGACATCGTCGGCGACCACCACCGGACCGCTGCCGACAGCATCAAACAACTCCTCGCCGCGTACCAGCAATCCGAAGACTTGATCACGATCGGTGCGTATCAAGCCGGTTCGAATCCGCTGGTCGACCTCGCGATTCGCATGCGGGAACCGATCCAGAAATACGTGCAACAAGCGTCCGAAGAGTCGGTGACCTTTGCCGATGCGGTCGAGGGACTACTCAAACTCGCTCGACTACGAGACGGGCTGAATGGTGCGGAGTGATCGATGCAGAAATTCCTGTTCCAATTGGAATCACTCCTGAAATACCGCCGCAATCAACGAGATCTGTGCCGGCAGTTGCTGGGGAACGTACTCGCCGACGATCACAAACTGGCCACCCAAAAACAGACGCTTCTCGAAAGCCGAAACGACCTGCTCGACGAGTTGCGAAACTTCTCTCAGACGGGCGGAGTAGACGTCTGGCGATCCGCGTCTCGCCGGTATCACGCCGGCCAGTTGCTCGGTGACGTCCGTGTGGTCGAGAGGAATCAGGAGCTTGTCCGGGAACAGTTGCAGCTTTGCCGGCAGGTGCTCACCAAGGCCGATCAAGAGGTCAAGGTTTTGGAGAAGCTCCGAGAGCGCCGGCGGGCCGAGTTTCTGTACGAGCAGGAACGCCGGACGACTTTCGAGGTGGAAGACGCCTGGCTAGCCACAAACGCCAAGGAGTTCACGAAATGATGCGCTCGGGACTGATGATCCTTTCCGTATTCTGCGTGGCGACGTTAATGTCGGAAGTTCTGGGGTTGGCGTTTCTGTGGTACCGCGGCCAACTGACTCCCGAGACGGTCAAAGAGATCCGAATGACTCTCACGGGTGAGAATCAAGACGAACTCGACACCGACGAGGATGCAGCAATCCTACAACCTTCCATCGACGACGTGCTGGTCAAACGCAGCATGGGAATCCTCAATCTAAACACCCGACAAGTAGAATTGGACCTGTTGAAGAACATGATCGACACCGAAAAAGAGAACTTGCAGAGGGAACTGGACTCTTTGGGGACCATGAAAGACTCGTTCGACTCACGGTTGAAGGCGCTCAACGCCGATATTGCCTCAGAGGCCACTCAGCTCGCGCGAGGAATCCTGCTGGCGTTACCGCCCGCCGATGCCGTCGAGAACCTGATGGAACTCAGTCTCAAAGAAAACATTGTGCTGTTGAAAGGCATGCCGGAGAAACAGATTGCCAAAATCCTGCAGGAATTCTTCAAAGGCAAACAGGAGCACATGGAGCGTGGACAGCAGATCTTCGAAGCGATCAGTCAAGGTGAGCCGGCCAACAAATTGATCGACGCAGCCCGTCAGCAACTGACACAAGGAACAAGCACACCCAAAAGCTAAGGAAGTTGAAAGGAAATCGACGTTCCGATCAGCGGTACTCACAATGTTCCTACACGATTTCTCGGCACCGATTGATGCCGGTCTGGGATCTGATCTGGGCACCGGTCTGGGTCAGCCGGCCGAAACTGGCGGCTCTCAGGAGCGTCCGATCAACCCTGATTCCAGTCACTACCGCCATGTGCTGGCCCGGTCGCTCAGTGACGCCAAGCCCGACAAATCCGCGGCGGCGGCGGATCACGAAACCGTCCCGGCCGAAACGCCGACAAATCCACCCGCCGTCGATGATGCGACTGATCCGGCTGTTGACGGGCACGACCGCGACCCAGTGGAGAATCCGTCTCCGGTGGACAATGCGGCGGCTGATCGCAGCAGGCCGTCTGAGCCGATCTCGACGAACGTGCCGCCCCAACTGCAAACCGCCCTCGACGCCGACAAGCCTGCCGCCGCAACAAACGTTGCCGAGACGCAGACAGGCCAAGGGACTTCTCCAGCGGGACTGCAGTTGATCGGGGCGGAATCTGACATTCCCGTCATCACGCTGTCCGACGATGTTCCGCCGGCGCCTCCACCCAATATTCAGCTTCTGCTGGACGAAATTGTCGATGAGAGCGACGGCCAGTCCGCCCATAGCCTGGTCGGATTCGAGAGCGGTGAGCCATTGAGTCCACCGGCAGGACTGTACAAGGCGAGTCGAAAGTTGAGAGTCGAGAGTGGAGAGTCGAAAGTGCAGAGTTCAAATGACGAGTCGAAAGTTGAGAGTCGAGAGTGGAGAGTCCAACGTCAACACTCTCAACTCTCAGCTCTCAACTCTCAACCCCTTGACAGATCGACTGCGGCCGAGCCTGATCTGCTCGCCGAGCAACCGGCCCGTGAAGCCGATGGCCGCGCAGCGATCGAGACGGCGACGCGACCAACATCCACGGGGATCGGTGACGCGGTCTCTGAAGCGGTTCAGGGGACCATCCAGGCGGCGACTCCGGCCAAGAACGCGTCGACACCGGTCACCGGCTTCACCTATGACGGTACAAATGTTGTGATTCCGGTTTCCTCGACGACGGCATCGGCTCCGGCACAGCAGGCCGGCGTTTCGCCAGAGAGCGCCCTGACCGAACCTGCTTCGGCCGTCGGGCAACCGGTCGGTGGAACCGATGTCCGCACGCCAGTCGGTCGATTGAGCGAGACAACATCCACGGAGATCGGTGACGCGGTCTCTAAAGTGGTTCACGAGACCATCCAAACGGCGACGCCGGCCAAAAACACTTCGACATCTGTCACTGATTTCACTCATGACGGTACAAAGGTTTCGATTCCGGTTTCCGCGACGGCGGCATCGGCTCCGGCACAGCAGGCCGGCGTTTCGCCAGAGAACGCCCCGGCTGGACCTGCTTCGGCCGTTGGGCAACCGGCCGGTGGAACCGGTCTCCTAGCCGGTGGAACCGGTGTCCGCACGCCAGTCGGTGGATTGAGCGCGACAGCATCCACGGGGATCGGTGACGCGGTCTCTAAAGCGGTTCAGGAGACCATCCAGGCGGCGATGCCGGCCAAGAACACTTCGACATCTGTCACTGGTTCCACTCATGACGGTACAAACGTTTCGATTCCGGTTTCCTCGACGACGGCATTGGCTCCGGCACAGCAGGCCGGCACTTCTCCAGAGGTCGATCCGGCTGAATTCGTCCTTCGGGTGGTGAATGCTGTTCGTTCGGCGCAGCAACACCGAGGACAGCTTCGGGCCCGTCTCCACCCGCCGGAGCTAGGAACGTTGCAGATCGAAGTTTCCGTCCGTGACGGGATGCTATTGGTCCAACTGGAGGTCAGCAGGGCCGCCGCCCAGCGAGCGCTCATCGAGAACATGCCGCTCCTTCACGAGGCCCTGGCGAGGCACGGCACACAGGTCGCTCACATTGACGTGCAGTTGAATTTGCACCGCACCCGCGAAGGACCATCCGAACAGAGCGGTGAGCAGCCACAGGAGCCGCAACAGCAACAACAGGAGCCGCAACAGCAACAACAGGAGCCGCAACAGCGGCCCTCAGGCCAGCAGCAGAGCGGTTCGGACGACCAAGCCGCGGAGGAATATCACCCACCACAACCAACCAAGGACCGTGGGCACATGGACCAGTTGGACATTCAGATTTGAGTTCGTCTCAACACAGTGCATTTCGTGGCAAGCGGAGAATTATTAGGATGGAACTCAACCAGAACCCAGTCGCTGGGCAGCTCGCCGGCCAGACGGCCGAGACCTTCAACCGACTCAACGGCGTCGATGTTGTCCCCGCCGACAAAATCGGCTTTGCCGGGATGACGGCCGAAACGTTCATCAAGCTGCTGGTGACCGAGCTGCAGCACCAGGATCCGATGGCACCGGTCGGCAACGAGCAGATCATCAACCAGCTCTCGGCGATGCAGTCGCTGCAGTCGAACGTGGAATTGCGGGACGTCATTCAGTCGATGAGCGAGACCTTGAGTTCACAGCCGACGAGCCAGCAGCTTTCCACGGCGTCGACGTTCATCGGGCGGTCGATCACCGGGGCGAATTCGTTGACGGGGATTGTGGACCGCGCGTTCTTGCGCAACGGCGAGGCGTTTGTGGGCGCCGGAAATCTGGAGTTCTCGTTGGACGAGATCGGCAGCATCAACACGGCCGACTCGCTCGTCGGGAGGCTGGTCACCGGCAGAACCGCCGCCGGCGAAACGGTGATCGGGATTGTCGAGGCCGTCGCTCGGAATGACGGCGCCGATTTTCTCGACATCGGCGGCGCAGCGGTTCCTCTGACCGAGGTGACAAGCGTTAACACGGCCGACTCGCTCGTCGGAAAAATGGTCAACATTCAGACCAGCGACAGAAAGATTCTGGCCGAAGTTCAACAGGTCATCCAAGGTACCGGGGACCCAGTGATCGTTGTGCGCGGCGAAAAGTTCGCGCTCTCGGACATCAAAAGCATCGTGATGGGGACGACGGTGGTCCCGTGACCGACCGGCAGGCCGGGCACTCGCCGGCGGAAGATTCTGCGTCGATTGCGCAGTTTCTCGCGCAGGGGCCGCCGTCGGGTCGTGGCCACGCTGAACTGCATAGTCCGCGAGAACAAAAGACAAAAGGTAGTGATTCTCAGGCCGAGGAACCGATAGTAGGAAACAGGACGTTCCACGGAACGTTCCTCCGCGATTGGAGTGCGAATTTCATTGCTCGGCCGCGGGGCGCAGAAGCCCGCGCGGTTACTCTTGACAACTGGGGGGCTGTCATGGGTTTGACGTCTGCGCTGAATACGTCGTTGAACGGTTTGGGTCTGAACGAAACGGCCATCGACGTACTAGGAAACAACATCTCGAACGCGAGCACGAACGGCTTCAAAGCCTCGAGCGTGCTGTTCACGACACAGTTGTCGCGAACCATGAGCGTCGGGTCGGCGCCCAGCGGGGACAACGCCGGCTCGAACCCTCGTCAGATTGGTCTGGGGGCCACGACCGCGGCGATCACCAAGGATTTCACTCAAGGCGGGATCACCAACAGCACCAGTCCGTCCGATCTGGCCATTCAGGGGGACGGTTTCTTCGTCTTGGAGGGCGCTGAGGGCCGATCGTACAGCCGGGCCGGCAATTTCGCCCTCAACAGCGAGAACCTGCTGGTCAACGCCACGGGGTTGAACGTCCAGGGTTATGGCGTCAACGACAACTTCGAATTGCAGACGGAGACGCCGATCGACATCGAGATTCGTGTGGGTCTGGACAAAGTGGCCCAGGAGACGAGCAACGCCGCGCTGACCGGTTCGATGCGCACGTCGGCCAGTGCCGAGACCGGTACGCAGGGGGCCGTGCTGGAGACCGTGGCGCTGACCGACACGGCTTCGGGCGATCCCGCGACTGATCCGGTCGATGCCGCCACGCTGCTCACGTCCGTCTACCGCAGTGGTGCGGCCACGGCCCTGTTTGCGGTGGACGACGTCATCGCGTTCACGGCGACCAAGGGGGAACGGAAGCTAGAAGAGCAATCGCTGACGGTCGGGGCGGGCACCACGCTGGGCGACTTGATGACGCTCTTCGACGAAACCATCGGAATCCAAGACAATACGGACGGCGACCTGACCATTCCGGACGACGGCGTAGCGGGCGTCCAGCCGGGGGTCCGCGTCGACGGCGCGGCCGCCGGATCGATTCGGATTGTCGGGAATGCCGGTACGGTCAACGACCTTTCCATCAATTTGGGCGACATCAGGCTGAATGGCGCCGACTTGGACCTGGCATTCCACAAGATTCAGGAAGCAAACGGGGAAAGCGCCCTGGTCGACTTTGCAGTCTTCGACTCGTTGGGACAGCAGGTCGACGTGAAAGTGACCATGTCGCTGGAATCGCGGAACGCCTCGACCACCACGTACCGCTATTTTGTCGAGAGCGTCGATGACAGCGACGCGGACATTGCGATTACCAACGGCACGCTGATCTTTGACAGCGAGGGCAAAGTGGTGGATGACAACACGGGCAACGGGACGGCCAGTGTGACCATCCAACGCGCCAACACCGCGGCATCCACCTTGCAGTTCACAATGGACCTGGCGAGCGTCAACGGCATCGTGGCCAGTTCGGACACCAGCACCCTGCTGCTGGCTTTGCAGGACGGATCGGCGCCGGGAACGCTGACGAGTTTCGTGATCGACGAGTCGGGCATCATCAACGGCGTGTTCGACAACGGTATCATCCGCACATTAGGGCAGGTGGTGCTGGCACGCTTCCCGAATTCGCAGGGGTTGGTCGAAAACGGTCAAGGGACCTACCAGGAAGGCGTCAGCTCCGGTCCGGCCCAGGTTGTCACGCCGGGCACGTCCGGTGCGGGGACGATTCGCTCCGGAGCGGTCGAGCTGTCCAACACCGACATCGGTCGAAACCTGGTCGAGTTGATCATCGCCTCGACCAACTACCGAGGCAACGCGCGGGTCATCAGCTCGGTGCAGAAGTTGGTTGACGAGTTGCTCGTGTTGGGGCGTTAAGATGATTCGACTCACCAAGCTGAATGGTCAGGAATTCGTCGTCAATGCCGAGCTGATTCGCTTTGTCGAGAGCCGTCCCGACACCTACGTCATGCTGACCACCGACGATCGGTTCATCGTTCGCGAAACGGTGGAAGAAGTGGTGAAGCGGAGCCTCGCCTACTCGCGCGCGGTCCGCGCGGTGCCGGGTCTGGGGTAAGCGGGATGGATAAAGCGACACTCGGCGGCCTGACAATGGGAATCACTCTGATGCTGCTCTCGGTCGCGATTGCGCCGGGGGCAAGATTTGCCGCGTTTGCCGACATTCCGTCAGCGGCGGTGGTGATTGGCGGCGCACTTGCGGCCTGCTGCATCGCCTTTCCGCTCAGGACGCTCCTGGGTCTGCCGAAAGTCTTGAAGAAGGTCTTTTCCCCAAAGCAGCAGGAATTGGCTCCGGTCATCGCGCAACTGGTGGAATACGCGGAGATTGCTCGGCGAGACGGAATCCTTGCCCTGGAGAGCAAAACCGAGGACATCGAGGATCCGTTTGTCCTGTTGGGCCTGCAGATGGCGGTCGACGGCACCGACGCCGAGCTGATGGAAAACATTCTGCGTTCGGAAATTGACGCCGTCGCCCAGAGGCACAAGACGGGCAAGTCGTTGATGGAGACGATGGGCCGTTACGCGCCGGCGTTCGGAATGATCGGTACGCTGATGGGGCTGATCATCATGCTGGGCAACATGGACGACCCGGACGCGATCGGACCGGGTATGGCGGTCGCGTTGATCACCACACTGTACGGGGCCATTGTTGCGAACCTGTTTTGTCTGCCGTTCGCCGACAAGCTGGCGTTCTACAGCAAGCGAGAGATCGAGGTCCGCGAAGTGATTCTGAAAGGAATCCTCTCCATTCAAGATGGGGACAACCCGCGCGTGCTCAGCCAGAAGCTGAAAACAGTCCTGCCTGTCTCGGAGAGAACTGCGGCTTGATCAAGTAAAAAGTGAAAAGGGAAGACAAGGCACAAAGGCACAGAGGTACAAAGGTCGGAGAACATTCGCCACACTCCCTTTGCCCCTTTGTCCCTTTGCCCCTCTGTCTTACTTGTGCCTTTGTGCCTTCTCTTCCCTTTGTGCCTCTGTGCCTCTGCACCTTTGCCTTGTCTTCCCTTTTTCCTTTTGCCTTGTCTGGCGGTGCCCAATGGCCAAGAAGCCGAAGAAGCCGAAAGAAGAAGAGGCCCCGGGCGTCCCCGAGTGGGTGGTGACCTATGGCGACATGATGTCGCTGTTGCTGACGTTTTTCATCATGCTCGTCTCGATGAGCGAATTGAAAGAAGATGGTGAGATGAGGGCGATGATGGACGCCATCAAACAAGGATTCGGCATCAGCCCCAGTGCGATCGGCGCCCCGGGCCGTTCGCTCTCGTCGAACAGCATTCTGAACAAGTTGTCATCCCCGCGAAGCCGTTCCGAAGGCGGTATGAAGCGGGCCAGCCGAAAGTCCCAGGGACTCGCCGGCGCTCACCGGACTGTCAGGCGGATCAATCACGGCACGGTGGTCACGTTGGGCGGAGCGACTCTGTTCAAACGTTTCGACGCGACATTGACCGATGAGCTGAAAGCCAATCTGGACCTCATCGTCAAAGTGGTTGCGAAGAAACCGAATCGTCTGGTGGTGCGCGGTCATGCCTCTCCAGAGCCGCTGCCGGCGGATACGCCGTTCTTGACGGTCTTGGACCGAAAAGCGATCGACCAGATGGACCTCTCGTATGCGCGGGCGCATGCGACGGCCGAATACCTGATCGAGCGGGGAATCGACCGCAAAAGGCTGCTGGTGAGCGCTGCCGGTGACAGCGCACCGCGCAAGATCACTCGGCGCAAGGAATTGCAGAAACTGAATGATCGGGTTGACGTGTTCCTGATAGATTCCTATATAACGCCTTCCGAGTGCGGAGTGCGGAGTGCGGAGTGATGAGTCTCACATGCTGTATTCCGAATTCCGCATTCCGAGTTCCGCATTCCGCAGGATGGTTCTATGTCCACAGATGTGGTGGAGGAAATCGCCGACGACTCGGGAAGTGAGGCCGCAGAGCCGGTTTTGAGTCGAAGATTCGACTTCCGCAGTAAGAAATTCAAGATCGTCGTCTTGCTGCTGGTGGTGATGACTGTCGAGGCGACCGCCATCTACCTGCTGGTTCCTCAGCCTGCGCTCAGCCACGGCAAATTCGGAACCGACGGGGATCCGGGTCAAACGCCCGATCCTGAGGGGGATCCCAACCTGGCCACAGAGGAAGTCTTCGTCGACACGTTTAACTGCGCGAACGGCCGGGCGTCGACCGGCATCATTCACGTCACGTTCGATCTGGCCGTCACCGTCGCGGCGGGGCAAGCTGCCAAGTTCGATCAGGCTGCCAACGTAACGCACAAGTATCTCGTGCGGCAAGCCATTGTGAAAGTGGCCCGTAGTTCCAATCTCGATGACCTCAACGATCCGAATCTGAGCACCATGAAACGGCTGATCCGTGAGGAAGTCAATAAGGTTTTGCGAAAAAGCTACATTATCGAAGTCGTCATCAGCGACTTCAAAACGATGGAACAATAGCGAGTTGGTACGTGCCTGGCGAGAACGACGATCTCCTCAATCCCGACGAAATCGAAGCGCTGCTGAACTCAGCCGGCGCCGGAACCTCTCCGGCCGCTGGTGGTTCGGCCGAACTGCTCAAGCACCGCGATGGCGGCCAGATGCCGGGGACGACGCCGAAGCCATCGCCGGCAAGCGCTGCGGAACGGTTGCTCAATCAGGCCGAAGCCGACCTGGCTGCCGCCGTCGCGCCGGAAATGAGCTCGCCGCGCGGCATTCCACCGGAGCTGGGAACACCCGCTGCATTTGGATTCCAGGAATTCGGCAACCGGCCGGCCGAGGAGGGAACCCAGACCCGTCTGAGCGCACTCGAGGATGTCGAGCTTGATCTCCACATCGAACTGGGCCGCACCGAGCTGCTGATTGAGGAAGTGGTCAAGTTAGAGGAAGGTTCGGTCGTCCCGCTCGATAAACTGGCCGGCGATCCGGTCGACATTCTCGTCAACGGTCGTCTGATCGCTCGGGGCGAAGTTTTGGTCTTGAACGATAATTTCTGCGTGCGCGTGGCGGAAATTCTTACTCCGGACTATTAGGGATGAACCGTCCGAATTCGATTCGGCTGCTGAATGCCGGCATGTGGGTGTTGATGCTGCCCTTGGGTGTCCAGGCCCAGCCGCAGGTGACGAATGCACGTCAACCGGGTCACGTTTCGCGTCTGCCCGATACGCGGCAACCCACACACGACTTTCGCTTCGAGGGACCGCAACAGCAGGCAGTGCAGAGCCTCGACGGCGATCTTCTACGAATTACCAAACCAAGCCGCACGATCACTCCGCCCGATGATCCGGAAAAAAAGAAGACGCGAAGTACCGGCTCGTTCGGGACTACGCTGGTCGCCTTGTCGTTCGTCGTTGGATTGATTCTGGTTGCCGCAAAGCTCTGGTCGAAACACGGACCCCTCGTCAACTCGGGGTTGCCGCCGGAAGCGTTTGAAGTGCTCGGGCTTCGGCGCCTGGATCAGCGTCAGACCGTTTATCTGGCGCGGCTGGGCTCGCGTATTCTCGTTTTGGGCTCATCGACCGACGGACTGCGGACGCTCTGCGAGATCACCGACCCGATCGAGGTTGATTTTCTGGCCGGCGCTTGCCGTCGAGGTGACGGCAATGCAACTGCGGCACAAGCGTTTCGTGCACTGTTCAAGAAGCAAGTCTCGACCGCAGGGGCCAGCAATCGGTGCGAGAGCTTGCCGAATGCGTCGTCACTGGGGGGGGCGTCCTTGACCGCGCGATCGCGCCGCGAAGCACCAACGGCGCTCGAAACGCCAACGGTGCCCGAAAGGGCATCCCCGCCCGAAACGCGTTTGGAGAAGATGCGTGCTTAACAGACCGTTGACAAACCAGCCCGCCGCGCAAGCAAGGGTGGAAAACCATCCGCCCTCGCCGGCGTTTCGGGCTTGTTGGCCTGTTCGGAAACGGACTGTCAAACCGCTCCTTCGTAGGACTGGAAATCAACGGGGATTGTTTCGACTCACGCTCCTGCTGCTGGCCGGATGGTTCTGCCTGTGGCCGAACTTCTCATCCGCCCAACAGCCGTCCGGTCGAGTCGCTTTGCCGGGTCGTGCCGCGGCAAACCTCGCGGCCGATTCCCGACCGAACCCGCAAACCACTACGCAAAACCGTCCGGAGGCCCCGCAATTGCAATTGCCGGCCGGTCTGAACGTCGACCAGATGCTCACCCCCGGCGGCTTGACGGCGACGCTGAAAATCATGCTGCTGCTCACGGTGTTGAGTCTGGCGCCTTCGATCTTGATCATGACGACCTGCTTCGTGCGGTTTGTGATCGTGCTGGGATTGTTGCGGCAGGCGTTGGGGACCCAGCAGTTGCCGCCGAACCAGGTCATCATTTCGCTCTGCCTGTTTCTGACGTTTCTGGTCATGGCGCCGGTGTGGCAAAAGGCCTACGATGAGGGCATTCGGCCGTACACGAGTCCCGAACCGGGACAGCCGCCGCTCAGTTTGGCCGGTGCGTTCGAGAACACGGTGCGGCCGCTCAGGCGGTTCATGAGCGATCAGATCGAGGCGACCGGGAGCAGCGACGCCGTGTGGACGTTTCTCGAATTCCAACGCCCCAACCCGGACTCCAAAGCGGGTAGAACCTACAAAGGCCCCAAAACTTACGATGAAGTCCCACTCAGCGTGTTGTTGCCGGCTTACATGGTCAGCGAATTGAAAACCGCATTCGTCATCGGCTTCCAGATTTACCTGCCGTTTCTAGTGATCGACATGGTGGTCGCGTCAGTTTTGATCAGCATGGGCATGATGATGCTGCCGCCCGTCTTGATCTCGCTCCCCTTCAAGCTGCTGCTGTTCGTGATGATCGACGGCTGGTTCTTGACCGTGGGCATGCTGCTCAAAAGTGTCCAAGGGAGTTGAGAGTCGCGAGTTGAGAGGTCTCCCTTCTGAATCCACAACTCTCAACACTCTACTCTCAACTATTAAAGGAGTTCGTCGGTGACCATCGATCAAGCCGTGGAGCTGAGCCGCGCTGCCGTTTTGTTGACATTGATGATCGGGGCGCCGGTGCTCGCGATCGCGGTCGTCGTCGGTTTGCTGATCAGCATTCTGCAGGCGGTCACGCAGGTTCAGGACCAGACCATCAGCTTCGTGCCGAAAATCGTCGCGATGCTGGTCACCTTGGCGTACATCCTGCCCTGGGTGATCAATCGCATGATCGCCTACTCGACCGATCTCATCCACAACATCCCCTCGACGTTTTAGAGTGAAGTAAGGGTTGAGGGTTGAGGGTTGAAAGTCCCATTCTGATCCCTGAACCCTCAACCCTCATCTCTCAACTATTAAAAGGGACTTTTCGACTTTGGGACCTTTCGACCCTTTGGCCGACGTCACCGTGCGGCAATTGCTCGAGTTGGGCATGCGGCATTTCTATGCTTTCACGCTGGTTCTGGTGCGGATGAGCGGTCTGATGATCATCGGCCCCATGTTCGGACAGCCGCTGGTTCCACCCAACATCCGTATTTTGCTGGTGCTGGTGATGGCGCTGCTGATCACGCCGACGCTCTCGACACAATCCGACGTCGGATTCCAGCGACTGGACGTCAATCAAGATGGCCGGCTGACTCGTGACGAAGTGCCGCAGGCTCTTGAGGCCCGTTTCGACAATCTGCTCAAACGGACCGGCAAGCAGAACGATGCGGCGCTCCAGGCCGACGAATTTGCCGTCCCGCTGGAGATCCCCTCGACCATCCTCGACTACGCCTGGGTGGCAATCGGCGAATTTGCGCTGGGATTCCTACTGGGGCTGGGCGTGCTGACGATTCTTTCCGGATTGCAGCTCGCGGGCGAGATGATCGATCAGCAAACGGGACTGGCCTTGAGTGAGGTCTTTAGTCCGGGCTTCGAGATGTCCGCGTCGGTCAGCTCGCGGATGTTGTTTCTGTTGGGAGTCACGGTGTTCTTGGTTCTGGAACCGGTGGGCGGTCATCTCCTGATGATTTCCGCGCTGGTCGAGACGTTTCAAACGCTTCCGGTCGGCGAAGCCTTCGTGGCGACGTCCGCCGTCGACTTTGCTCTCTCGCTGGTGCACCAATCACTTGTTGTGGCCGTCGGCATCGTCGCGCCCATGCTGGCCACAATGTCGCTGGTGGCGCTGACCATGGGGTATCTCGGCCGCTCGGTGCCGCAAGTCAACGTGCTGGTGATCGGCTTCGCAATCCGGGCGATGGTGAACCTTCTCATCCTGTCGCTGATGGTCTCCGGCGCCGCCAAGGCCGTGGTCGACGTCCTTCCGGCAACCATCGACCGGATGCGATTCCTGCTGTCAGGGTGAAAATTGAACCTGGTTACAGAGAAAAAGAAAGGGGGACAAGGAGAGACTTGGGGATGAGGAGATTCAAATGAGACACAACAAAAGCCAAACAGCCGCAAAGTCTTGTATCCCCTTATCTCCAACCATCTCCTTTGTCCCCCTTTATTTTGAGTTTTGATGCCCGGCGACGAATTCGGAGACAAAACAGAGCAGCCAACCGATCGCCGGCGCAGCGAAGCGCGGGAAAAGGGGAACGTCGCGCGCAGCGTCGACCTGACCTCTGCCGGCGTCATGCTGGCTACGGCGGCGACGCTTTTTCTCCTGGGTGGCGGACTGACCCGGTCGATGGCCGAGCTGTTAGGCGCTTACCTGCGCGGACCGGGATGGCTGAGAATCGATCGGGGTCTGGTCCTCAAGCAGGCAGTCGGCGTCTTTGAGTTCCTCGCCGCGAGCGTCCTGCCGTTTATGCTGCTGATCACGATCGCGGCACTGTTTTTCAATGTGGTGCAGGTGGGATTCCTGATGACTCCGGAAGTTCTGCAGCCGAAGCTCTCGCGCCTGAATCCGCTGGAAGGCGCCAAGCGAATCCTCTCGGTGCGGGGGCTGGTGAAACTGGCGGTCAGTCTGGGGAAGCTTGCCGTGCTGGTCGCAATTTCGGTTTGGTGGATCACGTCGCAATTGCCGCATTTTCTAGAGCTGGGCGGTGCCGAGCCGTCGCAGGTCATGGTTGCAATCGGCTCGTCGCTCGTCAAGCTGGCCTTCTTGCTCTCGCTGGCGCTGTTGGTGCTGGGCCTGCTCGATTTCGCATTTCAGAAATGGAAATACGAGCAAGACCTGCGGATGACGAAACAGGAAATCCGCGATGAGATGAAGAACATGGAAGGCGATCCGCTGATTCGGCAGCGCCGCCGAGACGCACACCGCAAGCTGGCTCTGGCGCGCGAGTTACAGCAAGTTCAAAATGCCGACGTCGTCATCACCAACCCGACCGAGATCGCTGTGGCGGTTCAATACGATCCGGAGAAAATGCCCGCGCCGACGCTCGTTGCCAAAGGAAAGGGAGAAATTGCCGCCCGCATTCGGCGGATCGCCATCGAGCACGACATCCCCATCATCGAGCGCAAACCTCTGGCCCAGGCGCTTTACCGCGACGTCAAAGTGGGCCGCTCCGTCCCGATCGAGATGTACGAGGTGTTTGCCGAAATCATGGCCTACGTCTACCGGCTCTCCGGGAAAGCCGCACCAAACCTGACGTGACGTCGGCCTACAGCGCAAAGGGCATCTCGTTGAGGGTTGGAGGCGTTTTGCAGATTCCGCGTCGCAAAAGGCTGGACGCGGCTGTCTCGAATTTGCGTATTGGTCCCTTTGGGGCGCCTCGTCGCTTGAGCGCTGTCATGTCGATCGAACAGATCATGTTTACGGCGCACGCTCAGCCACGTCGGGATGTAACGACCATGCAACTTCAGACGCCGACTGGTCGTAAATTGCGTAGGAACGCGCCTGTTCGTTTCAAAATCTGCCGTGCCGAATACCGATAAGATTCTCGCTAGCCGAACAGTCCCTACGCCACGCGCGGCCGTCATGACAGCATCCTGACGAAAGCGAAATTCCGGTCGTCCTACCATTTGCAGCGAGGCCGAGTGCCATGAAGTTCAGAGGATTTTGGATCACCGTTTGTCTTTTCGGCTGTTTTTCGGGGTGTTATGGGATCCGGGACGGCATTGACGAATCCTCGCTTAAGCTTCGTAACACGATGCGGGCGCACGGCGCCTGGTGGCGATCGAGATCGGCGTACGACGGCATCGAGTGCCGCGGCGACTTCGGGAGTGGCTTCCGTGATGGATATTACGACGTTCTCTCCGGCGGCAGCGGCCAAGCACCGACTCTTCCTCCCAGAAAGTACTGGGACGTCCGTCATCACAACGAGGAAGGTCATCTGAAAACGCTGGCATGGTTCAATGGTTTCGCCCACGGCGCACTGGCCGCCGAGCAGGAAGGCGCCGCCGAGTGGAATCAGATCGTCACCAACCAGACGTCTCGCAGCAACGGGAGGCCGGACGGATGGGTGGAAGAGGAAGTCCTCGGCGGCGGCGCGATGGGAGGAAGCGTCGGCCAGTCGGGAAGTGGTTCGGTAGCCCCGCCGCCGGCGCCGGAGGCGCCGCTTGTTCCGGCGCCGCAGGGCCAGTAGTTGCCAGAAGAGTGTTCCAACCTGCGCGACAGGAGTCGACTGAAAATGTCTCTGACTTGGACCAACCGGCCGACATCGAGCTGTGTGATTCTGTTGGGCGCCCTGCTGTTGACGGGGTGCTCGAGCGTTGAGTTTTTCGGCTACATCCCCGCCGTTCCTGCGCACCGCGTTCCGCAGGAATTGCTCGGCGTGACGCGAGCCGATATGCAGGAGTTGACGCTCACGCGGCTGCGTCAGGATCCTCCGGAAGTTTATCAGTTGGGTCCGGGCGATGTTCTGGGCGTTTACGTCGAAAACGTGCTCGGCCAAGCGGAAGAACCGCCGGTAGTGCACTTCCCGGAGAACGAAGATCGTCCGCCGGAGATCGGATATCCAATTCCCGTCCGCGAAGATGGAACGATCGCGTTGCCGCTTGTCCCGGCCATCAAAGTGGCCGGCCTCTCGCTGACGCAAACGACGGATGCAATTCGCAGAGCCTACACGCATGACAGAAGAATCTTGAAGAACGGTCAGGATCGGATCCTGGTCAGTTTGATGCGGCGTCGAACGTATCGGGTGCTGGTGGTGCGCGAAGAGAGCGGCGCCACAGATGGGGTCACCAAACGGGGCACCGGCCTCTCAGTGGACCTACCGGCTTATGAGAACGACGTCCTGCACGCCCTGAACATGACGGGCGGACTTCCCGGTTTGGATGCCAAGAACGAGATCGTCATTCTCAGGGGCAGGTTCCAAGAAGCGGTCGAACGCGACAAGATGATCGCCGCGATTGGTGGCGGAACTGACCAGTGCGGGCAGTCAGCCGTTGAGAACCAGGACAAAAATACCATCCGCATTCCGCTCCGTTTTCGCCCCGACAACGTCCCGGAGTTTACGCAGGATGACATCCTGCTCACCAACGGCGACATCGTGATGATCAGGGCCCGCGACCGCGAAATCTTCTACACAGGCGGCGTTCTGGGCGGCGGCCAGTTCCCGCTGCCGAGAGATTACGATCTCGACGTACTCGGCGCTATCGCCATCGCCGACGGCCCGCTGGGAAGCGGCGGAACGGCAATCAGCCAGATCGGTGGCAGCCGGAGAAACCGCGGCGCCCTCGGGCGCGGAGGCGTCACGGGAATCGCTCCTTCCCGGGCGATCGTGCTGCGGAAAACCCCCGACGGCGGCCAAGTGCCGATTTACGTCAACCTGAACAAGGCATTGGTCGACCCCAAACAGCGAATCCTCATCCAGCCGGAAGACGTGATTGTCGTGAAATACACCATGCCCGAGGAAATCGCCAATGTCGCCCTCGGCTTGATCCAGTTCAACTTCCTGCTCAATGGATTCAACGGCGGCGGCTTCTGATTGTCCAACCGATCGAAATGAACGGCATCATACACGCCTTCTGGAGCACCGCCGTGCTGAGGAACGTATGAATCGTTTCATCGAGCGTGGTTCACTCTTCGAGCGCCGCCTGTGCTGCCGCCAAACGGGCGATGGGGACCCGGAACGGGGAGCAGCTCACGTAGTTCAGGCCGATGGCGTCGCAGAACATGACGCTGGCCGGGTCACCGCCGTGCTCGCCGCAGATGCCGATCTTCAGATCGGGGCGGGTCTTGCGGCCGCTGGCGACTCCCAGCTTCATCAGCCGGCCTACCCCGTCCTGGTCGATGGTTTGAAACGGATCGGCGGGGATGATGTCGTGTTCCTGGTAGAATCCGATGAAGCCGCCGTAGTCGTCTCGGCTCATGCCCAGCGCGGTTTGTGTGAGGTCGTTGGTGCCGAAGCTGAAGAACTCGGCCGCCTCGGCGATTTTGTCGGCGCAGACGGCCGCCCGCGGAAGCTCGATCATCGTTCCGACTAGGTAATCGACGGTGACGCCGGCGTCCTCGAAGACGGCTTGGGCCTGCTGACGCACGACGTGCTCTTGGTTCTGGAGCTCCGTGAGGAAGCCGGCCAGCGGGATCATGACTTCCGGATGCACGTCGATGCCTTCCATCTTGACGGAACAGGCCGCTTCGAAGATGGCCCGCGCCTGCATGGCGGTGATCTCCGGATAGACGATGCCCAGCCGGCAGCCGCGGTGACCGAGCATGGGGTTCGACTCTTCGAGTCCTTCCACGCGTTGCCGAATGGTCTCTGGCGAGACGTCCATCATGTCGGCCAGTTTCCGTTCCAGGTCCGGCTGTTCCTCCAGGTGGCGGTCCGAGAGGAACTCATGCAGCGGCGGGTCGAGCAAGCGGATCGTCACCGGGCGGTCTTGCATGGCGCGGAACAATCCCTTGAAGTCCTCCCGCTGGAACGGCAATAGTTTGTTGACCGCCCTTTGCCGGGTCTCGACGGTGTCGGCCAGGATCATTTCGCGGATCTCGTCCAAGTGTTCGAAGAACATGTGCTCGGTGCGGCACAGACCGATGCCCTCGGCGCCGAAGGCGATGGCCTCGGCGGCCTGATCGGGTTGATCGGCGTTCGTGCGAACGCCCAGCCGACGGTGCTCGTCGACCAATTTCATCAACTGATCGTAGCACTGGTAGATGGTCGACTCTTCGGGTTGTTTCGTCTTTTGAATCAGCACCTCGACGACCTCGCTGGGTTTGGTGGTTACTTGACCGGCGAAGACTTCGCCGGTGAAACCGTCGATGCTGATCGGGTCTCCTTCCCGCAGCACCTGATCGCCGACGGAAAGAGTCCCTTGCTGGTAGTCGATGTTTAACGCCGAGCAGCCGACGATGCAGACTTTGCCCATCTGCCGGCTGACGAGCGCCGCGTGTGAACTGGCGCCGCCGAAGGCGGTCACAATTCCGTTGGCGATCCGCATGCCCCGCAGGTCTTCGGGACTGGTTTCGCGGCGGACCAGAATCAGTTCGACATTCGGATCGTTTTCGCGGGCCGCTTCCGCGTCGGCCGCATGGAAACAAATCTTGCCGGACGCCGCCCCGGGACCGGCGTTGATTCCCTTGGTCAACAGCCGACCCTCTTCCTGGGCCAGGGTCTTCGCCTGCGGATCGAAAATGGGCTGGAGCAGTTGATTCAAATCGTCGGCGGGAATCCGTTTCTTCTCTAACGCCTGCTTGCCTGTAATCAAACCTTCGTTGACGAGGTCCATCGCGATGCGGACGGCGGCGAAACCGGTCCGTTTGGCGTTGCGGGTCTGCAGCATCCAAACCTTGCCGCGCTGAACCGTGAACTCGATGTCTTGCACATCTTTGTAGTGTTGTTCGAGCGTCTTGCCGATATTCTGTAACTGTTCGAACGCTTGGGGCATGATCTCCGCGAGCGTCATTTCGATGCGCTGCGGCGCGCGGATGCCCGCCACGACGTCCTCACCCTGCGCGTTGACGAGGTAATCGCCGTTGAAGCCGGGCGTGCCCAACGAACAGTCGCGAGTCAGTCCGACTCCGGTGGCACAATCGTCGCCCAGATTGCCGAAGACCATCGCCTGCACGCTGCAGGCGGTCCCCCATTCGTGAGGGATGCCGTATTGCCGCCGATACACGTTGGCGCGGTCGTTCATCCAGCTCCCGAAGACGGCGCCGATCGCCCCCCAAACCTGCTCGTGGGGATCGGTGGGAAAATCGACGCCGGTCTGCTTCTTCACCGCCTGTTTGAACTCGGCGACAAGCTCCTTGAGCTGCTCGGCCGTGAGCTCGGAATCGTACGTGACGCCGGCCGCTTGCTTCTTGGCGTGGAGAATCTCTTCGAACGGGTCTTCGCTCTTCTTGTCTTTGGGCTTCATGTCGAGGACCACGCCGCCGTACATCTGGATGAAACGGCGGTAGCTGTCCCAGGCAAAGGCTTCGTTGTCGGATTGTCGGGCCAGCGCGGCGACGGTTTCGTCGTTCAGACCGATGTTGAGGATGGTGTCCATCATGCCGGGCATCGACTCGCGGGCGCCCGACCGGCAGGAGAGCAGCAGCGGGTTGGTCGTCGAGCCGAATTCGGCTTGCATGACCCGTTCGACACCTTGCAATGCCTCGTCCACCTGATGCTTCAGTTCCGGCGGATAGCTGTGATCGTGAGCATAGTAGTAGGTGCAAACTTCGGTGTTGATGGTGAAGCCGGCCGGGACAGGCAGGCCGATGTTGGTCATTTCCGCCAGGTTGGCGCCTTTGCCACCCAACGAGTTGCGCAGAGCAGCGCTACCATCGGCTTTGCCGTCACCGAAAAAATAGACGTATTTTTGGTTTTCCATCGCCATTCCGAATTCCTTTCCAGCCGAGTTCAGAATAAAAGAAACGACTGAACCGAGTGGACACAAATGTATCGGCCGTGTCCGGTAGACTTCGACAGCCCAACAGCCGTTCACAAAGCGGGGGGGGGAAGCGGCACCTGAAGCTAGCATCGCGGCAAGAAAGCGTCAAGGGCGCGTCAAACGCGACAAATGTGGGCAAACCTTGACACCTCTACCGGGTCGAGGGGACCGGTTTGCCGGTTCGGCACTCCGATCCGGCAGAGCCTTCTTGACATGCCGGGAAAGTCGGCGAGAATTGAAAATGCGGGTGTCTCAACGTTCAACGAGCCTTTCAACACGATGCAAGCACTGCTCATTCCCCTCGATGGTGGAGAGATCATCTCGATTGACAAAGACGTCACGCTTGTCGGCCGCAAGCGTGGGCTGTGCGATCTGATCGTCGATCGGGGAAGCGTCTCGAAGCTGCAATGTTTGATCGTCAAGACGGATGGTCTTCTGTTCATCCGCGACCTGGCCAGCACAAACGGCACCAAAGTCAACGGTCAGAAGATCACGCGGGGGGCGTTGCTGCCTGGCGACGAATTGGCCTTCGCCAGCGTGAAGTACCGCGTACATCTCGGTCCGGGAGAGCCAGAAGTTCGTCCCGACGACCAGACCGAAGCGATGACCTCTTTCCCGGAATCGTCGCCTGCGGGATCGTCGGGCCCGTTTCGAAACGATTCCACAAGCCAGAGCGACGTTCGGCTGCTCTCGGACGATTCTTTGGCTTAGCCGCCCCGCTTGCGGGGCGCGGCGGGCAAGCCCGCCGGCTAAATGCTGAGGGCTTGGAAACCGACGGCTCCGGTCACCTCTCTGTTGGGAGCGTTGGGAGAGGACAAAAGGGAGGTGATCTTACGGGTGGGTAACGTTCGAAACGACAAGGTCTCTCCAACTTGCCGTCCCTGCGGGTCAGCGGGTGGACCCTTACACTTCTCCTAGCTTGGGAAGTCTCCCCACATCAAGGTTTCCCGGAGCCGTCGGTTTCCAAACCGTCAGCGATCATTGGAATCGTCCTATTTTCCTTGCGGCTTTGCGCCTTTGCGAGCAGTTGTATAGTTTGTCCGGCTGACCGATGATTGCTGAGAGCTGACTGCTTCTTACGAGGCCGCCATACGGAGTCGTAGTTCTTCGGCGTTCAGCGAGACGATCGTGATGCCGAATTTGTCAGCCAGACGGATGACTTCTTTCTGATCAAGGACGATGGTCAATCCACTTTCGACGGCCAGCACGCGGCCGCCGGCCTCGTGCATGGTCCCGATGGTGGCCGTGCCGATGGTGGGGACGTCAAATCTCATATCCTGCTGCGGTTTGGCGACTTTCACGACGGTGAAGCCGCCACGTCTGCAGAGGTCCCCGGCCCGGCGGATGGCGGCGTCGGTTCCTTCGATGGCCTCGACGGCGATCACGGCGGTGTCGCAGACGCAGACGCTTTGTCCGACATCCAGGCGTCCCATTTCTTTCGCCAATTCCCAGCCGAAGTTGATGTCGCGCCATTGAGCCGGCGACGGCTTGCGACGCGTGAGAAATCCATGTTCCACGAGTAGCTCCGGACAATAATCGAGTGCGGGTTCAAAGGTAATCTGGTCGCGTTCAAACTCCCGGATGACGGCCAACATGATCGTGTCGTCCGTTTTGTTTGCCCCGGCGAAGCGATACAACATGTGCAGCGTCCGCCAATCGGGCAGCAGACGCAACATGCGAAACGGGTGAAACAACACCGTCTTTTCGATCTTGCCGGCCATGACGGCGCGGTGGATGCGAGCGGACTTGAACAGCCGGATTGCCCGGCCGATGCGGGCCAGCGGGGTCGTGACGAAATCGTCGCAGACCTCACGCAGCTCGCCCGATGCCAGCCCCTGCACGCCGATGCAGAACACGCGATGTCCCTGATGCCGGGCGGCGCGGGCGAACGCCACCGGGAAACGTCCGCTGCCGGCCAGCAGACCGATTCGTTTGTGGGACGAAATGTGTGCGATCGCTGGTTTCGGATCCATAAAACTCATATCAGGCGGCGACATCCGGTCGAGGGGACCTGGACGTCGACAGGGCTTGTAGTTTCGCGGTCAACTCGGCGACCTGGGCTTCGAGCTCGCGGAGTTGCTTTCGCATCGCGGGCAGTTTTCGCTGGGCCATCACGACTTTCATGGCCTCGGCGGCGGGCTGGGCCGGGGTCCCGATGTAGGTTTCCCCCGGAGGGATGTCCTTGTGCACGCCCGCCTTGGAGCCAAGCACGCACCCCTCGCCCAAGTGCACATGATCGGCGATTCCCACGTGGCCGGCACACACCACGTAATTGCCCGTGGTCACCGAGCCGGCTAATCCAACTTGTGAGACAAACGCGTTGTGTTTGCCCAGCTCGCAGTTATGGGCGATCATGACCAAGTTGTCCAACTTGGTCCCTTCCCCGATGATTGTTTCACTGATCATGGCACGGTCGATCGTCGAACAGGCTCCGATTTCCACGTCGTCCTCGATCCGCACCGTACCGAAATGGGGGATCTTCTTGTGACGGCCATCCACAAGTCGGTAACCGAATCCATCAGCTCCCACGACCGCCGATGCGTGAATCATCACCCGGTTGCCGATCAACACGCGCGGATACAGCACCACACTGGGATGCAGGGTGACGTCGTCTCCCAGTTGGCAGCCCGAGCCGATAAATACGCCGGGGTAGATGTCGCAGTTGTTGCCGATGACAACGTTGTCGGCAACGTACGCCCCGGGATAGATGTTCGTGTTCGCGCCAATCTGAGCCGTGGCGCTGACCGCCGCGTAAGGCGAGATGCCAATTGACGGGCGCGCAGGCGGCGGAAAGAGTTGGCTCAACACCTGAATGAACGCCGTCTTCGCATCATCGACCACAATGACGGCCGCGGGTTGCCGCCCGGCATCGAGCGAATCGGAGAGCGACTCGCTGACGATGACCGCGCCGGCACGGCTTTGTTTCAGCTTGTGGAGGTTCGCTTCGTCGTCGACAAACGTGATGTCGTGTGGACCGGCCTTGTCGACCGGCCGAGCACCGTCGATAAGCAACGTTCGATCTCCGAGCATCTTCGCGCTGCCCAGCAGTGCGGCAAGCGTCTCGACGGTTGCAGCCATGGATGGAATCCTCTCGAAATTGTCCGGCCTAGCTTTACCCAACGGCGAGTGGCGGGGCGTGAGCGAAGCGTCGCCCCGTTCAAGCGAGCCAATACGCTTGCCGATCACCGTCCGCTCATCGACGGGGCGACGCAAAGCCTTACGCCCCGCCACCCCGCCGCTTCGGCAAGCGATGGGTTTTTACCCGAAACTCCCAAATTAACGCAAGCCCGGTTTCGATCGTGAAGTCCGCTTGGCGAATTCCGGGGCGGGATGGTACAGTAGACTTAGCGGACTGACACGTCTGTAGAAGGCGTCGTGAACGCGACGTCGAACCATTTCTCAAGTTCTCAATCAACGTCTTTTGAACATGGCGATCCGTGGAATCCGCGGCGCGACAACCGTCGGCGCCGATGTGCCTGAAGAAATTCTCGCCGCGACACGAGAATTGGTCGAAGAAATTCTGCGCGCCAACGACATCCAGCAGTTCGACGACATTGCCTCGGCCATCTTCACAACCACGCCGGATCTGACGTCCACGTTTCCCGCTGAAGCGGCGCGGGAACTGGGGATGAACAAGGTGCCTTTGCTGTGCTCTTCCGAGATACCCGTTGTCGATGGTGCGCCGCGGTGCATTCGCGTGTTGCTGCACCTGAATACGGAAAAGACGCAGCGCGAGGTCACACACGTCTACTTGCGCGACGCGCAGAAGCTGCGGCCCGACGCGAACAGCGCTCAGTGAACGAACTCCGGATCGGGCGGCTCCCTGCCGACGATCGCTTCGTCCTCGTTCCATTCGATCTCGGCGTCCGTTCCGCTCTCGGGGAGTTCTTCGAAGGGCGTCCCCTGCTCTTCCAGCAGATCGGCAACCGCGTCGAGCGGATTGGCTGTGAATTCTTCCGGAAAGATCCCCGCCAAGTCTTTTCTGTACCTTTGCACCAGCTCGATATAGTTCTCCGGCGGGACCGATTTCAGACGTTTCGCCCGGTCCACCCGCGTGATCCAGACCGCTTGCTGCAGCACGCGATGCTTGCCCTCCTGAGTGTGCAAGTGGAACGGTTTGACGTTCTGCTTGAGCTCGTCGATCTTTCTCTCGCCCTCCTCAATGATCGTGTCGAGATCCTGATTGTCCCGGAGCGTGCTTCGGCTGATCGCCACGCCGATTGCCAACGACAAACCGACAAACTGTTCGGGCGTCATTTGTTTGCGGCGGAGCGTTCGCTGCAATCGCCTGTTTCTTTGCAGGTGGATGGCCAGTTTCTCCACGTCGGAGCGTTCAGCCAGCATCTTGATTTCTCGCTCGACAAGCTCGCTGACCCCATAAGTGTTTTCCTGGTCCCAATCCGGCGGTGGCGCGAACACCGACGGGAACTTGGGCAGCTTCCTGTCCGGCAGCGAGTTGATGATCTGCAAGAACGTATTCATCTCCGCATCGGTCACTTTCTCCCGGATTCGCTTGACTTCCCTAAATTCGAGCGACGTGTCGGCACAACCGGCCAGCACCAGGGGCAAGGCAAAAGGCAAAAGGCAAAAGGAAAAAGGCAAAAGGAAAGCTGAGAGCTGAGAGCTGAGAGCTGAGAGCATCGTCGTGATTGATCGAGACATCGGGGGGCAAAGAAAAAAGGAAAAAGGAAAGAGGGAAAAGGGTAACTGTTTAGCCGAATGCAGTGATGAGGAAATTAGGAATCTAGGAAGACAGGAGAAAGACGATTTCCGACATTCCTGCTTTCCTGGTTTCCTAATAATCCTCCGCTTACTACGAAATGCACTGCCGTGAGGAAGTTGCTCCAGACGGCTAAAGTGTTACGAAAAAGGAAAGAGTGCGCACCGTGCTCACTTTTTCCTTTTGCCTTTTTACTTTTTCCTTTTCTTGTATCGGGTTTTCGGCCCTCTCTCGTGCAGTTCGGAGCAGCCGCACGCGATGAAACAAGACATGTCATGCCGGAGGGCCGCCGAACAGCCGTCGCATTCCAAACAAACGTCGCGATCGCTTCAACGCGTCAACCACATCGGGTTCGCCGCCGTTGTGTGGCACCCAAACCGACAACTTGTTGTTGGAATCCCTGGTTTGAGGGCACCTTTCGCGACGACAAGTCGTCGGTTTGGGTTTCTACGAATAATCCGGTCTAATCAATCGAGATGGAAGCCGTCGACTCGCGCGACCGTGGCCATGCAGACGATCGCCTCGCAGGCCAGCGCCAGCAGCCATCCGGTCAATCGGGTCCGTCGCATCCGTGGGGCAGGCTTTCCAGCCTGCCGATCAGCCCTGGCAGGCAGGAAAGCCTGCCCCACACTGCGTTCAGACGGCTTCGTACCTCCCAAACGGTCAGAAGCGATACAGACGCCTGTCAGCCAGACCAACGACGGCACGAGCACCAGCCACAATCGAGCGGCTTCCCCCATGTTCTTGCCCGACAGCCACAACAGCCCCCAGACGACGGCACAGGCCCAATACGGTCCCAGGTGCTGTTGCTTCCATCCGTTTGTCCGGCCTGCTGCGTGCGCAGAGGATGCCGCTGTCAACACGACGAGTGGAAGTCCGGCGGAGAGCGCCAATTCCAGCGGGTTGACCAGCAGCCACTTCCAATAGGTGCGCTGGAATTCCACTTTCCCGTAGAACGCGGCGTGATTGTGGTAGTTCCAACTCCAGACGGCGAAGAGGTTCAGGTCGTCAACGACCCAAAGCAAGCCGACCGGAAGCAGGAACCCCGCACCGCCGCAACCGATTGCGACGGCCAGCTTGCGCATCCGTGGGGCAGGCTTTCCAGCCTGCCGATCGGCCCTGGCAGGCAGGAAAGC
>CAZGYE010000003.1:0-57169 GCA_964530165.1 uncultured Planctomycetaceae bacterium
CCAAAAAACACCTCGCCCCCTTGACAAGCAACGGGCTTTCATAGAAGCCACCCATTATGTTAAGCCAAACTGACCCACTGCCCTTTTGCGGCGAATCTTGCGTAGCGGCCGCCGGCTGTCTATGCTTGACGGAGAGTGGTTTCATCGGCTACAGAAGTCACTTCACCGGTTGATCTGCGCGGGCCGCCTGGATGAGATGGAAGGTCCGGTTCCTCTCGGAGTCCGTTTCCACCAGCGGCGATGTTTTGCAACGGAAGTAGCGTCATGAAGTTTCGCTGGTCGTGCGTGGTCATCTTGGGCGTGGCCCTGTTCGGGACGTCGACAGGTCGGTCCGCAGAGCCGTACATTCCGTTTCTCCAGGGATTGCGGAACCGGGGCTATTACGATTACGCCTTGGATTACATCACGCAGATCGAAAACGACGCCGGCTTGCCGCCGGATGTCCGGAAAGTGCTCCCTTACGAGAAGGCCATCACCCTGCTTGCCAGCTCCAGAACGTTGCGGAACCCCGAGGCGCAGAACAAACAGCTCGATCAGGCATTGGTCTTTCTGGCTCAGTTTGCCAAAGCGAATCCCGGCCATCCGCTCTCCGGGCAGGCCGATTCCGAGCGGGGGAAAATCCTGCTCGGCAAGGGCCGCGTGGAAGTGTGGCAGTCGAAGTCGCCGGACAATCAAAACCAGAAGGCCGAGCACCAGCAAAAGGCCCGCGATTTCATCAAGCAGGCCCGCGCCATTTTTCAAGCGGCACACGACAAGCACAAAACCGCGTATGGCAAATTCGACACATTCATCCCGGAGACGGAAAAGGAACTTTACGCGGCCCGCGCCAAAGCCGAGGTCCATTACATCCGTGCGCAGCTCGATTTGGCTCTGTGCACCTACGAAAGGGCGCAGACTTACGACGCCACGGCACTGGAGTACAAGGAGATCCTCGACGATGCGTCTAGGGAGTTTTCTGAGATTAACAAAAACTACCGCAGCATGGTCGGCGGTTTGTACGCTCGATTGTGGCAGGGAAAATGCTTCGAGGAGCAGGACGACTTAAACAAAGCGCTGGGCATTTACAACGAGCTGCTCGGTCATCCGGGCAAGTCGCCGGCCATGCAGAGGCTGCAGGACCAAGCGCGGCAGTTTCGCCTGATCTGTCTGAACCACGACGACCGCAAGGATTACGAGCTGGTCATTCAGGAAGCGAACAAATGGCTGGTTGATCGGAAAAGCAAGTCGCGCACGACTGTCGGGCTGGGCATTCAATGGGAATTGGCGCGGGCCCAGGAAAGCATGGGCCTGACGCGCACACTGCCCGAAGCCGACCGCACGCGGTACTTGCGTCTGGCGCTGAAGACGGCCAAAAACATCAACCGCTACCCCGGGCAGTACAAGGAAGTGTCGACCGTCATGGTGCGTCGCTTACAGGTCGCCATTCGCGGGGATGAGGGCGGTGATCCGGAAGATTTCGACACCGCTTATCAGCTCGCTCGCAACTTGGTCAAGTCCATCGCAGGCCTGCAGGAGAAAGTTCAGAAGGCGACCGATCCCAAAGAAAAGGTCAAGGCCCAACAGGTTCTGAAACTTCATCTCGATGAAACGGCCCGCATGCTGCGTCTGACGCTGACGCTCGTCGATGACAGCATCGAGGTCAGTCCCGTCAACCAGACGCGTTACCTGCTCGCCTATGTCTACTACCTGACCCGCCGGAGCTACGAGTCGGCCATTCTTGGCGAATTCGTCGGCCGGCACGCTCTTAAGGAGGATTCGCAGACGGCTTCGGACGCCGCTTATCTGGCGATGGCGGCATGGGTGCAGGCATACAATGATGCGCCCAAGGATCGCCGAGACGTCGAGATGAACATGATGGCCCGCGTTTGCAGCCTGATCACCTCGAAATGGCCCCAAAGCGATCGGGCCAACGACGCCCGCATGACGCTCGGGCGAATCTATTCGCAGCGTAATCAGCCGGCCGAAGCGGCCGCGATCTACACCGAAATCCCGGAGACGTCGGACCAATTCGCCGAGGCTCAGTTGGCGGCCGGCCAGGCCTACTGGAGCGCCTACCTGGAAGTGGCCCTGCTGCCTGACGACCAGAGACCGTCCGCCAAAGTGTTGCAAGAGTGGCAAGAGGCCTCGCAGAAACACCTGAGGACCGGCATCGAAAAGGAGCAAGCGAAAGTGCCCGAAGGAGGCTCGCCGCCCGACGGGTTGATCGCCGCCAAGGTTTCGTTGGCTCAAATCTTGGTCAACAACGGAAAGGAGAAAGACGCCATCGCGGAACTCATCGGCGGGCCGCACCCGGTCACAAAAGCCATTGCGGTCGAGGAGTCGGCGGCTCGGCCGGCCAAGGGCGTCAAGAGCAAGGAGTTCGCCGCCCTGGTCTATCAGTTGTTGCTGCGGTCTTACGTCGGCACCCGGCAGATCGACGAAGCACTCGAGGCGATGAACAAGCTGGAGGAAATCGGCAAGGAAGACAACACGGCTATCTACGTACAACTGGGCCGTGAGCTGGAGAAAGAGTTGAAACGCAGCCAGCCGGATCGGAAGGCGGAGGTCCGCAAGGCGTTCGAAGCGTTCCTCGGCGAGTTGTTCAAACGGAGGGGCCAGACCTACAGTTCGCTGATCTGGATTGCCGAGACCTACTACAGCCTCGGCGTCGGGATGGGCGAGGCCAAGGCTGAGGCCGAACCTTATTTCCAAAAGGCCGCCGAAACCTACCAGTCCATCCTCGATTTGGACAAGGAAAAGAAACCCAGTGCGGAGAAGCTGATCGGCGTGAGATTGCGGCTGGTGAACTGCAAGCGGCGACAAAGCGATTTCTCCGGGGCCTTCGACATTGTCGAAGGCATTCTGAAGCAGAAGCCGCGGGCCCTCGACGCCCAGTTCGAGGCAGCCGATGTTCTGCAAGACTGGGGCGCCAGCTCAGAGAGCCCCTCGCCTGGGAAGCTGCTGGACGCGATCAACGGCGTGAAAGAGGCGGGCGTGTGGGGCTGGGGCCAACTGGCCATGCGGCTCGGGCGGGCCATGAGCGGGCCGGCGCCGAACCCGGATTTTCGGAAGAGGTTTCTCGAAGCCCGCTACAACGCTTCCTGGTGTCGGTGGAAGTTTGCATTGTCGCAGGCCGGCGCAAAGCAGAAAAAGGGGTTGGAAGCGGCCCAAATCGAGATCGAGTCGTTTGCCTTAGTCGGAGGCGAAATCGATGACGAGTGGTGGGGCAAGTTCGACAGCCTGTATCAGTTGGTCCAGAGGGACCTGGGCATTGCGCCGCAGAAGAAACTCCAGCGGCCCAAGAGATTCGTGACCGAGCCGGCCGAGAAGGTTGCGAAGCGGCCGGATGACAACGACGGTGCAGCCAGCGCCAAGATATCGACCACCAGCCCGGTCGTTCAATCGCAATCTCAGCAAAGCGGTTCGAATAGCATGCTGGTGTTGGTGGCGGTTCTGCTGGCCGGGGGCGGGGCGGTCGGGTTCATTTTCTGGATGGGCAAATCGAAACCGAAACGCCGCGTCATGTACGCCGATGATGCACCGGTGCTCTCGTTGGGACCGAAACGCCGGCCCAAGACGAAGGCGAAAGCCGGCAAACCGAAAACGGTCGCGGCCAAGTCTGGCGGTGAGCTGAGAACGGAATCCAAGGCAGTGAAGAAAAAGCCCCTCAAGCGAAAACCGGGCGAGGGCCCCCCGAAGAAAAAACGTCCGTCGCGTCCAAAACCGACAGAGTAGGAGCATTCCGAGATCTGTGACAGCCAATCCGGTTTCTCCCAAGGAACCGGGTTCCTCAAACCGCAGGAGTTGACGAAGCATGATGAGACGATTTGTAGTCATCCTGGTCGGGATTATTTTGGCCGGCGTTTCGGCCGATCGGTCCTTGGCGGTCGATGTCGTGACGCGCAGGAGCACCAAGACCCCGGCTTCGGGTGAGATCACCGACGTCAGTAAGACGGAACTGACCGTCAAGCGAGGCTCGAAGGAAGAGAAGATCCCGGCCAACGACGTCCTCCGTGTCAAGTGGGGCGGCGAACCGGCGAAACTCAACATCACTCGCACCCAGGAAGAAGGGGGACGCTTCCGCCTGGCGTTGGACGGTTACAAAGACGCATTGGCGGATGCGAGCAAACCGCAGCTCAAGGCCGACATCGAGTATTTGATCGCCCGCACGACGGCCAAAATGGCGCTGGCCGATCCAACCAAACTCGATGACGCGATCAAGAAACTCGACGCCTACCGAAACGCGCACAGCGACAGTTTTCGGCAGTACGAATTGCTGAACTACCTGGGCCAACTGTACATGGCGAAAAAGGACGTCGAGAACGCCAGAACCGCTTTCACGCAGTTAGGACAGGCGCCCTGGAACGACACCAAAATGGCCGCGCAGAACTACAACGCGAGGTTGATGTTGCTGGAAGACAACGTCGACGGGGCCCTCAAAGCCTTCGACGCGGTCATCGGCGGCACAGCCGCCGGGGCGGGAGCGGCCGAGTTGTCCCAAAAATACGAGGCCATGCTCGGCAAAGCGACCTGCCTGACCACGCAGAAAAAGTACGGCGAAGCGGTCAAGGTCCTCGACGAGGTGATCAAACAGGCTTCGGCCCAAAACACCCGGCTTCAGGCCGAAGCATACGTCCGCCAGGGCGACTGCCTGCAGGCGCAGGGGAAGATCAAGGAAGCGGTGCTGGCTTACCTGCACGTTGACGTGCTGTTCGCCGCCGAGAAATCGCTGCATGCCGAAGCGCTGTATCACCTGGCGAAGTTGTCGATGTTGCCGGCCGTCGATCATCCAGAGCGTAGCGCCGAAGCGCGAGCCAAGCTCGAAAATGAATATCCCAACAGCGAATGGACCAAGAAACTCAAGGCGGCCGGTGAGTAGGCCAAGCCTTAATTCATCGGAGATCACGCGTGTAGGGTGTGGGAAACACACCTCGAAACGAACATGTAGAAGCGAAGACTTATCGTCGGTGTGTTTTACACACCCCACCTGCTGAGAATAGCGTTCGGGAGAAACAAAGATGTTGAACGGAACTTCGTTGCAGCAGTCCAACATGCGAGGTTGGCACTGGTTGGTGTTGCTCGTTTTTGTCGCGGGAGTTGTGTCGGCCGGTTTCAGCACCGTCGGGACCTCCTCCGCCTGGGCGTACCAGGAAGAAAAACCCGCCGCGGCGCCGGCAAAGCCTGCCGCCGAACCGGCAAAGCCTGCCGCCGAACCCGCAGCAGAGCCCGCCGGTGACGGGGGCGGTGACGAGGTCAGGCCCTCCAAAAGCTTTCTGGGATGGCTGATCGAGTCCTCCGGGATCTTCGGTTTCATTCTGCTGTTGCTGTCGTTCGTCATGGTCGCGCTGATCATGATGAACGTGCTTCAGGTCCGGCGCGACAACCTGCTACCGCCCGATTTCATCGAAGCCTTCGAGCAGAAACTCGTCGGCAAAGATTACCAGGGCGCCTACGAGACGGCCAAGAGCGACGAATCGTTTGTGGCCCGCGTGCTGGCGGCCGGATTGAGCAAGCTCAATCGCGGCTACGGCGAAGCCATCGAAGGCATGCAGGAGGTCGGTGAAGACGAGAACATGCAGCTCGAACACCGGCTGAGCTACCTGGCGCTGATCGGGTCGATCGCCCCCATGCTCGGGCTGATGGGCACCGTGTACGGTATGATTATGAGCTTCGAGAAGATCGCCAACTCGCCTACGTCGCCCAAGCCGTCGGAGTTGGCCGAGGGAATTTCCACGGCGCTGTTCACGACGCTGGAAGGGCTGACTGTGGCGATTCCGGCGATGGTGGCCTACAGTATTCTGCGGAATCGGGTCGCCCGGTTCGTGCTGGAAGTGGGCATGGTCAGTGAGGGCCTGATGTCCCGCTTCTCGACAGTGGGCAAGCAGCCCCCGCCGCGAGGTGGAGCCGCCCCGGCCGCCGCCCCCGCAGCGCCGCAACCGTAACAAGGCATCCAGCCGCGGGTGAATACCCGCGGGTATTCACCCGCGGCTAATCACCCACTGAGCAATCGAGGACAGGGAACATGAAATTTGCAAGTGTGAAGCCGGCCGTCGCCGAAATCGACATGACGCCCATGATCGACATCGTCTTTCAATTGATCGCCTTCTTCATGGTCATCACCAACTTCGAGCAAACGCAGGCCGACGAACGCGTCAAATTGCCGAAAAACGCGCTGGCCAAACCACCCGAAATCAAACGGCAGGACGAATTGGTGATCAACGTCGGCTTTTTGCGCAACAAAGAAGGTAAGAAAACCGACGAGAATCCCTATGTGTTTTACACCAGCGACAAGATCCCCGTGCTTGAGTTCGGTCCCAAGCTGAAGCAGGAGGCCCGGCTGGCTGTGGACGGACCTAAGAAAACGACCGTCGTCATCCGGGCTGACGCCGAGGTGCCCACCGGGCTGATCCAGGAGCTCATCAAGTTCTCCCAGGAAGCCGGGTTTGAAAAGTTCGCCTTAAAAGCGACGCAGAAGATCAAACAGTAAGAAGGGTTGAGGGGGAAAATGCAGTGATGAGGAAATTAGGAATCCAGTTCTCATGAAGGTCAGAAACGCGGGCGGCGCAGGCGAAAAGATTGAACCGCAAATGGCGCCGATGATCGACGTCGTCTTTCAATTGCTCATCTTTTTCATGCTGACGCTGAAAATCGTCGAGCCGGAGGGCGATTTCAACATCAACATGCCCCTCGGTGCGCCGACCGAGGCAACCAACACCGACATCATTCTGCCCGATATCAAGGTGCGCCTGAAGGCGGCCGAGGATGGTCAGCTCGCCGCGCTGGAGCTCAGCGGCCGCAACCTGGGCAACGACTTGCGGGCCTTTGACCGGCTCAACGTCGAGATCCTTAAAATCATCGGCAAGCCGGGCAATCCACTAACGAAGGACATCGAAGTCGAGATCGACGCCGACTACCACCTCCACTACGAGTACATCATCCACGCAGTCAGCGCCTGCAGCGGCCGGCTGCAGAAGATGGAAGACGGCACAGTGGGCATCGTCCGCTACGTCGAGAAGATCAAGTTCGCCCCGCCGCGCCGACCGGCCGGCACGGGGGCGTGATTGCTTTGTGGAGCAGGCTTTCCAGCCTGCTGAATTCCTGTGGCAGGATGGAAAGCCTGCTGGATTTGTATGGCAGGCTGGAAAGCCTGCCCCACCAATCACCCGCGCGGATGGCAGCGGGCGTGCACCGCTTTCAGCCGGCTGTACTCGATATGCGTGTAGACCTGCGTGGTCGAGATGCTGGCATGACCGAGCATCTCCTGCAGCGCCCGAATGTCGGCCCCGCCGGCCAACATGTGCGTCGCGAAACTGTGCCGGAGCGTGTGCGGACTGACCTCCCGGCTGCAGCCGATGCGGGCGGCGTACTTCTTCACCAGCTTCCACACCATGATCCGCGAGAGCTGGTTGCCCCGCCTGGTGACGAACAGCCAGTCCGCTTCCCCCGATCTCACAAGCTCCGGCCGCTCGTGCTCGAGGTACGCTTCCAGGGCGGCTCGGGCCACGGGATTCAGCGAGACGAGACGCTCCTTGTTCCCTTTGCCGATGCAGCGGCAGAACTCTTCGTCTAGGTGTGCGTCGCGCAGCGCCAGCGCGGTGACCTCCGAGGCCCGGCAGCCGGTGGCATACAGCAATGCCAACAGCGCCCGGTCGCGCAGCGGGAAACGGTCGTCGCCGGCCGGAGCTGCCAACAGCCGGTCGACCATGTCGGGGCTGAGGATTTTCGGCAACCGCTGCCACAACTTCGGCGAGTTGAGCAGATCGACGGCGCTTTCCAACAAAACGCCCTCCAGCACCAAGTACCGGAAGAACATCTTGATGGAGACCAGATGCCGGGCGATGCTGGTGGCCGCCAACTGGCGTTCGTGCAGATGATTCAGGTAAGCGGACAGCAGTTTCAGATCGACGTCCGCGACCGACGCCGGCCCGTGGGCGCGGTACCACTCGAAGAACTGCCTCAAGTCGCAGCGGTAAGCGCGGACCGTGTTCGCCGACATGCCACATTCCGCTTCGAGGTAATGCAGGTACGGCTGCAGATGAATCACGGGATCGGCGGCCGTCACGGTCGTGAACTTCGCCCCGGCCGGTGGTCGTTTTCGCGGCGGCATGATTCTATCAAGGCAAAAGGACAAAGGAAAAAGGCAAAAGTGAAAGCGAAGCCGGACCAAGTGGCGGTGTACACCGTTCTTGTTGGTACTTTTCCCTTTTGCCTTGAATTAGATCGGCTTTTCTTCTTCCTTTTTCCTTCTTCCTTTTTCCTTTTTCCTTGATCTAGCGGATGCCGACCGGCTGCAGCGGGCATTTGGCGGCGATGAACGTTTCGCTCCGATCATCCTGCTCAAATTCGACGGTGACCGTGCGGCGTTTGGCGAATCCGCCGATGGTGACGACCGTGCCGAGTCCGTAATGCGGATGCCGGACGGTCATGCCCACGGCAAAACCCTGTGAGATTTCCGCCGAGTTTCGTGTTCCGTTAAGCAGATCGGCGGCCGTCGTCAACAGCGGACGGTCCTCCGGGCGGGGTGGCACGCTCTGAGTCTTCGAAGGGCGTGGCGGGGTGCCTCCTGAGTGCCGACCACGCCCATCGCTGGGCTCTGGACGTGCCACACTGGACTCGCCAGTCTGGTCGTTGAGGGCCAGTTCGGTTTCCTGCAGGAACTCGCTGGGGACCGTTGTCAACCGCCTGCCGCGAAACTCCCGCGAAACGGTTTGCGTGAGGAAAAGTTGTTCCTCGGCGCGGGTCATGCCGACAAACAGCAAGCGGCGCTCTTCCTCCAGTTCCCGGAGGTCATCGTGTCGCACCGACCGTTCGTGCGGGATCAGGCCGTGCTCGACGGCGAGGATGTAGACGACGGGAAATTCGAGCCCTTTGGCGGCGTGCAGCGTCATCAGCGTCACCGCACCGGCCGTCTCGTCGAGGCTGTCGACGTCGCCGGCCAAACTGGACATCTCCAGGAATCCTTCCAGGGTGGATTCGTCGTTGAACTCGCGGTCGTATTGCCGGGCGGCCGTCCTCAGTTCGTCGACGTTGGCCAGCCGTTCGTGGTCCTGCTCCGATTCACTCTCTCGCCAAGCGGCCGTGTATGCGGTTCGGTTGATGACCGTCTCGATCAACGTCTCGATCGAACCGATTTGGTCGCGCGAGAAATCGTCGAGCATCTCGGCAAAGTGTTTCAGCGCGCCGACGGCCCGCTTCGACAGTTTCGGGACTTGGTCGGCTCTGCCGGCTGCTTCCAGCAGGTTGACGCCTTCCGAGGCGGCCCATTTGGCCAGCCGCGTCTGCGTCGTCTTGCCAATGCCTCGCAGAGGCCGATTGACGATCCGTTGGAAGGCTCCGCTGTCGTGCGGGTTGTAGATCAACCGCAGATAGGCCAGCATGTCCTTGATCTCGGCCCGTTCGTAGAACTCGACGCCGGCAGCGATCTGGTAGGGGACGCGATGGCGAGTCAGCGCCCGTTCCATCTCGCGGGACAGCGCGTTGACGCGGTAAAACAAGGCGAAATCGGCCCAACGACGCTCGCCCGAAGAGACCAGCCGGCGAATTTCCCGCGCGACGAAGTCGGCTTCGTGTTTGCCGTCGCGGAAGCAAAGCAGCTCGACCGGCGTGCCTTCGGCGTTGTCGGTCACCAGCGATTTCGCCTTGCGGTACGTGTTGTGGGTGATCAGACCCTCGGCAGCCCGCAAGATGCGTCCCGTGCTGCGAAAGTTCTGCTCCAACCGCACGACACGGGCCGTCGGGTAATCGGCCTCGAACCGCAGAATATTGTCGATCCGAGCACCGCGCCAGCCGTAAATCGATTGATCGGGATCACCCGTCACGCACAGGTTTGGATGATCTTGCGACAAGGCGGCGACAATTCGGTACTGGGCGGAGTTTGTGTCCTGGTATTCGTCGACGAGTACATAGCGAAAGCGCGCGTCGAGCTCGCGGCGCAGTTCGGGATTCTCGCTCAGCAGCGTGACCACGTGCAACAGCAGGTCGTCGAAGTCGACCGCGTTCGAATTCAACAGCGCTTGCTGATACTTGGGGTAAACCCGCGCGACGACCGCCTGCATGTGATCGCCGATCGATTCCTGAAACCTTCGGGCAAACGCGTCGGCTGTTTGCAGGTCGTTCTTTGCCCGGCTGATGCGCGACGCAATCCGAGCCGGCGGGTAATGGACGGCGTCAATATCGAGCTCCCGCAGCGTCTGCTTGATGAGTTGGCGCTGATCGGCGGTGTCGAAGATGGTGAAATTTGCCGCGAGTCCGACGGCTTCCGCCCGTTGTCGCAACTGCCGGGCGCAGAAACGATGGAACGTGCTGACCCATACCCCCAATGGGGGACGAACCCCCACCCGGCAACCGGGCAAGATGTCGGCCAGACGCGTGCCCATTTCCGTCGCCGCTTTGTTGGTGAAGGTGATCGCCAGAATTTGCCGCGGATCGACGCCCTGCTCGATCAGGTGGGCAATGCGGCGGGTGATGACACGAGTTTTCCCGGAGCCGGGTCCGGCCAACACCAGTAGCGGACCGTCGACATGTTCGACCGCAAGCTGTTGGCTGGGAGTCAAGTCGTGCGGTGGCGGCACGGGGGGACCACTCCGTTTGTGGGGTGTCGCGGATTCCGTCTTCGCAATCGGGTCTTGGCCAGGGGGGATTGCTCAGTTTCAATGATAGAAGACCCGTCAAGCCAATAACCGGCGATTTGGCGGAAAGCGTCAGATTAGCCGATTCAGATCAATTGCACAAACAGTAGCGGTCCATTAGACTTCCGGGTGCTAAGCGGCATATTTCGCCGATGTTCGGCTGAGAGCGCCGCGCTGAATTGCTGAGATTGCATGATCGGTCCAAAGTGAACGACAATCACTTCTCAGACGCAGAAAATGATTCCGAAGGACGGCAAGGATGACGATATACCGATCATCTTTCGCAATTCAACACATTCCGCAATTCAACGGAGCGCCGGAGCCATGCAATCGAGTCGCGCACAAATGGGCAGAATGATGGATGTGATCCAGAACAGGGTCGTCGTATGGGGTGGACTGTACGCCGTGGTCTTGACAGCATTTGTCGCCTCAATCACGTGGGGATTCGACGAGACGGAACCGGCCGAGGTCGGGCTGCGCGGCTTGATTTCCGCGGAAACCCCCGATGATCTTTCCGAAGAGGAATGGCAGGAGTTGGCCGGCAACTGGAAGCAGTGGAGCATCGACGCTGCAGCAGAGGTCCAGAAATTTTACGAAGCAGAAGACCTCGACCTCGCCGGCCAGCGGGAGGTGATTGCGAATCTGAATAGCAAGCTGGACGTGATGAAACGGGCGCTGGCTGATCGGCGGTATCAGAGCATCTTCGACGAGTTGGTCACTCTATACGGCCGATTGTCACGGCGAGTTGCGATGGCCGAAGCCGCGCTCGACACGTTGCAGTTGGACGCAAAATCCGTCAAAGCCGCGCGGATAGAATCTGCCGGCACGAACCTCGCCAAAGCCGTCGACAAGCTGCGAGCCTATTTGAAGCCAATCGAAGGCGGCACTGCGTGGCTGCCTTACATCCAGGCCGAGAAATTGACGAAACAGACCGCCCCCGGCCAGTCACCCGACAAGGCGATTGGGCTGCTGGAAGGCGTCCAGAAGAAATTCCAGGCGAAAGACAAGCTGGGCGACCAACAGCGAAAATTCATCAGCCGGGCGCAGTTCGCCGCGGTCGAGGCGGCGATCGGCACATACCTCAACGTGGCAAAACAGAAGCCCAAGACCGTCGACGTCCGGAAGCTCCGCGACGAACTGACGGCATTGTTCGAGGCGCTCCAAGAGTACGAAGAGACCAACAGCCGCGTTGCCGCCGCCAATGCCGGTCAAGCGTTGGAGGCCATTCGTGGTCTTTCGCTGGACGACGGCGAGCGGATCGACGCGGCGCTCAGTTCTCACTATGTCAACTTCAACCTGCGGGTTGTCGCCTCGGAAGATTTTCTGAACCGTCTGCTCGGCGAAGAACGGACGGAGCAAGGCGAAGTCAGGGACTATATCCTCCAGGCCGACGTCTACGGAGAGCAAACGACGACCGCCACGGCGGGCGTCGACGTCAAACAGAGCGACAACGGCGCGCTGTTTGACGTCACACTCACCGGCGTGGTCCGCAGCGACACCCAGGGGGTCACCAGTCAGGCCACCGTCTACAACCAGGGAACCCATTACATCTCGGCGACGAAGGAAGTGTCGTTCGACGGAGAACGTTTCACGACCAAGCCGGCGAAGATTTCCGTCGATGCCAACATCCGCACGGTCGACGCCAGAACCGGAATCAGCGGTTTCCCCATCCTTGGCTGGATCGCGGACGACTATGCCATGAAGGTCGCCAGAGGAAAACGAGGGCAGTCGGAGGCAATCGCTGTCGGCCGTGTTGAGGACAAGGTGCTGCCCAAGTTCAACAAAGAGGTCGACGACGAGTTCAACAAGATCAACGACCAACTGGAAAACGATGTTCGCAAACGGCTCAGGAAGAACAAGCTGCTTCCCCAAGCCAACGGCGCCAGCAGCACCGACACGCACCTGATGTTGAATTCGCGGGTCGTGGCGAAGGCGGAATTGGGAGGGAGCGCCCCGGGTTCCACACCGGTCGTCGCCGATGCTCCGCTGTTGATCCACCTGCACGAGAGTCTGTTGAACAACGCCGTCGACCGGATGGAGCTGGCCGGCAAGACGCTGACCGATGAGCAGGTCGCCAGGAAGATCGAGAAGTTTCTCTCCAGTCTCTTGGGGCGCGAGTTCAAACTCGACAAATACAAGAAAGAGGGAGAGCCGAAGGTCAAGAAGGGAGAAGGACCGGACACGTTCGTGTTCGACAAGGACGACCCGGTTCGGTTCCGTGCCGAGGGCGGCAGTTTGTCGCTGGTGATTCGGGCTGGTTTTAAGCAAAAGGGAAAAGAAGACATCCCCGCTCAAGAAGTCGTCGTTCCGCTGACGTTCCGCGTCGAGGGCGAGGAGGTCGTCATCGAGCGGGGAAAAGTGAAAGTCAAACCGGTCAAGCGGCCTAAGAGCATCCCGAAGCAGGTCGCCCGCGCTGGTGCAATCATCAAGAAAATCTCCTCGGCCCTGCCCACCCGAAGACTCGACGGAAACATGACTCTCCAGCGGGAAGGAAAATCCGACTTCGTCATCGCCCTGACCGATATCAAGGCCTTGAACGGCTGGCTGACCCTGGCGTTCAAATAGCGGATGGCAGAACCGGACTTGACCAGGTCAGAAGCCCGGCTTTCCCGGAAAGCCGGGCTTCTTGCGCGTTGTGACCGTTACAAATCGAATGACGGCAACCCGGAACGATTGTTGAATTGTTCCGGTTGTGTCTTGCCCCAAAATCACACTGATCGTCGAACCGGTGCAGCGCCGACATTGAAAAAGCGGAGATTCGTCTTCATAGCCCCTTACATCTCAGACCCCCAACCCGAATTGCTCATAGGCAGTCGTCGTGGCACCCAAACCGACAACTTGTTGTCGGAATCCACTCGTTTCATGGCACGTGCAGCGACGACAAGTCGTCGGTTTGGGTTTCTATGAATGATCCGGGCCAATCCAAATCTCCGTGGTGAGTGAGCATTGGAGGTTCAGCGGGCGAATGACTCTCCCATCGAGCTTGCAGCAATCCCGCCGAGTCGATCCGCCACGACGTCCTGCCGGCGAGCACCGGCAGGACGTCGTGGAGCAAGACGCCGTGCCGATGGGTTACGAGGCGGTGGCGCCGGCCGGACGCGGCTCGTTCTCCGAAGTCTGGCAGGTTCGCGATCGAGAGACCGGCCGCCGGTATGCGTTGAAGCGGCTCCAGGCCCAGTGGCAGGACGACCCGACTGCCAATCGGCTGCTGAGCAGCGAGGCGCACGTTGGGCAGGCGGTTTCCAGCCCTCACGTTGTTCGCGTGATTCATTTCGAACCGAACGGCCAGCGCCCTTACGCGATCCTCGAATGGCTTGACGGGACCACTCTCGAGCAACGGCTCTCCGGCGGACGGCGATTGCCGATCGGTTTGGCCGTCTGGATTGCCCGGCAGTGCGTGCTGGGATTGACGGCGCTGGAGCAGGCAGGGTTCTCCCACGGCGATGTGAAGCCGGCCAACATGTTCGTGACGCCCAGTGGCCTGGTGAAACTGATCGACCTCGGTTTTGCCCGCGAGGTCGGGCAATCGTGGAGAGATTCGCGGAATCATTTGATGACGGGGACCGTCGAGTATTTGGCCCCGGAAACGCTCGCGCGCGGGCCATCGAATCTCGTGACCAGCGACATGTACAGTTTGGGCGTGAGCTTGTTTCGCATGCTGACCGGCCGGCTACCCTTCGAGGCCGAGCTGCCGGGGGAGGTGCTGAGGCGCCAGCGGCAATCGAAACCGCCGCTCTTGCGTCGCTGGCGCCCGGAAGCCCCCCGAGAGCTGGCCGGTCTCGTCAGTCGTCTGCTGGCCAAGCAACCGGTTCGCCGGCCTGAGAGTCTGTGTGCTCTCGTTGAAGAACTGATTTGCCTGGAATTGGTCACGCTGAGTGATCGAATTCGTCCCCACTGAGCCTGCAACGCAACTGTCTCTTCCTTTCTGTGAGCCGATCGCGTATGCTGATGCTTGGCACACCTGTTTGCTGCCGACCTGAGTAAGGCGCCGACTCGATTGACCGGCAGACCAACGCGTTTCCCTCCACTGGTGTCTACCAATTGTCAACAGCAAGACCTTCCAGTCCCGCATGGACAAGGGATGTCGGTCTGGGCGGAAAGGGTCAATGCGGCTTTGCGCATGAGCACAACTGGGACTCTGGTCGTGTCGCCCGCTGAGAAGAGCGGCACGATCTACAATCAAGTCTTCTGGCTCGCGTACGCGGCGAATCTGTCGCTGATGACCGCCAATGCGCTCACGTTCCGCTTTGCAGAACTCGTCGCCCATCTCGGCGGGACCGAGCAAATTGTCGGTGCGGTCGTCAGCGTGGGGACCATCGGAGCACTGTCGGCCCGTTTGCTGCTGGGTCAGGCCATCGACCGCTACGGACCACGGAAGCTGTGGATACTCGTCTCGATGACGTTCGTCACCGGCTGTGGAATGTTTCTCGCCTGCCGAGAGATCTCGTGGGTGATCTACGCGGCGCGAGTGGCTTTTGCGATCGGCATGGCCGGCATGTTTACCTGCTCGATCGTGCACATCCAGAATCAGGTTCCCGCCCGCCGTCGAACCGAGATCATTGCCAGCTTGGGCAGCGCCGGTTTTCTCGGCATCATCATCGGCTCGCAATTGGGGGACTGGATTCTGGCGTCCTTTCCGGCCGATGGGACACAGTTCCAAATCCTGTTCGGAGCAACGGTCGTGCTGGGGCTGTTCCACCTGGCGTTGGTCGTGTACCTGACGCGGAACGAGGTTCACACCCGCCCGCACGAAACACCGGCCGCCCACCGCTTGATCTTTCGTTACTGGCCCGGCCCGGTTGTGCTGGTGGCGGTGATGATGGGCATGGGTTTCACGACTACCACCGTCTTTCTCACCCGGTTTGCAACGGAACTAAATCTGAAAGGGGTCGGGACGTTTTTCACCGGCTACGCGCTGACGGCGTTTGTATTCCGCATCTGGAGCCGCCGCTGGAGCGAGGTCATCGGCCGGCGCCCCATCATCCTGATGGGGCTGGCCGGTCACTGTCTGGGCAATTTTGTGCTGCCCTGGGTGACCAAAGAATGGCATTTTCTCGTCCCCGCGGTCGCCTGCGGCATCGGACATGCCCTGCTCTTCCCAGTCGTCCTTTCGATCGGCGCCGGAGCATTCCCAAGAGAATACCGAGGCACAGGGACCACGATTGTCCTCGGATTCGTGGAACTTGGAGCGATGTTCTCCGCGCCGGTGCTGGGTGGAATCATCGACCGCTTCGGCTTTTCGGCGATGTTCTACACGGCTGCGGCCGCTGCCATGTTGACCGGCATCGTGTATGCCGCTTTCACCCGTCGCGGCGCTTGATCCGGCCCGCCTGCAGGTCTTTGACCACCTCGGCCAGGATAGCGGGGTCGTCGCTGCGGACGACATGACCCACGCGGCTTTCCGGAACCTTCAGCCGCAGCATGATCTCCTCAGCACTCTCCCACAGTCGTGCGCGTTTCTTCCCCTCGGACAGGAACAGATTGGTCACCAATTCCCCAAGCCGCTCTTCGTCGATCTGATCGCGGTTCTGGTAGTACCGGCCGATCACTTTTTTCTGATAGTTGGAATACTCGGTCATGGTAGTTTATTCTAGTCATCTGGGTTTCGTCCGGATACCGTAGTTCGAACCATCGGCTGATTTGAGCCACTTCATGTCGAAAACGAGAGATCTGTACAACCAACTGATCGAGGAACTTAAGAAGACCGCCTTGCTGAGCTCGTGCGCCAGCGTGCTCTCGTGGGATGAGCAGACGTATCTGCCCCCCGCAGGAGCCGAGCACCGTGCCAACCAGTTGAGCCTGCTGGCGGGGATGATTCACGAACGGGCCACGTCGGGGCGCCTCGGCGAGCTTCTTTCGGAATTGGAAGGCGGCGGTGAATTGGGTGCAGAAGACTCGGCCCTGGCCGTCAACGTGCGCGAGGCGCGGCGGAGTTACGACCGGGCGACGAAACTGCCGCGAAAGCTGATTGAAGAGCTGTCGCGCGTCTCGACGCTGTCGCAGCAGGCGTGGGTCGAGGCCCGCAAGAAATCCGACTTCAAAGGGTTTCTGCCCTGGCTGGAAAAAATCGTCACGTTGAAGCGCGAGGAAGCCGAGGCGATCGGCTACGGGGACGGTGTTCCCTACGACGCGCTACTCGACGACTATGAACCGGGCGCGACAGCGGCAGACGTCTCGGCTGTTTTCACGCCGCTGCGGGACGAGCTGGTCAAGCTGATTGCGGCCATTCAGGAGTCGGGCCGGCAGCCGGATATGTCCATTCTGACTCACCGCTACCCAGTTGACGCGCAGCGAGAGTTCTCAGTGCAGGCGGCCCGCAAAATCGGGTTCCATTTTGACGAAGGTCGCCTGGACGTGGCGGCCCATCCCTTTTGCAGCGCGATCGGTCCGGGCGATTGCCGGCTGACGACTCGCTACGACGCGCATCACTTTCCCGGCGCGTTTTTCGGGGTCTTGCACGAAGCCGGTCACGGCCTGTACGAGCAAGGACTCGACAAGCGGGCCTACGGAACGCCGATGGGCGGCTCCGTATCGTTGGGCGTCCACGAGTCGCAATCGCGGATGTGGGAAAACTTTGTCGGCCGCAGCCGGACGTTCTGGCGACACTTCTACCCCGCTCTGCAGACAGCGTTTCCCGACTCCTTGACCGGCGTGCCGATCAAGGACTTCTATGCCGCGATCAACGACGTTCGCCCGTCATTCATCCGCGTCGAAGCCGACGAAGTGACGTACAACCTGCACATCATGCTCCGCTTCGAACTGGAGCAGCCGCTGATCGCGGGCGAATTGGATGCGGCCGAGGTCCCGAGCGTCTGGAACGAAACCTTCACCCGCACCTTCGGCATCACGCCGCCGGACGACTCGCAGGGTTGTCTGCAGGATATCCATTGGAGCGGCGGGTTGATCGGTTACTTCCCAACATACGCACTGGGGAATATGTATGCGGCCCAGTTTTTTGCAGCGGCGCGGAAATCGCTGGGCGATCTCGACGCCCAATTCGCCCGTGGTGAGTTCGAACCGCTCAGAACCTGGCTGAAGGAAAACATTCACCGCCGCGGCATGCAGTATCGAGCCAATCGCCTGGTCGAAGTCGTCACCGGCGAGTCGCTTTCCCACGAGCCGCTGGTGGACTGGCTGCATGTTAAGTTCGACGAATTGTACTCTCTGTGAGCATCGACATGAAAAGGGACGATCCGCTGCTTCGTCTCACGACGCTCATCGGGTTTGCGGTCCTCGTCAGTCTTGGGTTTCTTGCCTTTGTCCGATGGGGAATCCGCCCTCCCGAGTACGGCGGATTGAAACCCGGCCGGGTCGCGCCGCCGATTCAGGCGCAAGGATGGCTGAACGGCCAGGCGCCGACTCTGGAGAGTCTGGTCGGGAAGGTCGTCGTTGTCGACGCCTGGGCGAGCTGGTGTAGACCGTGTCGTCAGAAAGCGCCGGAGCTGGTCGAACTCTACGAGAAATACCGGGACCGGGGAGTCCTGTTCATCGGCCTGACCGACGAGGACGCCGGCTCACTCTCGGAAATCGAGGCCTTTCTCAAAGACACAGGCATTACCTGGTCCAACGGCTATGGAGCCGTCGAGACGCTCAAGGGATTCGAACTGGCGGCCGTGCCGTCGCTGTGGGTCATCGGTCGGGACGGTCAAGTTGTCTGGAACATCGACTCCTCGAAGGACCCCGAGCACGCCATCGATCGAGCCCTGGCGAAAGCAGAGTTGCACTGATGCGGAAGGACGCGACGAACGAAAACAACGGGCCCTATTTGCTCTCGTCGAAGAAGCTCACCAAATGGGGAATCAACCGGCCGAACGCGCGGGCCCGATGGCTCAGGTGCTGCTTCACCAGCGGGCTGAGTTCTCCGAACGTCCTGGTGTACTCGCGAATCAGAAAACAGGGATCGTAGCCGAACCCGTTCGTGCCACGCGCCTCGGCCGTGATGCGGCCGCGACAGGACGCTTCCAGTTGCAGGCGGATTTGACCGCTCGGGTCGGCGAGAGCCACGCTCGAGACAAATCGCGCATCCCGCTTTTCGTCCGGGACGCCGGACAATTCGTCCATCAGCTTTCGGATGTTACTCTGGTCGGTCGCGCCGGGACCGCTATAACGGGCTGAGTAAATGCCGGGCGCCCCACCCAGTGCGTCGACCATCAGGCCGCTGTCTTCGCCGAGACAAAAGCGGGAGAGAAACTTCGCCGTCTGGCTGGATTTCTTTGCGGCATTCTCGGCGAACGTTGGTCCGTCTTCGATCACCTCGGGGACGTCGGGAAAGTCAGCGACGCTGAGGACCTCGATCCCGTGCGGGGCGAGCAATTCCGCGATTTCTCGGCTTTTCTTGCGGTTGCGGCTGGCGAGCACAATGCTCACTGGGACTGCTGCGTTCTTCATGCAGGACGAGTGTCCCGGCGGCAAGCACCGCTGTCAAGCGATGCGACGACTATTGGATCCTGGGAACTTCCATGAGTTTCGGGTACGGATCGAATATCCAGGACTTCTCGAGCGGCGTGCTGGCCGAAGGTCTGCGGGGGATTGTCAGGACCTCTGCCAGCAGCGCGTCTTTCCCGGTTCCCGGAACGGTTTTCCTCTTGGCGCCGAAACGTTGCGCCAACTTGGCGATTCTGGGATCTCGCGGTGAATCGAATGCACCAATGGTGACTACCGAGCGATAGCGATCGTGAAAGACGTAGGCTTCGTAGTTCTGAAGGTATCCATAGTTGCGCGCTTGTCGCAGGGAGTTCGCCAGCTCCCAGGCGCTGGACATGGCCGTGTCCAGCGTGTCGGCGATCTTGAACTTCTTGGCGATCTCGCGAAACTTGCTGTTGGAAACCTGCGTCACCGACTTGCCGTAGAACGACGCAACAATCAGCGTGTACTTCCCCGGATTGTCCAGCAGAGAAAATTCCGCGCCCGAGTTGAGTTTCAGCAGCAGGGGGTCGTGTTTTCTTTCGCGGGCCTCTTCGGGCGATAGAAGCGGATTGATCGTTAAAAAGGCGCCGCTCAGCGGTCCTGTACGCCCGGGCGAGAGGCGGATGCGAGCGCCGCTGTCCTTGTCGCGCAGAAACCTCGGATAGAACTTCTTCACGTAGGCCAGCGACTTCTGCGCGATCTTGCCTTCCTTCGTGTTGTCCGCGTCGATGCTCTTGTAGTTTCCGGCCAGCACAGAGATCATGCCGCGTCTGGCAGCATAAACACGCTGCGTGTCGCGTCCCTGACGATCGGGTGTGTTGATATGTTCCAAGAGCGCATCCTGCCCGAACGTGTACGCAGGAATTCCCTTTTTCCGCAGCTCGTAGACAAGTTGATCGGCGGCCTCTTCGGGGCTCATTCCTTTGGCTCGTAAGCCGGGAGGCGGCTCCTTGAAGCTGGCCACCATGATCATCCAAGGACCATGTCGTTTCGAGAGCCGGTATTTTTTGCCCTGCTTGGCCTCGATGCGGTTGGTCGGTGTGGGCCAGCATCGGCTGTCGAGCGAGACGAGACTCGTGACGACGGCCAACAAGAGAAGGATGCCGGTCTTGGTCCGCACGGCAGACTCCATTAAGAATGTTTGATTTGTGATTTTGGATTTTTGATTGCCCGCTCGTACACCGCCTCAAGTGGGCCGCAATCGCAAATCTAAAATCCAAAATCCAACTTCGAATGAGCCGGTTCGCTCGTCGAGATGTGTTCAGTAAACGGAGTGGATCAGGGCGGGAATACTAGCAGTTCGATGGAATCTAGTCCAGAGGCCATTCTTTGCCCAGCGCGTCGCGCTGCAAAGAAATTAGCTGGGCGATTCCTGCTTCGGCCAGGGCAAGCTGTTCGGAGAGCAGCGAAAGACTGAACGTCCGTGCCTCTGCGGTTCCCTGAATCTCGACAAACTCGCCCGCTCCGGTCATCACGACGTTCAGATCGACGTCTATTTCAACAACCACACCAGCAGCCCCTTGGCCAGGTGCATGCGGTTTTCCGCTTGAAGAAAGACAATGCTCTGCGGGCCGTCGAGGACCGCGTCGGTCACTTCCGAGCCGCGGTGGGCCGGCAGGCAATGCATGAACCGGCACGTATCTGGTGCAGCCGTCATGAGCTGCGTGTTGACTTGATACGGGGCAAACACCTTCTTGCGAGCATCGGCCTCCGATTCTCGCCCCATGCTGGCCCAGACGTCGGTGTAGATCACCTCCGCTTCCCCGACGGCCTGCAGCGGATCGTCCGTTTGCGTGATATCGCCTGCCGGAATACGCGTCCGCAGTTCCGAGAGGAAATCCGCACTCAGCTGGAAACCGGACGGTGCGCACACCGTCATCGACAACCCCATCAGCGCGGCCGCGACGGCCAGCGAAGCCGCGACGTTGTTCCCGTCGCCCACGAAGACCAGTCTTCGGCCCGTCAGGTTCCCGAAGACCTCCTGCATCGTGAACAGATCGGTGAGCGCTTGGCAGGGATGCCGATCGTCCGAAAGACCGTTGATGACCGGACAGCTCGAATACCGCACGAAGTCGTCGATCTGCGCCTGCGAAAAAGTGCGCAACACAATCGCGTCGGAATACTTGCTCAGGACACGCGCGACGTCGGGCAGCAACTCGCGGCCGTTCAGACCGGCATCCTTGCTCGACAGAAAAATACTGTTGCCGCCAAGCTGCATCACGGCGGCATCGAAACTGATGCGCGTTCTCAGCGACGGCTTATCGAAGACTTGGGTCAGCACCCGGCCGGCCAACAGATTGGGACGTTCTCCGTCAGCCCATTTCCGCTTCAGCTCTGAGGCCGCCGCGAAAATCTCTTCAATGTCTGGACCGCTTAAATCGAATAAACAGTTCAAGTGCTTCATACTTCCTCGGCCATTTCACGCAAGACGTCGGCGATGACGGCACAGCCTTTGTCGACATCCTCGGCGGTCACATTGATCGCAGGCAACAAGCGCAGAACGCTCTCGTGGGTGGCGTTCACCAGGACTCCCCGCTTCATGCACTTCTCCACGGCCGGCGGAGAAGGAACCCTCAGATCGATGCCGATCATCATGCCGCGGATTCGCAACTCCCCTATGATTGGCAGCTCGTCCTGGAGAGACTCGAATTGCGTCCGGAAGCGGTCGGACATCTGCCGGCAGTTCTCCAGCAGGTTGTCGTCCTCAATCATTCCGACGGTGGCCACACCCGCGGCCATGGCCAGCGGGTTTCCCCCGAAAGTGCTCGCGTGCATGCCGGGACGCAAACTCGGAGCAACCTCTTCGGTGGCAATCACCGCGCCGCAGGCGACGCCGCCGGCCAACCCCTTGGCCAGAGTCATGATGTCGGGCTGCACTTTCCATTGTTGATAGCCGAACCATGTCCCGGTGCGGCCCATCCCGGTCTGCACCTCGTCGAAGATCAGCAGCAGTTCGTTGTTGTCGGCAATCTCCCGCAGACCGGCCAGGTAATTCTCGCCGGGAATGTTCACTCCCCCTTCGCCCTGGACCGGCTCGATCAGAATGGCACACGTCTCGTCGTCGACCAGCGATGCCACTGCATCCAGATCGTCAAACGGGGCATAGCGGAAACCGGCCATCAACGGACCGAGCCCCTCGTGATATTTCGGTTGTGCAGTGGCCGTCACCGCCGCGAACGTCCGTCCGTGGAAACCGTTCTCGAAGGTAATGATCTTGTAGCGCCCTTGGGGCGTGTGAAGCCGGGCCAGCTTGATCGCTCCTTCGACCGCTTCGGCGCCGCTGTTGCAGAAGAAAGCCTGACCGAACCCGCGCGTGCAAAGCAACTCGGCAAAATGACCCTGCGGTTCAGTGTACCAGGTATTCGGCACATGGATGAGCCGCGCTGCCTGCTCCTGAATCGCTCGGACCACCGCCGGCGGGCTGTATCCCAAAATGTTGCAGCCCCAACCGGGAAACAGATCAAGATATTCCCGGCCCTCCGCGTCCCACACCGTCGACCCTTCGCCACGCACCAGGCTGATCGGATAACGCCCGTAATTTCCAATCACGTACTTCTTGAACACTTCAATTGTCTGTTCACTGCTCATGATGACTACCCAACAATCTCCGTTCCGACTCCTTTGTCCGAATAGATCTCCAACAACACCGAATGCGGCATACGGCCGTCGACGATGTGAACTTTGCGAACTCCGACGTCGAGGGCTTCCAGAGCGGCATCGACTTTGGGGAGCATGCCGGCATCGATGGTCCCGTCGGCGATCAGCCGCCGGCAACGGCCGACCTCAAGATGCGAAACCAACGAGCTTGGGTCGCTCTTGTCCGAATAAATGCCCGGCACGTCGCTGAGGAACACGAGTTTTTCAGCCCCCAACAGCCGTGCCACCGCGGCGGCGGCCGTATCGGCGTTGACGTTGAGCCTCTGATCCTCGGCATCCAGGGCAATCGAGGGGATGACCGGGATGACGCCCGATCCGCACGTCTCGTCGAGCAGTTCGCGATCCAGCCCGATCACCCGGCCCACGTGTCCGAGATCGATCGCCTTTCCGTCCTCACCGGTCAGCGTCAGTTTCTCGCCGATGAGACAGTTGCGGGTTAAATAACTCAGCCCGGCCGCCCGGCCGCCCTGCCGCTGAATCTCCTCGACCAGCATCTGACAAATCTCACCGGCCAGCATGCGTGAGACGATTTCAAGCGTCTGCGAATCGGTGTACCGTCTCCCCTGTACGAAACGCGGCTCGATTCCCGCCTCGTTCATCGCCCGGCTGATCGCTTTTCCGCCGCCGTGAACGAGAATCGGCTTCATACCGACCGTCTCCATGAAGACCACGTCCGTGAGAAAACTGCGGACGGCCTGCTCCTCTTCCAGCGCGCTGCCGCCCAGCTTGATCACCACGTGCCGATTCCGGAACCGGCGGATCCAGCCGAGGGCCTCAATCAACACGCTTGCTTTGCGAATGGCTTCGTCCACCGTGAGCGCTCCGCACCGAAAAGGAGAGGGGAAAACCCGCGATTGTAGGGTCTTTCGGTTGCGACTGTCAATTCTCTGGCCCGTGTTTTCCGGCCCGTTGAAAAGAGCCAAGACCTGAAGTTTGTTGACGATTCATTGGCAATGTCGTATAATGCTGCATACTCTAGATGCTGGTAGTGGCCATAAGAGACAGGGGGTGCTCCCATGAAGAGTTACGGGCACACTTCGCAGGTCACCTGGGCAACGCGGCGGCTGATGACGCTTGTTGCCGTGATTGCCGGGTTCTGGTTCAGCATGCCCCGTCTGGCCGGCGCGCAGGGCAGCGGTACAATCAGCCGGAACGGCGCCTCACAGGCCCGAGAAGCCGCCCGCCAAGCGGGCGCCCGGGACCAAGCGCAAACACAGCAGCGGTTACAAAAGGCCCGGGATCGGGAAGCCGCCCGCCGAGAGGCCGTCCAGGCCTTTCTTCGAAATGAAACCCAGCGGCGAGGCTCCCAGCCGCAGCGGGGCAATCGATCCGATCGCCGGCGTTCCTCGGGCCAGCGCGGTTTCGGTCGTTTCGGCGGCATTGGAGGTTTCGGTGGTGGCATTGGAGGTTTCGGTGGTATTGGAGGTATTGGAGGTTTCGGTGGCATTGGAGGCTACGGAGGCTACCGCGGTGGCGGCACCTCACGACGATCCAAGTATTCCGCCTCACGACGACGACGCAAGTCTCCGGAGGAACGTCGGAAGGCCAACTATGAGAAGAATACCGCCCGTGCCAAGAAACGCGAACAGGATCGCCGGAAAAAGATGATCGAAGAACTCGACGAGCTGGAACGACTCGAGAAAGAGCGAGCAAAACAAGACCACTCTGATTTGACTTCGCCTTGATGACGTCAGCCTGGATGCTCACGCTGGTGTTGGCCGGGTCGCCATTGCCGCAGCCGGTTGGGGAGGATGCTGTTCCTTCCGAGACTGCCGCGTCACCGAGACGGTCGCAAGCTCCCGTGGAAGTTCGCGGCCGGGACGCGTTGCGGGACGCTTATCGCCGGGCGATGCAGAAGTCCGCCAGCCGGGTGAATCCCGAACCGGAAGAGGTCGTACCGGAACTGGCCGCGCTGTACGTCGAGCTTGCCGGCGTCCCGGGCATGGCTCATTCTGAGAAGCGGCGTTTACGGCATGGAGTGAAATCTCGTCTGGAACAGATGCGCGGCAGATTGATCCGTGACGGCGTCCGCCGCACGCGTGAAGCCGGCCGGGAGAAACACCCATCATCCGGCCGTCATACCGGCCGGAACGAAGGGAAACTTTCCGGGGGCGGTGCGAACGCCCGGGCCGTGGAACTGATCGAGCTGATCCAGAACACCATCGCCCCCGACACGTGGACCGTCAACGGCGGGAACGGCTCCATCCGGTATTACAGCCCGCTGCACGTCCTTGTGGTACGACAGACCGGCGAAGTCCACCACCAGCTCGGTGGAACACTCGAGGCCCTGCGGCGGTGAGACCGGTCGAAGACGGCCCGTGAGTCAGATCAAGCATGCGATCGGCTTTTATCTCAGAAAGAAGAAACGTTCGGCCTCGCGGACGGTTCTGGGGTCTTTTTTCCGCAGAGCCGCCAGGTGTTCTTTGCCTTTGACGACGTGCGGGGGCGTTTTGACGTTTCCGCCGGCGGGCGTGTCTTTTGTGCTGGCGAGCATGTACCGCACAATGGACCGCTTGATGGAGGGAATGTTGTACTCGTCGGCGCCGTAGAGCTTCATCAGGCGGTCCTGCACGCTCCAGTCTTTCCAGCGGGCCAGGTCGGCGATGACCAAATCGGCCAGTTTCGGACGGTCCAGCAGGATCCGCATCGACTGACGCAGCCGTTCCTTCTTGATGCGGCCGTCGCCGTAGGTCCACATGAACCGGAGCGCCTTCATGGCGGCATAGGTTTCGCTGAAGGGGATCTGCTTTTTTTGGCCTTTCTCATCGAGGACGAACTCACCGTTCTTGTCAACCACAGACGTGTTCCGGAGTTTCGTCAGGTCGACCAGGTCGAGTCCTTTCGCACCGGTCAGCAGCAGGTAGCCCGACATGACGCCTTCAATGCCCAGCCGGAAATCCGCTGTCGGCTCGGTGATTTTCTTTTCCATCAGCAGGGCGTCTTCCGGCGTGCCGCACAAACCGAGCAGTAAACCGTACAGACCGAGGCGGGTTTGCGGAGTCTCGGCGGCGACGACCCACTTGCGAATGCGCTCGCGCGGCATGATCTTCGACAGCGGCGCCATATCTTTGTACGGTGCGTTGGCGAATTCGGCGAACGCATCGTTTGCAATGAGTTGATCCGGGAACTCGAGGAACTTGAGGAAATAAGCCAGCCGTTTCTGCGTCGTCACTTCGGGAGACGGGGCCTGCGCGACGTAATTGAAACTGGTCTCGGTCACTTCCAGCGGGCGGCCCCACTCAATAACGGTTCCCATGATGCCCATCAGCATGAAGAGGTCGCCTTTCTGACCGGCACGATATCGAGCCAGTGCAACGCGGCCACCTTTCTTGAGAATCTCGTTTGCACGGCCCGTATTCTTCGCGGCCGTGTTCGTCACCGCAGGCCGCTTGACCACCTGGAGGACTTCGTACGTGGTGCTGCCCGGTTTCCCTTCAACGGCTTTCTGTCCTTCGACCCATTGCACCATCGCGACCGCGTCGGACTGAGCGACTTGCGCAGTCAACGTCAGCGACGGCGCCGAGCAGAACGGACAACTGATAACCACTCGCGGCAACACACTCACCAGTGTCGGGACGGCCGCACAAACAAATGCAAGCCGGGCAATTCGCATCGTTTGCATCTCCCCATCGTCGGCGGAAAAGGGGACAGGTCCAATTTACCGGAACGGCCCGAAGGGTGCTTCGCACAAATTGGACCTGTCCCTTTTTCCGCCCTTTTTCGCCTGCGTCGTCGATCTCACACAACCGCTCTACGATGATAGCACAGATCGTGAGGATTGACGATTGACGATTCTCAATTGTCAATTGTTCGTTTTCAATTGACAATCGGCACTCGCGTTCTGCCAGTCCTTGAGTTGAAGCTCGACGCTTTCCCGGCCCCGGAAGCGGTTGATCATCGGGGCAAAGCTGATGGAAAGCGGTCCGTTCGCGGCGGTGATTTCGTCGGCCCATTCGCCGCGGCCGAACGCGATCGCCCGCAGCGTCGTGCCGTGTTGCCGGACCATCAACGACAGGTGCCGCTCGCCTTCACCCATCTTTCTCGGCGGCCCGGCCAGCTCGATCCGGCTGGCCGCGAAAACGGGCCGCGGATTCTTCTGTCCGAACGGTCCCAACCGGTCCAACTCTCTCACCGCCCGATAGGTCACGTCGGCCAAGCGGACTTCCGCGTCCACCGGCAATTCCAAGTCGCGGCTGACGACCTCGTGATTCTCCGCCACGAACCGGCAAAACGCCTCACGAAATGCGTCGATGCGATCCGCGTCGATCTTCAGCCCGGCCGCCTGCTTGTGCCCGCCGAACGACCGCAGCCGGTCCCGGCAGGACGCCAGACCGGCATGCAGATCGAAACCGGCAAACGACCGCCCCGATCCCTGGCCACTGTTCGTCTGGCGATTCAGCGAGATTAAGACGGCTGGCTTCTCGAAGTGCTCGGCCACCCGGCTGGCGACAATCCCGATGACTCCAGCGTGCCAATCCTCGTACGCCAGAACCAATGCCGGCTGGTTCTGCCAGGATGGGTTCTCGGCAACCAGTTCCTTCGCCTGTTTGAAGATTCGGCGTTCCACCGTCTGGCGGCTCTTATTCAGTTGGTCAAGATAGTCGGCCAGTGCGCCGGCCCGTTGGGGGTTTTCGGTGGTCAACAGTTCGACGGCCAGACGGGCCTGGCCCAACCGGCCGGCGGCGTTGATCCGCGGCGCCAGCACGAACCCGATGTCTTCGGCTGACAACTGCTTTTTCTCATCCAGCCCGGCCGATTTCATCAGCGCAGTCAATCCCAGCGGTGCGCGCTCCGCCAGGCTGCCAAGTCCGTAACGAACCAGCACGCGGTTCTCGTCCAACAACGGTACGACGTCGGCCACGGTTCCGATGGCCGCCAGACTAACGGCGCTCTTGAGAAACTCGCGCATGCGAGGCGAGGCCTTCTTGCCGTCCCCCAACCGTTGGCAGATTGCCCACGCCAGTTTGAAGGCGACGCCCACACCACACAAATCGCCGAACGGATAGTCGGAGCCAGGCAAACGCGGATGAACCAGACACGTTGCGGCCGGAAGCTGCTCCTCCATTTCGTGGTGATCGGTGACGATCAACTCCAGCCCAAGCTCTTCGGCCAGCTCGGCTTCCTCGATGCTGGAGATGCCGCAATCGACGGTGATCACCAGTTGATTGGAGTCCTCCTGGTGCAGCCCGCGGACGGCATCGCAGTTCAGCCCGTAACCTTCTTCCAACCGATGCGGGATATAGTAATCGACGCGGGCGCCGAGCAGCTTCAGGCAATGCCACAACAGGCTGGTCGCGGTCACCCCGTCGACGTCGTAATCGCCATAGATGGTGATCTTCCGGTTTGCTTCCACGGCGGCGATCACTCGATCGGCCGCCTCGGCGATTCCCGGCAGCCGCTCCGGATCGTGCAGATCGACGAGCTTTGCATTCAGAAACGCAGCCGCGTCCACCCCCGACGAAAAGCCGCGCGCCAACAATACCTGCGCCAACAACGGTGAAATCCGCAGCTCCCCGCTCAACCGGCGAACCTGTGATTCATCGTGCGGCGAAAACCGCCAGACCTTTGGCATATCGCAACACCTCGGGCAGCATCCGTTCTGTAGGTGATTGTGTCTGTTCTTGCCGCTGCATTACAGCAAGGCGCGCAGACCGTGTCAAAGGATTGACGATTGACAATCTTCAATCATCAATTGACAATCGTCACTCCCTAGCCCGGATTGTTCATAGAAACCCAAACCGACGACTTGTCGTCGCTGGATGTGCCGTGAAACCCGTGGAATGCGACAACAAGTTGTCGGTTTGGGTATCACGACGCCAAAATCGAATAAAGATGGACAACCATACGGAGTTCCTACGATGAACCGATTACGCCTTGCGATGATCACCATGAGTTGCTGCCTGCCGGTTCTGCCCGCCGCACAGGGAGCCGATTTTCAGATCACCGAGACCGACGAGCAGATCGAGATCGTCACGCCCCAGCTCGAAGCAGCCGTTCGCAAGAAGGGCTATGTGAGCGGCGTCGCTCGGCATTCGTTTCTGGATAAGAAGACCGGGTTTCACGATGCAGGCTTCGGGCTGGACATCGTCGACTGGCTCATGGAACCGGTCACTGACGAGAAATCCGGCGATCACCTCAAACCCCCGCTCGCTTACCACGCCGGCAACCTGTACCACGGCAAACGGTCGAAACGATCGATCGAAGGCCCGCAAATCTGCACCCAGGCCAAACAGTTGGATCCGAAAATCATTCGCGGCAAGGATTTCGTAGCGATCAAACTGCAGTACAAATACCACATCGCCGCCATCGGCAAGAAAACGGGATCGACTTGGACGCAATGGCTCGTCTTTCCTGCCGGCAAACGGTATTTCATCTCGATGGACCGCATCGACAGCGTCAACTCCAGCGACGGCCTGTTTCTGCGGATTGACATGCCGGGGCACATTCATCACAAGAAGGGTGACACTTTCAGCCACATCTACCTCAGCTACCACGACCTGACGAATCGCCCGCGGGGCGACGAACAGGGAGTTATTCCCACCTCGGTGTTCTTCAAGGACTTCCCGCCGGATGAATACCTGAACTATCGGCGTGACCGGGTCAAGACGCCGCCCCAGCGATTCATCCGCGCCTACCACCTGCGCGACGCGAAAAGCGGCAAACAGGGCCCGTGGCTGGCCGGCATGACGCTGGACCCGTCCGTCGTGCACGAAGCCTGGTGTCATCAGCGGGGGTATGTGTGCATGATCGAGGAGTTCGGCGGCCGGCCGATCAAAGCGGGCGAGTCGTTCAGTGCGGCGTTCCTCGTGGGCTATTTCGATTCGATCGACGAGATGCACCAGGTCTACGATCAGCACAAAGGCCACACCGGGCTGGAAGTCACGACAGCCGGCTGGAAGCTGGTCAAGTGACCCAGTTCGTGTGCGGGTCAATACAGCTCGGTGGTGTGTCGGTTTGACGTTTTGGCACTAAGTCGCTATAATGCCATTATGAGGAGCAACCCCAAGAGAGCGACCATCTACTTCCATCCGACGCTCCACCGCGCACTGCGCCTGAAGGCTGCCGAGACCGACCGTTCGATGTCCGATTTGGTCAACGAGGCGGTGAAACTCAGTCTGGCTGAGGACGCAGACGACCTTGCGGCCTTCGACGAGCGGGCCGCCGAGCCCAACCTCGCTTTCGAGGACGTCGTCAGGGAGCTGAAGGACCGTGGAAAGCTATAGGGTCGTCATCAAGCCGTCCGCGGTGAAGGAGATCGAAGCGGTTGGCTCGAGAAAAGACCGTCGGCGGATCGTCGCCCGAATTCAAGCGATCGCCGAGAACCCTCGTCCGCACGGCTGCCAGAAGCTCTCGGGAGCGGAGAAATACTGGGTCCGATGTGGAAAGTACCGCATCGTGTACTCAATCGAGGACGATGTCCTCGTCGTTATCGTGGTGAAGGTCGGGCACCGAAAGGACGTCTACCGATAGGGCGCTGCACAACATCACGCGGGAGTCAACACGCATTTTCCTCGAGAAGCGAACATGTTTGGTGGCGAACACGTTTAGGATGGTGTGTTTCACACACCCTACCTGCTATGTGGGTCAAGATCTGCGGAATCCGTGACGTCAACACCGCCGGGGAGGTTGCCCGGCTGGGGCCCGATGCGATCGGGCTGAACTTCTACGAGGCAACTCCGCGGTCCGTGCTGATCAAGACCGCTCGAGAGATTGTCCGCACACTGCCGGAGGGCGTCGAGCCGGTCGGACTCTTCGTGAACCACACGGTCGAGCAGATTCAGGAAACTTGTCGTCATTGCCAGGTTCGCACATTACAATTGCACGGGGATGAGCCTCCCGAGTTGCTTGCCGAGCTGCGAGAAGACCTTGCCGGCGCGAAACTCGTTCGGGCCTTTCGGGTCGGAGAGGAAGGTTTTGCGGACCTGGGCGAGTACCTGGAGAGCTGCCGGCGTCTCGGAGTCTCTTTGGATGCGTGTCTCGTCGACGCGCGGGTCGAGGGTGCATACGGCGGGACCGGGACGACCGTTTCGTGGGAGTTGCTCGCGCGCGAGTATCAGCGGGACGCATGGCCGCGACTCATCCTGGCGGGAGGTCTGGAGCCGGACAACGTTGCCGAGGCAATCCACGCAGTTCGGCCGTGGGGTGTCGACGTGGCCAGCGGTGTCGAGTCGGCTCCCGGAAAGAAGGACCTGGAACGGGTCAAACGGTTCATCGAGAATGCAAGGAACGCAAATCATGGCTGAAGTACAACCGTTTCGAGGATTTCGCTTTTGCATGTCTCAAGTGGGGGATCTGTCCGACGTGACGGCCCCACCCTACGACGTGATCGATCCTGAACAGCAGAAGGAACTTTACGAGCGTCATCCCTGCAACGTCGTGCGATTGATCCTCAACCGCGACGAGCCGGGGGATAAAGATGCCGAGGCTCGCTACCAGCGGGCCGCCGATTTCCTGAGACATTGGCAGCACGAGGGCGTCTTGACTCAGGAACGCGAAGAGGCACTGTACGTCTACCATCAGCTCTTCGATTGGGAAGGCGCGCATTACGTCCGCAAAGGGTTTCTCGGTCGAGGGCGGCTGGAGGAATTCGGCCGCGGCAACGTGTACCCGCACGAGCAGACCATGCCGGGACCGAAAGCCGACCGGCTGGCGCTGACCAAAGCAACACGGATGAATCTCTCGCCGATCTTCGGATTGTTTCCCGATCCCGATGCCGGCGCGCAAACGCCGCTGGAAGAGGCAATCGTGGGGCAAACGGCCCTGGAAGCGACCGACCATCTGGGAGTCGTGCACCGCTTCTGGCCTGTTACGGATCACACGGCGATCAACCAGGTGCGCGACCGCTTGAAGGAGAAACCGATCTTCATCGCCGACGGCCATCACCGCTACGAAACAGCCGTGAACTATCGGAACTGGTTGGAGTCCCAAGGGCGTCTCGGCGGGCAGTCGGCGGCGGCGAACTTCGTGTTAATGATGTTTGTCGGCATGAGCGATCCCGGTCTGGCGATTCTGCCCACGCATCGCTTGATCTCAGGGCTCCCTGACATGACGGCGAACGACGTGCAAGCGGCCCTCGATGCGCACTTCGAGGTGGAAACCGTCGGCACCGGTGCGGACGCGGCCCGGCAAACGTGGGAATTGATGCAAGCCGACGGCGGACAGAACGTATTCGGTTTCGGAACCGCCGCGGACGGCCGGTGGTTGTTCGCCCGACTGATGGACGCCTCACCCATGCAGACCCTGGCACCGGACCAGAGCGACGCGTGGCGCGGCCTGGGAGTGAGCATCTTGCACAGAATGGTGCTCGAAGACCTCATTCGGCAGAAGTCTCCCGCCGCCGAGCAGACATGCAGGTACGTCCACCTAATCGACGAGGTCATCGATTCGCAGGCGGCCCGATCTTGCCAACTGGCGTGTCTGGTGGCCCCGGCCAGTATCGAACACGTGGAAACAATCGCGTCACAATTCGAAAAAATGCCGCCCAAGAGCACCTATTTCTATCCGAAGCTGCTTTCCGGTTTGGTGTTACATCCCCTCGAGTGATCCCGAGAGCGTGACGCCGCGGCTCGACCGGATGATGATGAACTTGAGAAGCGGCCGGTGCCCGCGTAACATGGAAGAGAGAACGACCTCGCCAACAGCCAACAAAGGAGCTCGAGGCACTCATGGCATCTGTGAAGACAATCTTGTTGATCGAGGACGATCGCGAAATTACGTCGACGATTCACGGCGTACTGGAAGCGGCCGGCTATCGGGTCGTCGAGGCCCTCAACGGCGTCGAGGGGCAGAAGCTGGCCGAATCGGAAAGCCCGGACCTCGTCATCACCGACATGATGATGCCGAGAATGGGCGGCTTCCCCGTCCTGGAGTTCCTCAAATCGCTGCCGAAACCGCCCCACGTGATCATGATTACCGCCAACGAAGGGGGCCGGCACAAAGCCTACGCCGAGATGCTCGGCGTCGATGACTACCTGCGTAAACCGTTTGCCATGGACGTGCTGCTCGACTCGGTCGAGCGTTCGCTCTCGCCTTCCGCTGGACCACCGCAGAAGCAGAAGTCGTCCAACAAGACCAAACGCGCTGCGAAAAAGAAAACCTCGTAGAAACCCCGTTTCCCGCAGAAACCAGGTTTCTCAATCGCGTCACTCGACACCGAGATTCCGTTCGATGTTGCGAGCCTTCGGTGACATCAACCATTTCTTCAGGGGGTCGTTCTCGTTTTCAATGGGACGGTCGCCGCGCCCCTCCTTGCCGACGAGAGCCCATTGATCGTCCTTGTCCTGCGTCGGATCCCGATAATCGGTCGGCCGGGGCTTGAACAGCTTCCACGTATCCCTGGAGGCGTCCTTGCCCGTATCAACCAGCGCACAGCCCGTCAGCAGCGACAACATCCCGGCCGCCGCTACGAAAAATAGGAATTTGTATCCCATCGACGACATGATGATGGTTTGACGAGTCGGTGTTTTGGAGAAGAGAAGTGTGTCGGGGAATTATGCAGATTTCGGAAATCAGGTCTAGAGCAACTGATGAGTGCGAAACCGCTTGAAGCCCCGCTCGACGTCTTGGTCGTCTCGCCGCATCCGGACGACGCGGAGATCGGCGTCGGAGGGACCATCGTGCAATGTCGCCGGGAAGGGCTGCGAGTCGGCGTAATCGATCTCACCAATGGAGAGCCGACGCCGCACGGATCACCCAAGACCCGCGCTGCCGAAACCGCGGCGGCCACGCGCATCCTGGATCTCGATGGGCGAGAGAACCTCGATTTACCGAACCGCAGTCTGCAAAACACGTTGGAAGCACGGCGAGCGTTGGCCGAGGTGTTTCGGCGGACCCGGCCACGGATCATCCTCGCCCCCTATTGGGACGACGCGCATCCCGACCATGTCGCCGCCAGCCGCTTGGCCGATGACGCACGCTTCTGGGCGAAACTCACCAAGACCGACATGCCCGGCGATCCGTACTGGCCGCCGCGGATGCTGTATTTTTGGAGCATCCATCTCCGCATTCACCCGCAGCCGGCCTTCGTGTTCGACATCAGCGAGACCATCGAAGAAAAAATGGCCGCCGTCCGGGCTTACGAAAGCCAATTTCTGGCCGGCCGATCCCAGAAATTTCCCACGTTGCTGGACGACGTCCGGGACCGCGCCCGCTATTGGGGCTGGAGCATCGGCGCGGCCTACGCCGAACCCTTCGCCAGCCGAGAGGCAATTGGGCTTGCAAGCTTCAAAGCATTGTTCCGACTCATTTAGCCGTCCCGCTTGCGGGGCGCGGCGTGTAAACAAAAATACACCAGAAGCAGTTTCTCGAAGGGGAAAGAAGTTCGTGCCCATTCGCGTTGAGTTCTATGGCATCCCGCGCGAGCGGGCCGGTGTGGCGTCGATCGACGTTGAAGCCGGCGATTTGGGCGAAGCACTGCTCCAGGTCGGCCACGCGGTTCCCGAGCTGGCCGAATCCTGCATCAAAGACGGGCGATTGCTGGCCGGCTATCTGGCCAACATCAATGGGCAGACGTTTACAAGCGATCCATCCACTCCGCTCCATCCTGGCGATTCGGTGCTGATTCTGTCGGTCGACGCCGGCGGCTGATCTGCTTTCGGTTTCTCTCCGGCGGTCTATAATGGAAGCGGTAACGATTGCCGTCAAGAGTTGAGAGTGAAGCGTCAGGAGTCCTCCACTTTGAACTCTCAACCCTAGACTCTCAACTCTCAACTTTTATGCTTGTCGTCCCCCCCGGATATCACGGTCGTTATCTTCGCATCGACTTGAGGACGCGCGAGGTCCGGGCGGTCCCTCTTCCGGAGGACGTGCTGCGTCAGTTCATCGGGGGCAGCGGTTTGGGCGCGTGGTTGTTGCTCCGGGAGACGGCCGACGGTCTGGACCCGCTCGGAGCCGAGGCGCCCCTGGCATTCGTGTTCAGCCCGCTGGTGGGCAGCCCGCTGACGACGTCCGCCAAATTTGCGGTGATGGCCAAATCGCCGCTGACCGAGCGGATCAACGATTCGCTTTCCTCCTCGTATTTCGCCCTGGCCGGAAAAAAGACCGGTCACGATGCCGTTCTCATTGTCGGCGCCGCAGGGTCACCGACCTGTCTCGTAATTGAACCGGATGGGGTCCGCTTCGAAGACGCGCGGGCCGCGTGGGGCCGCTCGGTCAAGCGGACGACTCAGACGCTCAAGTCGCAACTGGGGACCGGTTGCCGTTTGGCTGTCATCGGGCCGGCCGGTGAGAATCTGGTCCGCTTTGCCACGGTTTCGCACGACGGCCGTCATGCCGGACGGGGCGGAATCGGGGCCGTGATGGGAGCCAAGCAACTCAAGGCGGTGGCCGTCCGCGGCGATCGTCCGACCGGCTACGCCGATGCCGAGAAATTGATCGCGTTCAGCAAGGATCTCTCGAGGCGATCGTTCGGCCCGGCGACGGCGAAGTACCGCGAACTGGGAACGGTCAGCAATCTGCTCACGTTCAACCGGCTGGGCACGCTGCCGACCCGCAACTTTCAGGCCGGCACCTTCCCAGGGGCAGCCGCGCTCTCACCGGAACGGATTAGCGAAACGCACCGGCGGACACGCAAATCATGTGCGGCCTGCACCATCGGGTGCGAGCATCTTTTTCACCTGCCGGGCCAATCCGACCCCGTGCGCATGGAATACGAAAACCTGTTCGCGCTCGGTCCGTTGTGCGGCGTCTCGGATCCCGACGTGGTGCTGGAAGCGTCTCGCCTGTGCGACGAGTGGGGCATGGACACCATCAGCGCTGGCGGAACGATCGCCTTCGCCATGGAGTGCGCCCAGCGCGGGCTGATCTCCGCCCCGGATCTGCGCTTCGGCAACGGCCGGGCGCTGTTGGAGATGTTGAGATCGATCGGTTCGCGGACCGGTTTGGGCGAACTGCTCTCGCTGGGAAGCCGGGCGGCCGCCAAGGAAATCGGCCAAGGGTCGGAAGACTTCGCCCCGCACGTGAAGGGACTGGAGATACCCGGCTATGAGCCGCGCGCTCTGCAGACGATGGCCTTGGGCTTCGCCGTCGGCACGCGCGGGGCCGACCACAACCGTTCCGGCGCCTATCAGATCGACTTCTCCGACGCGGTGGACCGCATGCACGTCGGTCCCGAAGCGGTCGGGCCGGCCATCGAAGCCGAAAACGAAGCGGCCGTCATGGACTCGCTCATCCTCTGCAAATTCCTGCGGGGCGTGTTCGATGACCGCTTCTCCGCAATGGCCGAGATGCTCCGGCTGGTGACCGGTTGGAACGTCACCGCCGATGAATTGCGTCAGACGGCCCAGCGCATCGTGACGGCCAAGAAGTGGTACAACATCCGCCAAGGCTGGACGCCCGCTGAAGACACGCTGCCCAAACGCTTCCTGTCGGAATCGCTGCCGGACGGGAGCAGCCAGGGGGCAACGTTGACCGCCGAGCAACTGAGCACACTCATCCGGACGTACAATCTCGCCCGCGGCTGGAACGAGGAGGGTTGGATTTCTGACGGGCAACTGGCGGAGTTGGAAATCATCACCCCACCCGGCTGACGAGAGAGTGCGAAAAAGGGGACAGGTCCAATTTGTGCGTAGCACCCTGCGGGCCGTCCCGGCAAATTGGACCTGCCCCTTTTTTCGCCCATTGACCGGGATTCCATCCGACGCGACAATTGAAGGTCGAAGAAGAACATTCCGAGAGAATTCGTGAACCACACGCAGATGCCCGAACAGTTCATCCTCATCCCCGGCCGGACCAGCAAGCAGGGCGTCGGCATCAACGAAGGCAAGTACACCCAAGGTTACCAGAACGAGATCAATACGCTCTTGGTCAACCCGGAGGACATGGACCGGCTGGGGCTCTCCGAGGGGGAGAGCGTGCGGATGTGGAACGACGTGGGAGAAGTTGTCGTGCCCTGCAAGTCGGGCAAGCAGGCATTGCCGCCGGGTGTGTTGTTCATCGGTTACGGCGACAAATCGAGCCGGCTAATGGGCGGCGAAACGCACGGCAGTGGCATGCCCGACAGCAAGGGCATCGACGTGTTCCTCGAAAAGGCCGAAGAAAACAAGTGATTTTTTCAACCTGTACTTGCGGAGTGATGTGGGGCAGGCTTTCTAGCCTGCCATTGCCGGCCGGCAGGCTAGAAAGCCTGCCCCACATTCGGCTAGAAAGCCTGCCCCACACTCGGCTAGAAAGCCTGCCCCACACTCGGCTAGAAAGCCTGCCCCACATTCGTTCTCGCTGTATTCAGGATATGTTCGAAGTCGCCGCGATCGGCGTCTTCCAATAGAAAAGTCGCTACTATGAGCGTCGCCGAGCAGAAACAAAACCAAGAGACCGGTGAGCTGAAGATCGTCAAAGACGCTGCCTGCACCTTTTGCGGTTGCGTGTGCGACGACATGGAACTGACGGTCGAAAACAACCGGATCACCAAGGCCAAGAACGCCTGCGTGTTGGGCAAGGCGTGGTTTTTCAATCACCACATCGAGGACCGTCCCGAGGCGACCATCGAAGGCCGGCCGGCCGGTTATGAAGAGGCAATCCAGGTCGCCGCCGACATTCTGACCGATGCGACGTACCCCATCACCTACGGGCTTTCGGACACCACCATCGAGGCCCAGCGGGTGGCGGTGGCGATTACCGACTGGATCGGCGGCACCATCGACACAACCACGTCGGTCTGCCACGGACCGTCGGGCATGGCGTTTCAGGGGGTGGGTGAAGTCACCTGTTCGCTGGGCGAGATCAAGAACCGGGCCGATTTCGTCATCTTTTGGGGAGCGAACCCGGCAGAGAGTCATCCGCGGCATTTCACCAAGTACAGCCTGATGCCCAAAGGCGAGTTCGTGCCGGGGGGCCGAAAGGACCGCACCGCTGTCTTGATCGACGTGCGAAAAACAAAAAGCGCCAAAGCGGTCGACATCTTTCTGCAGATCAAGCCCCGCTCGGACTTCGAGCTGGCCTGGGCGCTGCGCGGTCTGGCCAAGGGAGTCGACGTCGATCCCGGCATCGAACAGAAGACCGGCCTCTCACTCGCGACGCTGCGGGACCTGATGGACCGCATGAAGGCGGCCCGGTTCGGGGCGATTCTATTCGGCATGGGCCTGACGATGACCCGCGGCAAACACCTCAACACCGAAGCCGTACTGGCCCTGGCGCGCGACATGAATCGGCACACACGCTGGATCGTCAAGCCGATGCGGGGACACGGCAACGTCACCGGCGCCGATCACGTCGTCGCCTGGACGACCGGCTATCCGTTCGGCGTCAACCTGAGCCGGGGTTATCCGCGGTTCAATCCGGGCGAGTTCACCACGTCGGACACACTGGCCCGCGGCGAGGCCGATGCCGCGCTGATCGTCGCCTCCGACCCGATGTCGAACTTCAGCCAGCCGGCCCGCGAGCATTTGGCGAAGATCCCCTCGATCGTGCTCGATCCGAAGCTGAGCGAGACGGCAAAGATGGCGACCGTGGCGTTCACCACGGCCACTTACGGCATCAACACGCCGGGCACCGTGTACCGCATGGACGACATTCCGATTCCGCTGCGTCCGGCGTTCCCGTCGCCCTACCGAAGCGACTACGACATCCTCAAAGCGATCGAAAAACGAATCCGCCAGAAGCAGATCGGCGGTATAATCAATTCCAGCGACCTGTCATGACACTCTTCCGAATCACCGGCGGTACGGTTTACGATCCGAAAAACGACGTTGACGGCGAAGTGCGCGACGTGTGGATCGAAGACGGCCGCATCGTCGATCCGCCCGGCGGTCCGCAGCAGCGCGCCTCAAAGACGCTCGACGCCGGGGGCATGGTCGTGATGCCGGGCGGCGTCGACATGCATTGCCACATTGCCGGGCCGAAGGTCAACACCGCCCGCAAGATGATGCCCGATGAAAAACGGGTTGCACCACCGGTGCGGCGGACCGCCTTGACACGTTCGGGCACCACCGGCAGCGTGCCGAGCACCTTTGCCACCGGCTACCTGTACGCCGGTCTGGGCTACACGACGGCCTTCGACGCCGCCGTCCCGCCGCTGGCCGCCCGCCACGCGCACGAGGAATTCGAGGACACGCCGCTGATCAACAAGGGCTTCTACGTGCTGATGGGCAACAACCATTACGTCATGAAGCAGTTGCAGGCCGGCGAGCCGGAGCGGCTCAAAGCCTATGTCGCCTGGCTGTTGAATGCGGCCAAAGGCTACGCGGCCAAGATCGTCAACCCGGGCGGCGTTGAAATCTGGAAATCGGGCGGGGGCAACGCGACCGGTATCGACGATCCGGTCGAGCACTTCGACGTCACGCCGCGGCAAATTATTGCGGGCGTGGCGCAGGCGGCCCTCGATCTCCGATTGCCGCATCCGGTGCACATTCACTGCAACAATCTGGGCCTGCCGGGCAATTGGTCGACTACGCTGGAAACGATGAAGGCGCTGGACGGGCGGCGCGGGCATCTCACGCACGTTCAGTTCCACAGTTACGGCGGCGATGCGGACACGCAGACCGGCTTCTGCTCTGAGGTCCCCCGGCTGGCCGAATACGTCAACTCGCACAAGAACCTGACGATCGACGTCGGCCAGGTGTTGTTTGCCGAGACGACCTCGATGACCGGCGACGGGCCGCTCGGTTATTTCCTGCACAAAGTGACCGGCCGAAAATGGTTCAGCTCCGATACAGAGATGGAGGCGGGTTGCGGCATCGTCCCCATCACCTACAAAGACACCAGTTTGGTGCACGCTCTACAGTGGGCCATCGGGTTGGAGTGGTATCTGCTCATACAGGACCCGTGGCGAGTGGCCATGAGCACCGATCACCCCAATGGAGGCTCGTTTCTGGCGTATCCGGAGATCATTGCCCTGTTGATGGATCGCACCCGGCGAGAGGAAGTGCTCGCCCGTGTTCCGGCCAGGGTCAAGGAACGCTCGACACTGGCCGAATTGGACCGGGAATACACGTTGAACGAGATCGCCATCATCACGCGTGCCGCCCCTGCCAAGATGCTGGGACTGGATCGCAAAGGGCATCTCGGCCCCGGCGCCGATGCCGACGTCACCATTTACAATCCCGATCCCGATTACCAGAAGATGTTCGAGCTGCCGCGCTACGTCGTCAGCGGCGGCGATGTCGTCGTCGAGAACGGCGAAATCCGCAAGGACAAACGCGGCAAGACGCTCCACGTTGCACCGGCTTACGATGAATCCGCCGTTCCCGACATCCAGAAGTGGTTCGAGCAGTACTACAGCATCCAATTCCGTAATTACCCCGTTGACGAACACTACCTGGGTGAGCACGAGGTGGTGACATGAACGTCGTGATCCTGGGAGCGGGAACCGTGGGGACGTCCATTGCCGAGTTGCTGTGCGCGAACCAGCAGAACATCTGCCTCGTCGATAAATCGCGAGCCGCGCTGGATCTGGTTGAGGAAGGTTTGGACGTGCAGAGTGTGTGCGGATCGGCGTGCGAGGGGATCACACTGTTTCAAGCCGGCGTCCAAAGCGCCGACTTGTGCCAACGTGCTGGAAAAGCTGGGTATTGACCTTGCCGTCAGCCCGCGCGAGGTGATGGCCCGACAGGTGTTGGGGATGGTCGCGGCGGGACCGATCATCGGCCGGTCCGACATCTCCGGTGGCAATGCCGAGATCTGGGAAATCGAGGTGCGTCCCGATGCACCGATCGCCGAGGCGCCGCTGAGAGACGTCGTGCTGCCAAACAGCTTGATTGCCGCCATCGAACGCGAAGATTACGTCCGAGTGCCCGGCGCCGAAGATCAACTGCGCCCCGGTGATACCGCGGTGGTTCTGGTTCAGAAACCGAGCATCGCGGAGACGCTCAAGCTGTTCGAGCCGGTTCCGGGCAGCCGATGAACAAGAAGCTCGCTCTGTAGCATTGCGGCTCGGCGGTAAGTGTGGGGCAGGCTTTCTAGCCTGCCATTGCCGATCGGCAGGCTAGAAAGCTTGCCCCACGATGCTGGAATTGGCAAATCCGACAAGACCGGACCAGTTGTCGTCGTGCGCTCTGCTTCCAGCGCGCTGCGCCGGCGCAGCGGTTTGACACACCCGATTCGGCGACCTAAGTAACTGGTAGGCATGTTGAAAACGGCTGGCCGGGTCGCTTCTTTCCGAGTGCATCGCAGAGGGATCACACGTCCATGACCAATCGCCGCAGTCCTCTCCCTCGCCGTCGCTATCCTGAGCGGCGTACCGCCGACCGACGCGACGCGACGCGAGAGCCGTCGGAAGCCCGGATTCGTTTCCTACGAGCCGGCACGTCTGCCGATGAGATTCTCGGCGGCGAACTGCTCGACGCCTCTCCCACCGGTGTTCGCCTTCTGCTGGAAGAGCAGCTTCAAACGTCCGAAAAGCTGCTCATTGAAGTCCGCGACGGCAAGAACCGTTGTTTCAATCTCACCGCGGAAGTCATCTGGTCGGAACCAGCCGGCGAGCACGGTTACCGTGTCGGCTGCGAGCTTTGCGTCGCACTTTCCGCGAAACAGCATGCCACGCTGAACCGGATTGCTCACACAAAGAAATCCCTCCAATCAGATTGACGATTGCCAATTGAAAATGGCACGCAACTCTCAATCGTCAATCGCCAATCCCTTTGTCGCCCAGGCAAACGGCCTGATTTCCGCCTCATCACGGCCACGCCGCTTGTAAGCGATCTCCCTGGCCATGTAAACTTATTGATCTCCAGTTTATTATTGACGTCCAGTTTGGTTGTGTCGTCATCGACGGTTAGCCGCGGATGAATATCCGCGGGTGTCCACCCGCGGCTGGAATCCAATAAACCAGGCTTGCGTCAGACTCCATGCAGAAAGGGGCCAGACATGACTCACTTGACGAGGATTTCGCGAAGAGGGTTCTTGCGCCGTGGAGCGATGCTCGGTGCGCTGGGCGCGACGGCGCCGTCCCTGATTCCCTCCGGCGTCTTGGCCGCCGAGGGCCGCCCCGGGGCCAATGATCGCATCGGAATTGCTGGGATCGGCGTGGGGCGTCGGGGTGGTGGTCTGATTCGCAGGGCAAGCGGTCTCAAGGACGCCCAAGTCGTGGCGGTGGCCGACGTGAATCTCCGGCGGGCTGAGCAAATGGCCGCATCGCTCAGCGCGGACGCCTACCAGGACTACCGCAAGCTATTGGAGCGGAAGGACGTGGATGCGATCATCACCGCCACCCCCGATCACTGGCGGGCTTTGGTTTGCATCCACGCCTGCCAGGCCGGCAAAGACATTTACGCCGAGAAACCGATGACGTTGACGATCCGCGAAGGACGGCTGATGGTCCAGGCGGTCCGCAAGTACAAGCGGGTGTTTCAGACCGGCAGTCAGCAGCGGTCGATGGCGGCCAACCGCCTGGGATGCGAGCTGGTCCGCAACGGACGGATCGGAAAAGTGCGCACGGTCGTCGGCCACAATTATCCCAGCCCCTGGGAGTGCGCCTTGCCGGGACAGAAAGTCCCCGACGGGCTGGACTGGGACATGTGGTGCGGCCCGACGGAGGCGGTGCCGTTCCACGCCGACCTGTACGCTCCGCGGGCGAAGCCCGGCTGGATCTCGTTCCGTCCGTACTCGGGTGGCGAAATGACCGGCTGGGGCAGTCACGGCCTGGATCAAATCCAGTGGGCCTTGGGGATGGACGAGAGCGGGCCCGTCGAAGTCTGGACGGAAGGCGGCAAGTTCAACCCGCCGACCTACACCGCTCCCGACTCCAGAGGTCGAGGCGACAAGGCCTGCGACAGTCCCATGATCTTCTACCGCTACGAGGAGGACACGATCCTGAAACTGGACAACGGGAACCCCGGCGGTGGGATCTTCATCGGGAACAAGGGGAAGATCGAGATCTTTCGCGGCCGTGTCACCTCGAACCCGCCGGAGCTGGTCAAGCAACCGATCACGGACTCCGACATCCGCCTCTACAAGAGCGATCATCACATGCAGAACTGGCTGGACTGCATCAAGAAACGTGAGAAGCCGGTTGCCGACGTCGAGATCGGCCACCGTTCGGCCACCGTCTGCCATTTGGGCAACATTGCCCGCCGGCTGGGTCGCCGCCTGCGTTGGGACCCGGTCAAAGAAACCTTCCCGGATGACACCGAAGCCAACACGTATCTGGACCGCTCCCGGCGCAAGCCGTACCAGTTGCCGCAATCAGTTTGAAAGTCCGCCTTTCGCTTGACCACACGTCGAAAAAACGTTGACGGGGATGTTGTCCTGGATCATTCCTAGAAACCCAAACCGACGACTTGTCGTCGCTGGGCATGCCATGCAACCAGTGGATCGCGACAACAAGTTGTCGGTTTGGGTATCACACTGGACTGGATTCATTTCGCGTTTTCCTCTATTTTTCCGCCCGCTCGGCGGACGGGTGAATCGATTCTTGAATGCGAGGGCGCAACTCATGCGACAGATAGGACTTGCGACGATCGTCGTTTATGGGGCGCTGGTTTGTGTGGCCGGCTGCGGCTCGGATTCCGAGAAGAACGGTTCTGGAGGCCTCGCGATTGTCGACCTGGACCAAGTCGCCCGGGAGCTCGGACGTGACGCCAAGATTAAGGAGGCCATTGGGCGGAAAAAGGATTCGCTGAATCAGCAACTCAGTGCACTTCAATCGTCCCTCAAGGCCAAATACGACCAGCAGCAACAGGAAATCGACACGCCATTCAGCGAAGATCAGACGCGACGGCTGCAGGCACAGATTGCCGCCCGTCTCAACCAGGCGCGACGGAAAGCACAGAACGACCTTGTCGCGTATCGGGCCGAGCTGATCGCTCAATTCCGCGAAGACGTCAAGCCGGTAGCCCGCAAGATCGCGCGGGTCAGGGGCTTGAGCATCGTGGTGCCCAAGAACGACGGCTTTGTGCTCACGTTCGAGCCGGCCGTGGACATCACCGCCGAAGTCGCCGAACAGCTCAAGTCAAATCCGCCAGCTCCACCACCGGACCGCATTTCGGACGCCGGCTCCAACCAGAAGCGTTAGTGGTCTGCCAACTTTGAATTGACGGTCAGTGAGTGTGGGGCAGGCTTTCCAGCCTGCCGATCACCAATGGCAGGCTTTCCAGCCTGCCGATCACCAATGGCAGGCTTTCCACCCTGCCGATCACCAATGGCAGGCTTTCCACCCTGCCGATCACCAATGGCAGGCTTTCCACCCTGCCGATCACCAATGGCAGGCTGGAAAGCCTGCCCCACTACGGCGTGGGAATCGAGCTGGGATCGACGATCTCGATGTCCCCAGTCGGAACGACCGTCGGGGCGCCGCTGTTAGTGGTGTTGCCGTTGTTCGCAACGTTGCCGTTGTCGTCATTCGTGAACGTCTGGCCTTGACCCAACGTCCCGCCCAGTTGGAACGTGCCGGCTGTATTGTTGAGGTTGTACGCGCCGCTGGCGTCGTTGTTGTTGAGATTCAAGCCCAGCGAGCCGAAAGCATTGGACACCACGGCATTGAAGCTGTCACCCGTCGAGGTGATGGTGTTGCCGCTGGCCGTGATCGAGAACGTTCCCGTACCGGAATGGTTCACGCTAACGCCTTCAGCCCCAGTGGCGGTGATGCTGTTGTTCTCCAGCAGCAGGTTGCCACCGGAAACCATATTGACGTTCACGGCGGGGGCGCCGGCGCTGTTGGAAATGGTCATGTCGGTGAAGGTGGCATCGACGCTGCCCAGCGTGATGTCGATCGCGCGGCCGATACTGTTGTCGATCGACCCGCCGCCTGCCGTGAAGCTGCCCGTGCTGTTCAGCAGTTCGACACCGCCGTCGGTAATGTCGAGGTTGTCGAACGTGACGGCCGCGGAGGAGCCTACCATCTGAATTCCAGAGTTGACGCCTCCCTGTGGCGCCCCGATGGTGGTGTCCGCGAAGGTCAGCGTGCCGGCCACGTCGTCGATCTCGATTCCATAGTCGTTGCCGTCGGTAATGTCCACGGCGCCGAAGTGGAACGTCGCGCCCGCGTCGGTGACGTTGGCAATTCGGATGCCTGCGCTGGCGGCGCCCGTGATCGTGGTGGCTCCGGTCACGGTGAAGCTCCCGTCGACAGAGTCGAGCAGGACTCCGTAGCCGGCGCTGTTGGTCGAGGCGATGCTGCTGAATGTCGAGTTGAGTGTGACCGGGTCGATGTCGATTGCCGTTCCATCGGTGGTGTCGACCACTCCGCCGGTGTTCCTCAGGTCGAAGGTGGCTGGGCCAAGGTTGCGGACGAACAGCCCGGTGCCGCCGTCGTTGGCGATGTTGAGGTCTCCGAAGGCCAGATCGCCCGTGACCTTTTCAAGCCGCAGCCCATCACCCGTCACGCGATTGACCACGGTGCCGATGGTCGTGTCCCCGCCGGCGACCTGTTGGATGCCGGGGGTCTGCGTATCGGCGTCGAAGACGGCCGTATCAACCAGCATGCCGCCGCTCCCCGTGGTATTGCCGAGCACCGTGTTATTCGAGAAATCGGTAATCCAGAGCGTCCCGCCGAAGGAGCCGTCGATGTTCGCGCCGGCCCGATCGCTCGAGCTGAGGGTCGTGCCCGATAGGGCCAATTCCAGTGAACCACCGGCCGCGCTCGTGGCGGCATTCAGGGCGTCGTTGACCGCCGTCGAGCTGCTGTCGGTAATGGTTGCCTTGAGCGTTCCCGTGCCGTCGGCGTTCAGCTCGACGCCCTCATTCGCCGCACCGAGAATACGAACGCCGGTCAGTTTAATCGTCGAGTCGTCCGCACCCGTCGTGCCGATCTTGATGCCGCTGTTGCCTGAGGTGGCATCGACGTCGAGGAAGCCCAGCGAGACGTTCGCCGCATCCGTCATGCTGACGCCGTTTGAGGTCACGTTGGAAATCGTGCCGCCGTCGCCGCTGGCCGTTCCGTCCGCCCCGAGAGTGAAGCCGCCCGTGTTGCTGCTGAGCAAGATACCGTCGCTGGCCCCGTCCACGGCGAGATGGCCCAAGAGAACTTCGGCGCCGGAATTCTGCACCGAGACGCCGGCACCGCCCGCGCTGCCGATGGTCGTCGCCCCGGTGACCGTAAACGTTCCGTCCACGTTGTTGAGGCTCAGCGCGGCGCCCGGACTGCTGGCGACACTCAGCGAGTCGAACGTGGCATCCACCGTCGTCAGAGTGATGTCGATGCCGCTCCCACCCGTCGAGTCGACGCTGTTGCTGCCGGTGAAGTTCACCGTGCCGCTGTTGCTGGCAAAGATGCCCCGGCTGCTGTTGTTCCGGAGATCGAGATCGGTGAAGGTGAGGATTCCAGTGTTGTTCGTCAGAGTGATTCCGTCGCCCGCCGAGTTTCTGATCCGCACGCCGTCAAAGGTGAGGGCGCCCGAACTGTTGCGGACGTCGATACCGGTGCCGTTGGAGTTTCTGATGTCGGAGCCGGCTATTGAGACGTCGCCGGCAGCGCCGTCGACCAGGATGCCCAGACTGGAACGATCGACCACCGTACCGGTGAAATCAACCGAGCCACCCGTGGTATTGGTCACCGAGATCGCCCGGCCGCCGTTCTGATTGCTGATGTCGCCGTCGAAACTGACGGTCGGGGCGCCGCCTGCAATCGCAAAGCCGTCGCCGCTGCCGTCGCCGTTGATCAAAGTCCCCTCAAACGTGAAGCTCGCCGTGCTCCCCACGAGGTTCACGCCCGGACCGGTCGAGCTGTTAATGGTGTTCTGTCCGACCCGCACGCTGCCGGCGACGCCGTTTGCGTAAATCGCAGCGCCGCTGGCGTCGCTGATCTCGAAGCCGGCGACCCGGGCGTCGTCGGCCAGGGCGACGGCAAAGCTCGGCGCACCAGTGATCTGGGGCAAATTGGTTCCCGCAGTCGCGCGAGGCAGCAGGATGCTGCCGAACTCGCGGGTTGTGACCGCCTGGTCGATGCCTTCACCCAAGAACTGCTGCCGGTTTTGCAGCGTGATTTGCTCCGCGTCGAAGACGCTGTCGGCGTGAGCGAAAATGATCGCGCCCGCTCCGGAGCCCGCTTGAGCTTCGGATAGCAACTGGAACGGATTCTCAGCGGTTCCGTCTCCACCGGGTGAGGCGTCACTGCCGACGTGGACGACCGAGATCGGCAGCCCGGTGAGCGGATCGGTGGCCAGGACCGTTTCAGGAGTCGCCGTTTCGGTGACGACGACGGTGTAGTTTCGATAGACACGCTCCTCCAGACGATCAGGAACGGTCCTGGTGGGGGCGATGTCATTCGTCCGGCGGCCGCCGGGCAGATACCAAACGACATCGAAGGAAACGTTCGTATCGAATTCGTCATCGTTGGTGATCGAGAGCCGCAGGCCCAAATCGGGTCGCACACGACCTTCCAGGCGGCCGCTGACACCCAGTCTATCCGGCCCGTTGTCCGCCGCGAAGTGATACAACCCCGCATAGGCGCGAATGTTATACGCCTCGCCCAGCGAGCCGCCGAGCGGCACGCCAATTTCAGCGTCCAGACCGGTCATCGCCGCTTCATCGAATCGAGTGCGGTCAAACAGCAAGTTGTTTCCCTCAAACCGCCCGATCGGCGACGAGTAAGCGAACGTTTTTTCGTCGTCGCCAATGGGGATGTAAACGTTCAGCCGCGCGTCCCAGTCTTCGCCGTACGTCTCCAGGCTGACGCCCAACTGATGGAACACATTGCGGTGGGTGTCGTCGCCGTCGTACCAGAAACTCGCTCCGAAGATGCGGTCCCACTCGTCGACCAGACGGCGAGCGCCGATCCCCACGTTGCCTCCGACGTCACCGTTGTTGTTCACCAGCATCCGCAAATCGTAGAACCAGACGTCGCTGCCGGTGGGAATCGAGTGAAACATTTCGAGGCTGCTGATCGAATCGTCACGGCCGACCGCGTCGCCCGTCGAGTGAGTGACACGCAACTGCGTCCCGTATGAGTTGAGCAGCATCGCGCCGGAGTAATTCTCGGTGAACGGCAAGGCTTCGTCGGTTTCCGCCGGCTCTTGGGCCGGCAACGGGCTTGCCAGCACAAGGAAAAAGGCACAAAGGCACAAAGGCACAAAGGCACAAAGGCACAGAGGCACAGAGGCACAGAGGCTGGAGGACATTCGCCACAGCTTCTTTGCCCCTTTGCCCCTTTGCCTCTCTATCCCTCTGTCCCTCTGTCCATTTGCCCCTCTGTCTCTCTGTCCCTCTGTCCCTCTATCTCTCTGTCCCTCTGCCACTCTGTCCCTCTGCCACTTTTCCACTTTACCCCTCTGTCTTGCTTCTTCCTTTTGCTTTTTGCCTTTTGCCTCGTTCTGCATGTCTTTTCCTCTGGCCACTCTCACAGGCAAGCGGTCACGATCGAAAGGGAACCTGTACACACATCAATGCTGTCAACCACGTGTGGAGCGAACACGCTGCTCCCCTTCATCGTCACAAACAGAACAACTACTTTTGTCGATACATCCGACTTTTTCAAAACAACTGGAAAATCAGAGAGATTCCCTCAACTTTCCCTGCCCCGCAGAGCGACTTCTATAGATGTCTAGCCACCCCTTGAAAAACACCCACACCAGTCCGAGTGGTCAAAACAAGGTCTCCTCGCATGCGTGTCACATCCAGCGAAAAGAAGGCACAAAGGCACAGAGGCACAAAGGCTGGAGGACATTCGCCACAGTCCCTTGGCCCCTTTGTCCCTTTGCTCCTTGGCCACTTTGCCCTTTGGCCCCGTAGACGCTCGGCCAACCCTCGTCGCAGAACCCGTCGAACCCTCGCCCCCCAATCAGCCGAGTTGCTGGAGGACCGAACGTTGTTGAGCGCTTCGCCGGCGCTCGAAGTGATCCAGGACGTCACCCTCTCTTCCGGCTCTCCGCTTTTGATCCCGTTGAACGCTTCCGATGCAGACGGCCAGGTGCTGACCTTCACCGCCAGCAGCGACGATCCGCTCGTTTCCACCTTGATTCCCGACGGCAACCGCAGCATGCGGATCACCGTGGAAAACTTTGGCACGATGACGTTCGAGTTATTCGAGGACCGCGTCGAGCGTGCAACCGATCACATCATCTCGTTGGCCGAGAGCGGCTTCTACGACGGCGTTCTCTTTCACCGAGTCATCGACGGTTTCATGATTCAGGGCGGCGATCCGACCGGCACCGGCTCGGGCGGCTCGACATTGGGCAACTTCGACGACCAGTTCAACGTCGATTTGCAGCACAATCGTGGCGGCCTGCTCTCGATGGCCAAAACGACCGACGACACCAACGATTCCCAGTTCTTCATTACCGAAGCTCCCACCCGCTGGCTCGATTTCAACCATTCCATCTTCGGCCTACTCACCGTGGGAGAAGACGTCCGGGAAGCGATCAGCAACGTTCCCACCGACGCGGGCGACCGCCCCTTAAATAACGTCCGCATGGAGTCGGTTGAGATCTTCGTCGACACGGAAAACGGCGTGTTGCAGCTCAGCGCGGCCGAGGGCGCCTCAGGCGAAACCGACGTGAGGGTCAGCGTGACCGACGAAGACGGCAATTCCACCTCGCGCACGTTTCACGTCACCGTCGAACCGGACACCGTCAACAGCAATCCGTATTTGGAGGATGTCCCGGAGATCCGGACCGACATCGACACGCCGGTGACCTTCACTCTTTCACCGAGAGACGTGGAAGGCGACGCCGTCGCCTTTACCGCCGGGCCGCCGAACAACAGCGATCACACGATTTCTCTCGACAGCGGGACGGGCGAAGTCACCGTCACGCCGCTGAACGGTTTCCAGGGCATTCTAGAGATCTCGGTCAGTGTGCGGGCCGCCGCCGGCGGACCGACCGACGACCAGACCATCCCGATTCTCGTCGGACCCGACATCCTCATGCAGGGAGCCACGGCTGACGGCGCGACGACGTTGAGCCTGACCTACGAGATCGTGACGGCGAGCGTCGATCCGTTCGACATCAATTTGTATCGATCGGGCGACACCGTGTTCGACGCCGGCGATGCATTGCTCGGCACGGTGACGATCAGCGACCCGGGCGATCTCACGGTGGGCGTGCACACCAAGACGTTCCCCATCGGCGGTGGTGCGGGCGAAGTCGCGCTGCCGGGAGCGGGCGCCGCCGAGACCGACGACGACTACAACATCCTGGCCGTCGCTGATGCCGATCTCGCCGTCGACGAGACCGACGTCGACCCCACGGGTGAAGACAACACAGTCGCCTTCGTCGGTGTCTACCATCCCCCCGGCGGCGACATCTTCATTCACGGCAGCGACGACGACGACACCGCCCTCATTACGCCGGGCAGCATCGACGTCAATTTGAACGGTGACGTGACCAGCTACGCCGACCCAGACGTCAACGAATTGCGAGTACGCAGCCACGGCGGAAACGATACCGTCGACGCCTCCGACATTCCGAAACCGCTCAAGGCCTGGGGTGGTGCGGGTGACGATAGGCTCACCGGCGGCAGCGGCGACGATGTGCTCTCAGGCGGCGGCGGCGATGATACGCTCTGGGGCGCAGCCGGCAACGATCATCTGCTCGGCGAATCCGGCGTCGATCGGATCGTCGAGTCGGCAGACGCCGATTTCACACTGTCCGACGCACAGTTGACGGGCGTTGGCACCGATCTTTTGAGCAGCATTGAACAAGCGGAGCTCTCCGGCGGGTCGAGCGACAACACGATCCTGGCCTTTGCTTTCTCGGGCGATGCCACGTTGGACGGCGGCGCGGGGAACGACACACTGTTGGGCGCCGCCGGCAACGACGTGCTCACCGGCGGCTTAGGAAACGATTCTGTCGACGGCTGGAGCGGCAGCAACAGGCTGATCGAATCGGGGGACGTCGATCTCGTCCTGTCAAACGTTCAGATGACCGGTCTGGGCAACGATAGACTGGTGCGAATCAGCTCGGCACGTCTGACCGGAGGCGGCGGGGACAACGACATCGATACCGACCTTTTCACCGGCCCCGTGACGTTGATCGGCGGACTGGGCAACGACACGCTCTCAAGCGGTCGGGCGGCCGATTCGCTCGTCGGCGGCGACGGCGACGACAAACTCAACGGACGAAAAGGCAACGACACCCTCGCAGGCGGCGACGGCAACGACACCCTCTTCGGCGGCGGTGGGACGGACCTCATCTACGGCGGCTCGGGCGACGACTCTGCGAAGGGGCATGGCGCCGCGGACACCCTCTTCGGCGGCGACGGAAACGACACGCTCAAAGGAGGCGGCGCGGAAGATTCCCTCGCAGGCGAAGGGGGCAACGACTCCCTCGACGGCGGCGTCGGCAACGACTCCCTCGACGGCGGCGGCGGTGACGACCAACTTTTGGGCGTCTCCGGAGACGATCATCTCGACGGCAGCGGCGGCGCCGACACCCTCGACGGTGGAAACGGCATCGATTCGCTGTTCGGCGGCAGCGGCGACGACTTCCTCATCGGCGGCGACGGCGACGATACGCTCAAGGGTCAGGCCGGCAACGATACTCTCAACGGTGGCGCGGGCAACGATTTGATGAGTGGCGGCAACGGCGACGACGGACTCTCCGGCATGACCGGCGACGACAAACTCAACGGAAACGGTGGTGCAGACACACTGATTGGCGGAGAAGACAACGACTCGCTCAAAGGAGGCGCCGGAACAGACATCGCCCTGGGTGGCGGCGGAGACGACCTGGTCAACGGACAAGGCGGCATCGACACCGTTGCCGGCAACGACGGCAACGACACCATCAACGACCCCATCGAAGAACAGGACGAAGCGTTCGCGTTCGACGCCGACTGGGTCAACATTTAGTGTGTGCACCACACCGCTGCTTCTGAACCTGGATCGCCCCAAGTCGATTTAGCCGCGGAGCTTGCTCCGCGCGATGCCAGGAACAGGGTGTTCTCAGGGCGTGGTCACTTCGACGAGCCGTTTCAGCACGACGACCGTCAGGTCGTCTTTTTGGGGGGCGCGCCGGCGGAATTTTCTGACCGCTTGAAAGAGTATCTCGACGATCTCACGCGAAGTCTTGTCGCGGTTCCTCGAGACGATCTCCAGTGTCCGCTCGATTCCGAACTGTCGACCGTCGCGTGACTCGGCTTCGATGATGCCGTCGGTGACCAGCAGCAGCACGTCTCCTGGCTCGAAGGCCGTTTCCGGTCCGCAGCAGACGGTTCCTTCGTCGAGGACGCCGAGCAAAGGGCTGAGGCTCTCGAGCGTGCTGGTTATGCCGCTCGCCTTGAGCAGATGTCCTTCGTGACCGGCGGCGGAGTAGACGAAAGAACCCTTCGTCAGATCGAGACGCAGGAAGAACAGGCTGACGAACATCCGATCCCGGACGTCTTGGAGCAGAAACCGGTTGAGCTGAGTGACGATTTGGCCGACATCGCCGTCCCTTTGCGCCAATGCGCGCAGATAGGCCCGCGTTTGGGCCATGAGGATGGCTGCGCCGAGTTCGTGACCGCTGACGTCTGCGACGACGACGCCCAGCCGCCCCTCTTGCATGGGAACGTAGTCGAAGTAATCGCCGCCGACCGCCTCGGCCGGAGTCGAGGCGCCGGCCAAATCGAATCCGGCGGCCTTCGGCGGTGTTTGCGGAAACAGTCCCTGTTGAATGTCTCGCGCCACGCGCAGTTGCTCCTGTGTGGCGCGCAGCGTCGCTTCGGTCTGGTAGGCGCGCACGTAGTCGAGAATCAGTCCGGCCAGCGGTACCAGGTAAGCGACGATCTTCAGACCGTGCGAGATGTTGAAGTCGGCATCGAACAGCGCCCTCGACCCGAACGCTGCGTGAGCCTGCGCGGCAACGTGCGGGATGACGCTCACGATCAGCCCGTGCGAAAACAGGCTCGGCTGCATGCGGTGAAAGCGGGGGAAGATGACGCCGCCGGCAAACAGGTACAAGACCAGCGGGACGCAGTCCCACGGTCGGGGCACGATCGCGTCTCCAAAGACGGCTTGCGGCAGCGGGCTGACGGCGCAAATGTGGACGATCGAATAGGCCATCACACCGAACAGAACACCGACGAGCAAAATGTACCGAACCGGCGATGCCCGCCGCGGCGTCTCTGCCCGAGCCTTCCAGAGAAACGGGGCCGTACCGGCGATCAAGATGCAGACGTTGAACGTCCGCGAGAGGACCCATGTGAACGGAATAAACCGGTCGCTGCCGGCGACACTTCCAATCAGCCCGGCATTGCCGAATCCAATCAGCCCGGCATTGCCGAATCCAATCAGCCCGGCATTGCCGAGTCCAATCAGCCCGGCATTGCCGGGTCCAATCAGCCCGGCATTGCCGGGTCCAATCAGGCCGTCGGCGGCCAGTATGTGAAAGGCGTCGATCATCCCGGAGAAAAACAGGGCCGTCCCGATGACCGGCGTCGTGACGTCCCGCCCGATCGAGTAGTGAAAGAATGCAAATACGGCCGTGAAGAACGCAATCGAGAACGCGCTCCATTCCAGCAGAGTGTGAAGAAGAGTGCCGGAGAGCTGCCTCGACAGGAGCAGCGCGGGTCGATTGGACAACAGCAGCCGCGCCGCTTCTTCCGGATCGGTTGGGGCGCCGCCGGCCGAGAAATCGACTCCCACCAGCTTCAGCACCAACGGCAAGACGCTGAGAACAACAACCGCCCAGACCAGCTTCTTCGGGAGCTTGACTTTTTCGCCCATCTTGATTTACTCGGTATCGGTCTTTTCGCCGTCTGGAGTGTCCGACCCGTTGGCGTTCTGCGCCGGTTGGGGTTCTGAGAAGTCGATCGGTTCGACGTCCTCCCCATTGCGGCGTTTGCGGGCGTAGTCGACCTGCCGTTCGAATTCCCGTTTCTCGCCATATTCGCTGATCACTGCACTCCAGAGCTCGTCGGCCTTCATTCGTTCGCCGTTTCTGATGTGTTTTTCCGCCCTTCGCAGAACATCATTCACGAATCGCAGTTCGTTGTGGCTGCCGGTTTGCTGGACCTCTACGATCCTTCGTTTGGCAATCTTCAAATAGAGTTGGTCCTGTTTGCTATTCTCAGCTCCGACAAGACTGATCAGGGTACGGTACTTGACGAGCGCCAGAATCCGATCGCTTGCGTTTTCGGCCCGGATGGCTTCGACGAGCAATCGCTCGGGCGTCGACTTCGGTTCGCGATTCGACGATGCAGTCTTCTCCGCTCGCCGTAGAGTCTTGTCCATTTCGATGCGCTCGACGTAGTCCTCGACCTGAGCGGCATGCTTGCCCTCGGGGAAACGTTTCAGATACGGGTCGAGATATTTCTCGCGGGCGGTTCGCCATTGGGCGACGTCGCCAGTTTCCATCAACGGCTGCGCCCTGGCAAAGAGTTCCTCTTCGCTCAAAGGCCACAGTGCCCAGGTGAGAGCGCCCACCAGGAGCAATAAACACGCGGCCAAAAACCAGGCCCGCTCGTAAAACGGACCCGTTTTTTTCTTTTTCTTCTTTCTCTTCTTCTTGCCGAGCAGCTTCTTCAGCTCCGCCCGATCTTCGTCGATCACAATGGCGGTGGGACCGCCGACGGCCGTCTGACGAGAGACGCTTGACTGGGCGGCAACCTTCTCGCCGATCTCCACGAGCGCGGTATGGACGGCCAATGCATCGAAATAGCGGTCTTCGGGGTCCTTTTCCAGGAGCTGCATGACGATCGATTCGAGCCAGATGGGGCAGTCGATGGCCGTGGCGGTGACCCGCGGCGGTTCATTCTCGACGTGCTGATAGAGCATCTCGGCATGGGTCTCGGCCAGAAATGGGGGCTTGCCGGTCAACATCTCGAACATCACACAGCCCAGCGCGTAGAGGTCGGTTTTGGGCGAGACGGGAGGCTTGCCGACAATCTGTTCGGGAGCCATGTACGCATACGTGCCGACCGTCTTGCCGGCCGAGGTCAGCGCGGTGGCCTGCGTGTCGCGGGCGATGCCGAAATCGCCCAGCTTCAATTGACCCGACTTGTCCAGGAACAGGTTGGCCGGTTTGAGGTCGCGGTGGATGATGGCGTGATGATGAGCGTATTCCAGAGCCTCGCAGATCTGCAAGCCAAATTCGATCACCTGCTCCCAGGACAAACGCCCCCTTTGCTTGATCAATTGTTCGACCGAGCCGCCGGGCATCAATTCCATGGCGTAATACCGCTGTTCGCCGTGTTTTCCCCCGCCGTAATACTGCACGATGTGCGGATGCCGCAGCTTCTTCAGAATGTCGATTTCCCGCTCGAACCGCCTCAATAGCTGCTTCTCGGCCGAGAGCGTCGGCGAAAGGACCTTCAGAGCCACCTTTTGCCCCGTCTTGGTGTAGGTGGCCAAGTACACGATGCCCATCCCCCCCACACCAAGCTTCTGCTGGAGCTCGAAAGGTCCAACTTTTCGTTTGGTCGCCATAATCATTGTTTCGGAAACGAGGCAATTCGCAAGTTCTTGAAATCCAGGTCGGTCGTGGGATCGTGTCCCTGGAGACTGAGATGTCCCGCTTTGGAACGTCGGCCTTTCCGCGGATTTTCGTCCGGCTCGCGGGTGTCGGTCCAGTCGACGACCTGGTAGCCGTTCACCCACGTGGCAAAATGCGGCCCGTGCGCGATCAGCACGGTGGTCTGCCATTGGTGATCGTCGCCGACGACCCGCCGAGCTTTCGCGCGGCGAAAGATCGCTCCGGTGCCGGAGTTCTCCGGTTTTGTCCGGTCGCCGTCGACGGTGCCGTTGTGAATCTGCATCTCATAGCCGTGAGACGGGGCTTCCTCCGTCCCCGGCTTGGCGCGGAAGAAAATGCCGCTGTTGAGATGCGTGCCGTTGACCTTCACGTCGGCCCGCAGGACAAAGTCGTCCCACGTTTCCACCGTTTCCAGAAAGCCGGTGCCGTGGGTCACGTGGATGGCTCCATCGACGACTTCGAACTTGCTCTTCGACCCGGGCACCTCGCGCCAGCCGTCCAGGTCCTTTCCGTTGAAGATGGGCTTCATCCCCAACGGCCGCAGCATGACGTTGCGGAACTCGACCTTTCCACTGTTCATCTGCAACCCGACGTGGCCGACCCGGCGAATCGCGTCCGAGGTATCGGTCAGGTCCATCACGACTTCGCCGTTCAACTCCACCTCGATCCGCGCACCCTCCAGACGAACGTGAAACGTGTTCCACTGGCCGTCGCTGACGATCTTCTTTTCAACCTTCTTGCGGCCGACGAGGCTGCCGGTCGGGAATTCCGCATGCGAATCGCAGACATTCAACTCGTAGCAATCTTTGCTCGCGTCCTTGGGGTCGAACACGGTCCGCAGGAAAATGCCGCTATTGCCGCCTTTCTCCAGGCGGACGTCACACATCAGCTCGTAGTCGGCGATCTCGATGGTGGTCATCAACAGTCCCGGATCGCCCGCATCGGCCGTAACGACACCATCCTGGATCGACCAGTTGGTGGTCTCGCGGTTCGGTTTCCAACCGAACAAGGTGTGGCCGTCGAATAGGCTGATCCAGCCGGCTTCAATCTGTTCCCTAGAAAGAAGCCGCGGTGGTTCCCGCGTATCCGAGCGGGCGCCGTCATTGGGCGTTGTCTCGGCCACGGCAGCGGAGGCGGAGAAGTCGGCGGAGGGCCGAAACGCAGCCGAGCCGCCCTGAGGTTGAGGTTCCGGCTGAGGCGACGTCGGTTTCGAGCATGCAGTCAAACATACGAACGCTCCACAGCCGAACAACATGATGAATCGCATCCAATAACCCCCCAATAGAGAACAGACCGTTGTCACTGACCATCCCAGGAAAGACCGCATGAATGCGGTCACTACAAGCGTTTTTCAACAGGACGTTCGCCCCCTGATTGTCGGAACAGCCGGCTTACGCCGGCCGCTCACCATTCTTTTTATTAGGCGTTTCCCCTCACCTGAAACTTCCGCAGCCGCAAACTGTTCGTCACGACCGAGACACTACTGGCCGCCATCGCCGCGGCGGCGAACATCGGAGGCAAGAGAACGTTCCAGATAGGATAGAGCACTCCGGCGGCGATCGGAACCGAGAGCGAGTTATAAACGAACGCGAAAAACAGATTCTGCTTGACAGTCCGCATGCACCGGCGGGACAGCGCAACCGCCGCCAACACGCCGTGCAAGTCGCTGCCGAAGAGCGTGACGTCGCTGGCTTCGATGGCAATGTCTGTTCCGGTCCCGACGGCAAACCCGACGTCGGCCTGCGCCAGGGCCGGGGCGTCGTTGATGCCGTCGCCCACCATGGCGACGATCTTGCCGCTCTGCTGCAATCTCTTGACGGTCTCGGCCTTCTCGTGGGGCAGGACCTGGGCGAACACACGGTCGATGCCGACCGCTTCGGCCACGGCCCGAGCCGTACGCTCGTGGTCGCCGGTGACCATGAGGACTTCCAGCCCCAAGCGTTTGAGCTCCATGACGGCATCGACGGATGTCTCTTTGACCGGGTCGGCAACGGCCAACAGTCCCAGTAAGCGGCCGTTCTCGGCGACGAACACCGGCGTTTTTCCCGCCCCAGCGAGCGCATCCGCCTTGTCCGCGAAGTCCGCGGAGTCGACGCCGTGATCTTCCATCAGTCTTAAATTACCGACGAGCACCTGCCGCCCTGCGATCGTCCCGATTGCTCCCCGGCCGCGGAGCGCTTCGAACTGCTCGAAAAAGGGGACAGGTCCAATTTGTGCGTAGCACCCTGCGGGCCGTCCCGGCAA
>CAZGYE010000004.1:0-52950 GCA_964530165.1 uncultured Planctomycetaceae bacterium
CAACCAGACCGCCATTGGCAACCAGACCGCCATTGGCAACCAGACCGCCATTGGCAACCAGACCGCCATTGGCAACCAGACCGCCATTGGCAACCAGACCGCCATTGGCGGACAGACATCCATTGGCGGACAGCCATCCATCAGCCGCCGAGTGTATTTCGAGGTCGACGGGCAACGCCTCAGCGAGAAAACCCTGAACATCCGCTTACAGCCGGACGGCGAAGCGACCGTCGAATTCGAGCACCGCTTCTCCTCTGTCGGCTCGCACCTGGTGAGCGTCGTTCTCGACGAAGACAATCTGCCCGGCGACAACCGGGCCGATCAAGCGTTCTCGGTCGCCGCCGCCTTGCCCGTGCTGCTCGTCGACGGCGATCCAAATCTGGACCCGGCCCGGAGCGAAACGTTTTTCGCCAAAGCGGCACTCTCCGCCGCTTCAAACAAAACACCCTGGGTTCGTGCAACCGTCGTGCCTTGGGACCAATTCGGTCCGCCAATGGCGGTCGGTTCGGATCAGTTGCACTCTCCGGAGGTGATCTTTCTGATGAACGTTCCACGATTCAGCGAGTCGCAGACGGCGGCGGTGAAGGATTTCGTTGCGCGCGGCGGTGGACTGCTGATCGCCCTGGGCGATCAGGTCGACGCCGAGAGCTACAACCGGCAACTCGATCGATCGGGGCGGGGGTTGTTGCCGGCGTCGTTGGTGTCGATCGTAAAGGGCACGGACGCGGTACCCAAAGGTGTGCAGGTGGTCGATTCGAGTCTCGAACTGCCTTGGCTCACTCGCTTCCGCCGCGAAAACGACGGCGGCTTGACAGAGGCGCGATTCAGCCAGTGGTGGAAGGTCAAGTTGGCTGTCGATACGGAAAAAGACGGGCATGAGCCGGCCGACGGCGAAGAACGACCCCCTGACGACCAGCCCGTTGGGCCGAAGGTGACCACACCAATTGTCGCGGCGCGCCTGGGCACGAGCGATCCACTGCTGGTGATTCACAATTACGGCCGAGGCGGCGTGGTGTTGATGACGTCCAGCATCGACGCCGATTGGAGCACACTGCCTGCCAAGCCCGATTACGTCGCGCTGCTGCACGAGCTGGTCTTTCGTCTTGCCGCGGGAAAGACGGCACGGAACGTCGACGTGGGCGCGTCGCTGTTGCTGGCGGTCGAACCCGATTTGCCAATCGACCGGTACGCGTTTTTCGGACCGGGCCAGACCGAGTTCCCGGCGACACCGGCCGGGGACGAGCTCCACCCGCTGGCTCGCCTGGATGACACCCGTTTGCCGGGCGTCTATCGTTTCGGACCGAAGGAGAAACAACCCGGTCTCAACAGCGGAGACGGCACCCAGTATTTCGTCGTCAATTCCGACCGCGGTGAATCGGACCTCACGCCGCTCGATGAGACCCAGCGGGCGTTACTCTCGACAGGGGGCCGGTTGACGTTTGTCAAATCGTTGGACGAGCTGAAACAGAAGATGTTCACCGACCTCTCGCGCACCGAGTTGTGGTCTCTGCTGTTGTTGCTGTTCCTGGCGGTCCTTGTCTGCGAAGTCATGATGACCCGCCGGCTGGTCCAGGGGGGCCACGCCGTGGTTGAGGAACAGGTAGAAGAGAGACACGCTGAAGGAACCACAGATAAACACAGATGAACACGGATAAGAACTCACACTGCAGAATATAATCGCAAGGGACCAAGAATCATCGTGAGACAACAATGAACACAGAAAGAGATGAAATCAACCAACTGACCGAGCGGATCATTGGCTGCGCTTTCAAGGTCAGTAATGCACTTGGGAGTGGTTTCTTGGAAAAAGTCTACGAGAATTCCTTGGCACATGAGTTACGGAAGGCGGGACTCTCTGTCGAACAGCAGAAAGCCATCTCGGTCTGTTATGACCGAATTGTCGTCGGCGAATATGTTGCGGATCTCGTCGTGAATGAGACTGTTCTTGTCGAATTGAAAGCTGTCAAGAGTCTTGACGACATTCACATGGCACAATGCCTGAACTACTTGAAAGCGACTGGATTCAAGATTTGCCTGCTGCTCAATTTCGGAAAGCCAAAACTCGAGATCAAACGGATCGCAAATTGAAATCCAATCTGTGTTCATCTGTGTTTATCTGTGGTTCCCTTTTCTTAGCTTTGACGACTTACGACTGCTGACTCTAAACGCTGTTTTTATTCATGTTGAAACGCCAACTGATCTTTAACGGCCTGCAAACCACCTGGTGGTTCGTGTTTTGCCTGCTGGCCGTTGGTACGGCGACGGTGCTGATCGTGATGCTGCTGCGTTACGAGCGGAAGCTGGTGCCGCGACGCGTCGGGAACACATTGCTTCTGCTGCGGTTCTCGGTCCTGACGGCGCTGTTGCTGACGCTCTTGCAGCCGAAGATCAGTTGGACGCTCGATCGGGAGCGGACGGGGCGGATTCTGGTGGCGGTTGACCTTTCCGAGAGCATGAGCACTGCCGACAAACATGCCGGCAAGGCCGAGAAGCTGCGCTGGGCGCGGGCGTTGGGGATGATCGGAAACGCGGCCATCAACGACCGGATCGACCGATGGATCAAAGCGCTTGAAGAAGGCCGCGAGCCACAGTGGGTCGATGACGGCGAAACCAGCGATCCCGAACGCCGTCGGCAACTCGAACAGGTTCGAACCGAGTACCTCGATCGCGTCTTCGAGGGGATCGATCGCCTACCGCGAAGAGAGATCGCCCAACGGCTGCTGATGCGCACATCCTCTCCGCTGCTGCCGGCGCTCCAGGACGTAGGCAATGTGGCGCTGGCCGTCTTCGCCGGTAAGTCGCAAGCGGCCGATGCGCAGACGCTCGGGCAGGCGATCGACAACCCGCCGCAGAGCTTATTGTCGAGCGTGACGGACCTCAGGCAGGCGTTGTCATCGGCCCAGACGGACCGCCACTGGCGGACGGACCGCCACTGGCGGACGGATTCCGAATCGTCGGCGTTGATGGGCGTGGTCCTGTTCACCGACGGCCGCAACAACGCCGCCGGCGATCCGGTTCCTCAAGCAGCTCGGCTGGGGGCGGTCTCGGCACCCGTATATCCGGTGATGCTCGGCTCGGAGCTTAAGCCCAAGGACTTGGCCATCGCGTCGCTCGATTATCCGTTCACCGTGTTCAAAGGCGACAAACCGCTGTTGAAGGCGACGCTGAACACGTCTCAATTCGCAGGCGAGGAGATCACGGTCGTGTTGGAGCGCGCGGGGGAAGAACCCGTCAGCAAGTCGGTCACTCCTGAGGGCCCGACGGCGACGGTGGAGTTCGAGTTGAAAGCCGGCGAGGTCGGGCGGCACGAGTACACCATCCGCACCGACGTCCGGCCGGGAGAAACCCGCGACGACAACAACGAGAAATCATTCGGCGTGAACATTGTCGACGATCAGGTTCACGTGTTCTTGATCGAAGGGGAAGCTCGCTGGGAGTTCCGCTTCCTCGACAACGCACTCAGCCGAGACACGCGCGTCGATGTGCAGAAGGTGGTCTTCCGCCAGCCTTACATGCGGGTCTTGCCCAATCCGTTTTTTCCGCGGCGATTGGACCTGCCGGCCGATGCCGACGATCTCGAGAACTCCCCGTTCGCAGAGGCGGACCTCGTGATTTTGGGCGATGTTGCCCCAGAGAATTTGCCGCAGACCACATGGGAGTTGCTGGAGAAGTTCGTGACCGAGTCGGGCGGCACGCTGGTGCTCGTGGCCGGCAAGCGGTATTTTCCGCTTGCGTATCGCTCGGAGATCGTCGAGAGGCTGCTGCCTCTGACCGAGCTGCACCCCGTGACCATCACCGACATGGCTGCTGGGGCGTCTCCCACCGAGCGCGGCTTTCACCTTCGACTCACTCCGGATGGTGAACAGGAGCCGATGCTCAATTTCGACGCCGAGCGGCAGGTAAACCGCTCGATCTGGTCCTCTCTACCCGGACACATGTGGGGCTTGCTGGGCGAGGCGAAACGGGGGGCCACCGTCTTCGCGTATGCGGTCGGGCCGGATGCAGGGCCGACACTCGACGCCGAGCGGCGAAATGCCGTCATCGTGCACCAGCATTACGGGTTTGGCCAGGTGTTGTGGATCGGCATCGACAGTACGTGGCGTTGGCGGTACCGGGTGGGCGACCAGTATCACCACCGTTTCTGGGGCCAGTTGGGACGCTGGGCGGCCGAGAACAAAGCGGCTGCGGGCAATGAGTTCGTCAAATTCGGCCCCGACCGCAGCGATCTGGAAGTCGGCGAAGACGCCCTCATCCGCGCCCGCTGGACGCAACAGTTTCTGCGGAAGTTTCCCCGACTGAAGGCCAAGGCCGAGATCTTCCGCCGGGACGACCAGCCGGCGGCGAAACCGTTCAGCACGCTGGAGCTGAGACCGAACAAAAACCGCCCGCTGGTTCACGAAGCCCGGGCCGTGTCGCTGCCGGCCGGCGAGTACCGCGTCAAGCTGGTCGTTGACGGAGCCGACCTCGGAAAGGATGATATCGAAACGATGCTCTACGTGAACGAAGTCCAAACACTCGAACTGAGCGACCTCAGCTCCAACCGCGAGCTGCTGACTCGACTGGCCGAGGAGAGCAACGGCCGTCTGTTCCTGCCTGACGAGATCCACGAGCTGCCCGGCCTGTTCCGCAAGCCGGCCGAGTCGAGCAGCATTCGCCGCGAGATTGAGCTTTGGGACCACTGGTTTGTCCTGCTGGTGTTCTTCACGCTGCTGACGGTCGAATGGGTCACGCGAAAGCTGAACGGGCTGCCTTAGTCTTCATCGCGTAGATCATTATCACGGTTCAAACGAAACATGCGAACTGCCTCATCCGCCGGGCCGCCGACCGGTTCTTTGGAAATGTCGCTTACGGGCCGGTACCTGGTGCTTTCGACGGCGTTTCTCGGCTGGATGTTTGCCGGGATGCTGATGGGCATGTTTCCCTTGATCGCGCGCTCGGCGACGATCGATTTTCTCGGTGCGGTTTCGGAAGGTCTTGTTGGGAAGTGGTTTGCGTGGTACACGTGTGCGTTCCTGATGGGGGCGGCCACTGGCGGACCCGTGTTCGGATGGATCGGCGACCGCGCCGGCCGCGTTCACGCGATGGCATTGAGCATCGTGTGGTACTCGGCGCTGACTGGCGTGAGTTACTTGAGCGAGACCACCGAGCAGTTGCTGGTGTTGCGGTTTCTGGCGTCGATGGGCATCGGCGGGATGTGGCCAAACGGAGTTTCGCTGGTTTCGGAAGCCTGGTCCGATGTCTCTCGACCGGTGCTGGCGGGGCTGATCGGCTCGGCCGCGAATGTGGGGTTTGTGCTGATTGGTGTGATCGGTGAACGCTGGCCGATTACGTCGAACGACTGGCGTTGGGTGATGCTGGTCGGCGGCTTGCCGATCTTCCTCGGGCTGTTCGTGTGGGCGTTTGTGCCCGAGTCTCCCGCTTGGCTGGCCGAACGGACGAGCGGGAGTCAGACCGGGAAACGCATGCCGGTGGCCGAAGTCTTTCGGCCGCCGCTGTTGCGGCTGACGCTCATCGGAATCTGCCTGGGGGCCGTTCCCCTCGTCGGCGGTTGGGGGGCGTCCGCTTGGCTCGTTCCGTGGGCGGACCAGGTGTACGGCAAGGCGGACCCGGCCTTCAAAGGGCTAACGGTCATCAGCCGTTCCGGCGGCGCGGTGCTGGGCAGCTTGATCGGGGGCCTGCTCGCGAGTCTCTTGGGCAGACGAACCACCTATTTTCTCATCAGTCTCGGATCCCTTTTGGCCAGCGGCTATCTCTTTCGATTTCTAACGCCGGCAGATGGAACGCTGTTCCTGATCGGGGCGTTTCTGCTGGGATTCGTGGGAACGGTCTATTTCGGCTGGTTACCGTTGTATCTGCCGGAACTCTTCCCGACTCATGCCCGGGCGACCGGATCGGGCGTGACGTTCAATTTCGGCCGGATCATATCGGCGGCCGGTGTGCTGGCGGCCGGTGCGCTCATCCGACACTACGACGGCGACTATGCGAAAGTCGGAAGCGTGACCAGCCTCGCCTACGCGCTGGGCATGCTTGTGATTCTTTTCGCGCCGGACACGTCGAAAAAGCAGTTGCATGGGGATGCCGGTCCGACCCAAACGTGACGCCAAGATTCTCCCCCGTCACTCCTCAGCGGGAAAAGCCGAGAGACTCATGAGGATCAACTCGGGAATCTCGTTGGCCTGTTCTTTCTCTCGGACAGGCGCGCTTGCATCCGCGCTCGGAATGTCGCAGACTCTCCACATGACCGCGCGAAGCGGGTGATCATCAACCGCGACGCAACGCCGATCGACGCAATCGCCGACTTGGTCCTGGGCGCCGCCATTGGCGAAACAGTCACACAAATCGAAAACGCTTTGAATCAAGTGTAACGACTGCCGACTGCCAACGCGCCGCCGAAGAACGCCACGAGCGCGTGCAAGAGGCGCTGGCGCAGATGCCTGAAGCGGAAGCAAAAAAGAAGCTCGATGAGAAACACAAGGCCCGTGTCAGCATGACCGACCTCGAAGCCACCGTGATGAAGATGGGCGACGGCGCCCTTCTTCCAGACAGACAAAAGGGGAAGTCTGCGCAGCGCCCACCCGCCCGCTGTACCGCCCCAGGAACCCCGCGACGGTCGCCCCCCGTGAACGAACCGCGAGACACCACCACAGAAGTGCTCTCCAGAACAACTCACCACCCCAGCGTCCAAAAAAACCTCCACCCCCACCGGTCAAGTCGTTTCACAGGCGCTCAGCCCTGTCAATGTGGCATCTACTTGAGAGTGTGGGTACGTTGGGGGGGTTGTCAATTTGGCAGGCCGGGACACTGCTCGTCTTGATCTGCCGAACGAAGTGTGTTGTAACATATTCAGTGAATTACCGTTACAATAAACAACTTGATCACATTTTTCGTTGGCACGCTCTTTGCCACACCATAGGCAGAACGCTGTTGACGTTGCAGCAATACAAATCGCAGAGAGGAGAATCGTGATGGCGGTTGAGGGCGAAAAGGTGATCGGAATCGATTTGGGGACCACGAACTCGGTCGTCTCGGTCATGGAAGGAGGCGAGTCGAAGGTGATCGCCAACCTGGAAGGCAACCGAATTACGCCAAGCGTGGTCGCTTTCACCGACAAAGGTGAGACGCTGGTGGGAGAACCGGCCAAACGTCAAGCCGTGACCAATCCGCACAACACAGTCTACTCGATCAAGCGGTTTATGGGACGCCGTCACAACGAAGTCCAGTCCGAAGAGAAGATCGTTCCCTACGCGGTGGTCGGCGGCCCGAGCGATTATGTGAAGGTCAAAGCCGGCGACAAAGAGTACACACCGCCGGAGATCTCCGCGCTGATTCTGCGGAAGTTGAAAGAGGCCGCCGAAAGCTACCTCGGCCACAAGATCAACAAGGCGGTGATCACCGTGCCGGCCTACTTCAACGATGCCCAGCGACAAGCGACCAAAGACGCCGGTCAGATTGCCGGTTTGGAGGTCGCCCGCATCATCAACGAGCCGACGGCGGCGGCGCTGGCGTATGGTCTGGAAAAGAAGAAGGACGAGAAGATCGTCGTCTTCGACTTCGGTGGCGGAACGTTCGACGTTTCGATCCTCGAAGTCGGTGACGAGCTGGTCGAAGTCTTGAGCACCAACGGAGACACTCACCTGGGAGGCGACGATTTTGACGAAGAGCTGATCAACTACGTCGCCGACCGGTTCCAGTCGGAACAGGGCATCGATCTGCGGCAGGATGCCATGGCGCTACAGCGGCTGCGAGAAGCCGCAGAGAAGGCGAAGAAGGAGTTGTCGACCTCGCAAACGACTGACATCAACCTGCCGTTCATCACTGCCGACAGCAGCGGCGCCAAACACCTGCAGATCAATGTGACCCGCGCCGATTTCGAAAAGCTGATCGATCCGCTGGTCGAACGTTGTCGTGAGCCGATCCGCAACGCGTTGAAAGACGCCAAGCTGGAGCCTTCCGAGATCGACGAAATTGTGCTCGTGGGAGGGTCGACGCGCGTGCCGAAGGTCCAGGAGTTCGTCAAGCAGATGTTCGGCAAAGAGCCGCACAAGGGCGTTAATCCTGACGAGGTGGTCTCGGTCGGCGCCGCCATCCAGGGTGGAATCCTCTCCGGTGACGTCAAAGACGTCGTGCTGCTCGACGTGACGCCCCTCTCCTTGGGAATCGAAACCGAAGGGGGCGTCATGACGGTGCTCGTCGAGCGGAACACAACCATTCCGGCAACCAAGAAGGAAATCTTTTCGACCGCGGCCGACAACCAAACCGCCGTGACCGTCCGTGTTTTCCAGGGCGAACGGCAGATGGCCAACTACAATCGGCTGCTCGGTCAATTCAATCTGGAGGGCATTCCGCCGGCGCCGCGCGGGCTGCCGCAAATCGAGGTCGCCTTCGACATCGACGTCAACGGCATCTTGAACGTCTCGGCCAAGGACAAAGCGACCGGAAAGGAGCAGTCGGTCCGCATTGAAGAGTCGAGCGGACTTTCCGATTCCGAAATCGAAAGCATGCAAAAAGACGCCGAAGCACACGCCGAGGAGGACAAAAAACGCCGAGAATTGGCCGAGGCCCAGAACAACGCCTCGCGGTTGGTCTACGAAACCCAAAAGCTGATGAAGGAACATGCCGACAAGCTGGACGACGCGTCCAAATCAGCAATCGAGTCGTCAATCTCCAAGGTGAACGAGGCGACCAAGGGCGAGGACGTTGCGGCGATCAACAGTGCCGTCGAGGAGCTGACCCAGGCCACGCATGCCCTCTCGAAGCACATGTACGAGACTGCGGCCCAGGCGGCTCCGGATGCCACTGGTGGCGGCTCGCCACAGGAGGCTCCCGCGAGCGCGTCTGCCGACGAGGACGTGATCGACGCGGAGTTTGAGAAAAAGGAATAATGGCCTTCCGATTCGACAAATTGACCGTCAAAGCCCAGGAGGCCGTGCAAGCGGCCCAGCACCTGGCGGCCGATCGCAGCCACCAGCAGTTGTTGCCGTTGCATCTTCTCAAGGCCCTTCTGGACGAACAGCAGGGCGTCGTGCACCCGCTGCTGGAGAAGATCGGCGCGAACGTCGGTCAACTGCATGCGATGCTCGACAGCGAGCTCGATCGGCTGCCGAAGGTTTCCGGCGCCGGATTCCAGGTGGCGCTCAGCCCGGTCGCCATGCAGGTGTTCGACAAAGCGCAGGAACGGGCCGAGTCGATGAAAGATGCCTTCGTTTCGACCGAGCATTTGCTCTTGGCACTGACACAAGTGGACGACCAGGCCGGCCGGCTGCTCGAACTGAACGGCGTCGAGGAATCGGACGTTCTCCACGCGCTCAAGGCGGTTCGCGGCGGACAGCAAGTCGTCGATCAGAACCCGGAGGACAAGTACCAGGCGCTGGAGCGCTACGGCCGCGATTTGGTTGAGTTGGCCCGGCAGGGCAAGATCGACCCAGTCATCGGCCGCGACGCCGAAATCCGCCGGGTCATCCAGGTCCTTTCGCGGCGTCGGAAGAACAATCCGGTGCTTGTCGGCGAGCCGGGGGTCGGCAAGACGGCCATTGTCGAGGGCTTGGCGCAGCGGATCGTGTTGGGCGACGTTCCACAGACCCTCAAAGACAAGCGAGTCGTTGCTCTCGACATGGGAGCGTTGATTGCCGGGGCAAAGTATCGCGGCGAATTCGAAGACCGGTTGAAAGCGGTCCTCCGCGAGGTGACCGAGTCGGACGGGCGGGTGATTCTATTCATCGACGAGCTGCACACGGTCGTCGGCGCCGGTGCGGCCGAAGGGGCCATGGACGCCTCGAACCTGCTGAAACCCGCCCTGGCCCGCGGCGACCTGCACTGCGTCGGGGCCACCACGCTGGACGAGTATCGCAAACACGTCGAGAAGGACCCGGCCTTGGAACGCCGTTTCCAGCCGGTGCTGGTTCAAGAACCGAACGTCGAGGACACCATCTCTATTCTGCGGGGATTGAAGGAGCGGTACGAAGGGCATCACAACATCAAAATCAAGGACTCCGCTTTGGAGAGTGCCGCCAGGCTGTCGGATCGTTACATCGCCGATCGTTTTCTGCCCGACAAGGCAATCGACCTCGTCGACGAGGCAGCGAGTCGGATTGCCATGGAGCTCAACAGCGTTCCGACCGAGATCGACGAGGTCCAGCGCCGCATCACTCGTTTGGAACTCGCGGCGCGGCAGCTCGCCGACGAGAAGGAGCAACACGCCGAAAAGCAGGTTGCCGAAATCCACTCGGAGATGGACGAGCTCCATCAGCATCTCGCCAGCCTCAAGGAACAGTGGGAAGGCGAGAAACTCGGGCTCGGAGACGTGCAAAACGTGCACCAGCAGTTGGAGCAGGTCGAGCTGGATTTCAACCAGCTCGACGCGGCAATCCGTGCGAAACAGGCCAGTGGAGAGCCCGTGGAAGGGGACTTTCAGCGACTGTTCGAACTGGACAAACGAAGAAAAGAACTTCGCAACCGACTGGAACGCGAAGAACACGGGCCAGCAACGGAAACTGACCAGAGGCCCCGTCTGTTACGCCAAGAAGTCGGCCCGGAGGAGATTGCTGAAGTCGTCAGTAGCTGGACCGGCATTCCCGTCTCGCGGATGCTCGCCGGGGAACGCGAAAAACTGCTGCGGATGGAAACCGAAATCCACAAGCGGATGGTCGATCAGCGGGAAGCGGTCGAGGCGGTCGCGAATGCCGTCCGGCGGTCCCGGTCCGGCCTGCAGGACCGCAACCGGCCGATCGGCTCGTTCATCTTCCTCGGCCCCACCGGCGTCGGTAAGACCGAGCTGTCCAAAGCCTTGGCCGAGTTCCTCTTCGACGACGAGCGGAACATGGTCCGCATCGACATGAGCGAGTTCATGGAACGCCATTCGGTGGCCCGGCTGATCGGCGCGCCGCCCGGCTACGTCGGCTACGAAGAAGGGGGCCGGCTGACCGAAGCGGTCCGCCGCCAGCCCTACTGCGTGCTCCTTCTGGACGAAATTGAGAAGGCCCACCGCGACGTATTCAACGTCCTGTTGCAGCTTTTAGACGACGGCCGGCTGACAGACAGCCACGGCCGCACCGTCGACTTCACCAACACCATCGTGGTGATGACCTCCAACATCGGCAGCCAGACTATCATGGACCTGGCCGGCGAGGAGCACGACATCGCGATCCACAACCGCTGCATGGAGGCCCTGCAGCAAGTGTTCCTGCCCGAATTCCTGAACCGCATCGACGAAGTGATCGTGTTCCACCCCTTGGGCAAGCCCCAGCTGCGCGAGATCGTCGGCCTGCAGCTCAAACACCTGGCCGGGCAGCTCGAAGAGAACGGCTACCAGCTGGAAGTCTCCGAAGCGGCCCGCAACCTGATCGCCGAGGAAGGCTACGACCCCGTCTACGGCGCCCGGCCCTTGAAACGCGTCATCCAACAACGCCTGCAAAACGCCCTGGCCAACGAAATCCTCTCCGGCGAATACCCCGAAGGCAGCAAAATCACCGTCGATGCCGCCCCCGACGGCTTCATCTTCACCAACGAACCGGCCGAGGCACGCGCCGAAACCGTGTGAGGAGCGGTTTCAATGAGGTCCTGTCCCGTTACCGACTCCGGTATCTCGCTTCGAATACGTGACACGGCTCGCGAGCGAGCCGGCTAAATGGTGGTGGGGAGATGTCTTGTGGTAATATTTAGCCGGCCCGCTTGCGGGCCGTGTTTGTTCTGACAGGGTTGCCACGCGATGGTGCTTGCGTATCACTGCATCTTCGGAACGTACGGGTTTTGGTTGCCGACAGATCCGCGGGGTTCGTGGTCGGATCATGTGGCGCGTTGGGATCTGTTCCAGTTTGGGCCGCCGAAGATGGTGCAAACGCGGCAATCAGTGGCGCACGCGGAACATGACCGCGAATTGCGGAATGCCGCGAAACGGGCGCTGAAGTATCCGCCGGTGTCGTTCACAGGGGAGCAGGCATTGGCGGTTGGCCGTGCGTTTCAAAAAGCCAGCGATGAGGGACAGGATGTCTTCCACGCATGCTCGGTGTTGCCGGAGCACGTGCATCTCGTCATCGGACGGCATGAGCGGCCGATACGCACAATCGTCGGCCATCTGAAGTCGACGGCCACGCGGGCGGTGCGTCAGCATTCGACATGGCCGGCTGACAAACGGCCGGTGTGGGGAGAAGGTGGGTGAAACGTGTTCTTGAATTCCGACCAAGATGTTCGGCGGGCGATTCGATATGTGGAGGAGAACCCAGTGAAACAAGGCAAGCGGCGGCAGTTCTGGTCGTTTGTGGTGCCGTTTCCGGGTATCCGGTGACACGGCTCGCGAGCGAGCCGGCTAAATGGTGGTGGGGAGATGTTTTGTGATCGTATTTAGCCGGCCCGCTTGCGGGCCGTGTCTCTATGCGATCTCAACGACTGGTTGCTCGCCTAGTCCTGTTCGTCTTCGAGCTGGGCGAACGGGCTGATCTTGCGCGCCTTGGCCACAATGGCGGCCTTTTCGCCCTCCTTCTTGGACTGGGCGTATTTGGTCCGCAGCTTTTTCAGTTTGGTCCGGCGGGAGCGGCGGCGGGCGATCTCCCGAGTGCGTTCGACACGTCCCATTGTTCGGCGGTTTCCTCTTTCTCGAAAATGATCGCGAGGCGTCAGTGACCGGCCCCCGGTGCGCGACCCTACTGGGTTCCTTTGTATCAAGCTCTTGGCGACCGGTCAACCGGCAGATGGGAACGTCCGTTCGGGATTTCGGGACGCTCGGCGTTTCTTCGGGTGTGACCTTGCGAGTATGATGAGCGGTGGAGCAAACAGTGTCCGGGCCCCACTGATCTGCAAAGCAACAATCCTCAGACCCATGACCGAACCGTACCAAGAAATTGTCGAGTCGCTCAGGCAGGCTTTTCCGAAGCCAGTCTCCGACCGGATGCACGACGCCTATTTTGTGTTTTCGTTCCTGCGTGTCCTGGATCAGGTCGATGCGATGAAGTCGCTGGCGCCGATTCTGGGCAAGCCGGAGGCGCTCGATTACGAAGCGGCCCGGCAGCGGCGGATCGGCGACGATCCCAGCACGCTGGAACAGGTCTCCGCCGAACTGGTCGAGTACCTATCGGGGATGTTCATCTGGGGGCATCCCCGTTCGCAGATCAACGTGGTCCCCTCGCCGACGATTCCGAGCATCATTGGCGGTCTGTTGCCCTCCCTCTACAACCCGAACCTTTGCAGCGACGAATCGTCCCGCCGGGTGGCCGTGGCCGAGGTGGAAGCGATCGCCATGTCGGCCGATCTGGTCGGCTACGATTCGGACCGGGCCGGCGGGCTATTCACCTTCGGCGGGACCGGGACGTTGTTGTATGGGGTGAAGACCGGGCTGGAGAAGGCCTGCCCAGGTACGGTCCGTTCCGGTTTGCGCGAGCCGGCGGTGATTTTCTGTTCCGAACAGGCACACTATGCGTGTAGGAGTGTCGCCGGTTGGCTCGGATTGGGCGAGGACAACGTCATCCGCGTGCCGACGACGCCCGAAAACGAAATCCGTCCTTGTCTGCTCCAATCGCATCTGCATGATGTTCTGGGGGAAGGCCGCCGGGTTGCCGCCATTGTTGCCACCATGGGAACAACCGATGCCTTCGGGCTGGACGATCTGGAGGCAATCCGCGAGATCCGCGATGCGGCCGTCGAGCGGTTCGACCTGGATTACACGCCACACATCCACGCCGATGCCGTCATCGGCTGGGCGTGGAGCGTTTTCAACGATTACGACTTCGAGTCCAACCCGTTGGGATTCCGACACCGCACCGTTCGCGCGCTGGCGGGGACCGCCCGTCGCATCCGGCATCTCGGTTTGTCGGACTCGCTGGGCATCGACTTCCACAAGACCGGGTTTGCGCCCTACATTTCCAGCGCGTTTCTGACCTGCGACGCGGATGACTTGCAATTGATCTCGCGGCGGCCTGAAGCAACGCCTTACCTGTTTCAATCGGGACAACATCATCCCGGCAAATACACTTTGGAGACGACACGCAGCGGCGGCGGTCCGATGTCGGCGTTGGCCAACCTGCGCTTGTTTGGAAAGAACGGCCTGCGGTCGCTGTTGGGACATCTGGTCGCGATGGCCGAGGTGTTCCGCGAGCACCTGGAAGCCCATGCCAGCACGACAGCGCTCAACGGGGGCAATTTCGGGCCGGTCACGCTGTTCCGCGTCTATCCGGACGGTGTCGACACATTCAACGTTCCCCAGCAAGAGCAAAGCGACCCCCTCTACCGCGAGTTGCTGCTTGCCCACAACGAGTACAACCGCCGCATCTTCGAGCGGATCCACGCCGAGGCTCTCAAGGGCCAAGGCGTGATTGTCTCGCTGACCGATTGCTACCGCGAGACCGATTACGGCGAGCCGATCGTCGCGCTGAAGTCGTACATTATGAGCCCGTTCACGGAAGAGAGACACGTCGATCGGGTGCTGGAGTCGATCTGGGAAGCGCGAGAGTTTCTGGCCCGTCAATCGCCGCCGACCTCGGAGTCGTGATTCGACTCGGTGGCGAAAGTTCTCTCACAACGGTCCCTGGTCCGGCAGCAAGCATTGGCGCGGACGATCGAAGTCCAGCCGAATTTGAGTCTGCAGACCGGTCAGTTCGAGCCGGCCGAGGTCCCGCTCGTACCAGAGCTGCAGGATGCGATCGGGAAAGATGTTCTCCTTGATTCCCATCGTCTGGCCGGTCTGTGCGTCGATGACTTCCACCAACAGCGACTGTTGGTTCCGTTTTCGAGGGTCCCGGTAGCTTTGTCGGCTCACGGTGATCAGAAACGGCAAACGAAAATGCGGCATCTGGATGACGGAGCGTTGCGGGAACGCACGCTTCCAGAGCATTTTGCCGCTCTTGCGATCAACGGCATACACGTCGCCCCGAACGCGCGCGGCCGGTAGATACGTCTGGTTGTCGTAGTAGTTGTATTTTGGCGATTGAGGAACGGTGACGGGACGCTGAAGATTGATGTAGTACCGGGCGTGATCGCGGAACACCCACATCAAATTGGCGTTGGCCAGTTCGGCCGGCTCCATCCGCAGTTCCAGGCGCGTGGCGGCGGTCTTGCCGTCGAGGATCCTGATGCGGCCCGGTTTCAGGATGACGGCTAACTGCTCGTTGTCGGGAGTGGCCGCCGTGAAGATCTGGCCGTCCCGCGGCTCGTAAAGCGGTTCGTCAAGCACGATGTGGTCTTCCAACGGATCCCAACAACGCAGACGCTTCTCCACCGTCGACGTGTGAACGTAAAACAGCTTTCGTCCGAACGCGTAGCGCGGCCGGCGCGAGTCGATGTCAAGTTTTCCGTGCCGCAGTCGTTCGCCGGTTGCGGTTCGATAGACCGTGTACGTCGTGTGGTCGGACGAGACGACCACCAGCACTTCCTCGTCGCCGAAGAGCCCAATGCTTCGATCGCTGTTCAATCCGCTGTGGGGATCGAGATCTGTTCGCTGCCAGAGAATTCGGCCGCTGGCCGGATCGACGACCACCAGGTACGACCTGGCCTGAAAGGTGCAAAACGACGGGCCGGCCGGTCCGACGCGCATCACATCCTGTTGTTGAGGGCGCTTTTCTGGGACACTCGACCAGAAAGGCTCTTCCTCGTCGCGTTCCAGCAGTGAGATCCCGTTCATCGCGGCGGGGCTGCCCAGCGGGAAGAAGTGTCCGACGTATGCCTTGCGCGAATACGACGGGTTTGAGTTCCGCTTTGGAATGGAAATGCTGCCGACGAGCACTCCCGAATGTCTGTCGACGACGGCCAGTTTGCCCGAACTGCTCGTGCCCTGATACAGCAATTGGAACGGGCTGCAGAGCGGCGAGGAAAATCGGCCGCGATTTCGTTGGTACGACTCTTGCAGTTTGGGATCAGTGTGAGTCCAACGTTGTTCGGAAATGTTGACGCGGGAAACCTGCCAGCGGGGCGGCTTCGTCCGCTGGTACGCTGCTGCGGTCAATCGCTCCGAGGGAAACTCGGCGACGTACTGGCGTCCGGTTCTGCCGTCGCTGAGCTTGACGTCGCCATACTGTTCCTCCAACTCCAAGAGCAGACCGGCCGCTTCCTGATGCAGTCCGAGCCGATCCCACAAGCAGAGCAGCCGCTCCGTCGCGGCCGCGGCCGTGTGTTGATCGCCGCACCTGCGGTTTTCCAACAGCAGCAATTCGGCTTGTTGGAAACGGCCACGGTCGATCAGACGTTGCGCTAATTCCATGCGGACTGCGAGGGCCTGTGGCCAGCGGGCATAAACCGCCAGAAACTGTTCCAGCCGGCCAATCCTGCCCGACACCAGCGCTGCCTGCTGCGCGACGTCGACTTGCGTGCTGATACTTCTGAGTTCGGCGTCGCCGAACTGGTCCCGTACCCGGCCAATCACGCTGGGAACCCAACTTGCCGCCGAAACCAGACGTGCCGAATCGCCGGCCATCGGCAACGGCGACTTCAAATCAAGCTCGGCAAATTCGCTCGTCGATTCCAGAATACCCTGGAAGTCGCGGTGACGCATCTGAGATTCCGCCCGCAGAATGAGATACCGGCCTCGTTCCGGCGGCGTCTTGGCGTACCGATCCAACTGCTCGAAGATCGCCCGTTCATCCTCGCCCTGGGAGCGCAGTTCGAGGTAAAGCAGTTCGCGCATGAACGTCTCTGCACGTCGTCGCTGCTCGTCGGCCATCGTCAAGGCCAGTGCAGCGGTCAAATGCGACTTCGCCGGAGCGAGATCCTCCAACGTCAGTTCCAACTCCGAAGCCAGCAACAGGTCCTTGATCGACGCCGGATCGCTCGCCAGCCGGTCCCGGACTTGCGCGAGCAATTGATCTGCTTGCGGCAGAGCCGTGATCTGCCCGAGTCCGGCCGAGATAATCATGCTGCCGGCGGCGGCCAGGTTGCCCAGACGCGAAACGGCCTCCGGATTGCCGTTGGCGCGAACCAGACTAAAACCGGCCTCTCGACCGGTGGACAAATCCAGCGTCGCGATGCGGCCTTCTTCCAACGGCAGCAGGTATTTTGTGCCGATCTGAATGCCTCGCCCTGCCGGCATGCCGAGATTTGCCGACCACTGCTCTTCGCCCGTGGAAAGAGACAACCCGCGGCAATGCTGACCGCCGACAATCATCACAGCCTCGTCGGTTACCGCGGCGACGTACTCGTCACCTGCGCCGGAGTGACCCGTGACGAGCGGGTTCTCGCGTTCCGCTTTCCAGATTTGCCGCCCCGTGAAAAGATCGACGCAATGAATGAACTTCGAGTGGCGGGGCATGTAGACAATCTTGCGGTTTCGGATCTGCGGCAGATTGGGAAACCCCGGATGCCCGTACGAGTACCTCGCCAGATACGGGGACCGGCCCAGCGCCGTAGGCGGCTCGTCGCCACAATAGTGCGCCCACAGCAGCGAACCGGTCAACGCGTCTACTCCAACCAGCATCCCCAATTGCGTTGGACAGACAACCACACCGTCGGCAAAGGTGGGCGAGCAGGACAATGGGTATCGCCCGGTGTCAACGTCGATCGGCAACCCGACAAAACCGATGCCTTGCGACCACATCAGCTCACCGGTTTCGGACCGCAGCGCGACGAGATTCAGTTGGCAATCCGACTCAGTGACCGCGTACAAACATCCTTCGACCGGGAGAGGGGGGCCGAGGAAGAAATGGCCTGCCAGCGTCTGGCTGCGGTCCTCCGTACTGGCGGCGGCTTCCGCTTCCAACCAATGGATGGCGCCGTCGCTGTTGACGTCAATCTTCTTGAACTCCTCAGCCAGTCCCCGAAACTCGTCGGCTGTCACGATGCCGTCGCCGTTGCCATCCATGCCGACAAACCATTCCGGTATCGGCTGTCCTCCGCCGACCGACCAGACCGGCTGCTTTTTTACGGCTCCGTCTGAGGACCGCGTGTCGATTTCCAGCGCAATCAGATGATTCATTTTCCGCGAGATCGGCTGAAGTTCTCCGGTAACACTGATTTGTCTGACGTCGAAACTGGGCTGTCGACGTGAGTTCATCAGAGCGAGGTCCATCCCGTCGACGGCATACACGCGCTGCCCGTCGCTGGCCAACATGCCCATGGTGGAATTCCACACGTATGCCCGCTGCACGAGGACAAGCGAGCCGGACGCTGCCAAATTGGAGGCTCCCGTCAGGCTGCTGGTCGCCGCCGCCAGTTTTTCCAGCGACGACTCGCATTGATAGGACCAAACCGTCTCCCCGGTCGACAAATCCAGAGCCCGGATGCCCTCGAAATCACGCACCAGCACGCTGTTGCCGACGACGATGGCAAAGTTGGCAACCGCAAACGGTCCGGAACTCCGTTGTCGCTGCTCTTCCCAGCTCTCGAGAAGCTGCTCGCTCAACCCGTTCGGCTTTTGTGAGTACGACTCGCTCCAAACCGGTCGAAGATGCCCAGTGCTCGCATTCGACGACCGGTTGCGATGAGTGTCACCCATCACAACAGGCCAGTCGTCAGTTGGTAGTTGGCGGTCGGCCGCCGCCAGTCTCCGCTCTTGACTTTCGACGAGATCTCGCAGCCAAGCTTCCGGGCTTGTCCGCCGACCCGCGATGCGAAGATGCTCTTCACCGATTCGTTTCAGCAGTGCCTCGGATCGTTGCGTCTGACCGCTCAAGCGATACGCCGCTGCTGCCTTCAGTAATAACGTCGCCGTGACTCGCTTCTGGTGAGCCGGCTCTGAAAAAAGACGCGACCAGATTCGCGCAGCCGACGCGAATCGGCCATGATCCAACGAGCGGCTTGCCAGCCAGTTGCCGGCCGCAAAACCTGCCGCCGTGTGAAAGAATCGGCGGTGGATTTCGCGGTATCGGGCCGGATCGCCCGTCCGCCAGGCGTCCCTCAGCAACCGCCGGGCGTCGGGACCGTAAAGCTCCTCGTAAAGTTCCAGGTCCTCCGCATCCAGAGAACCGAGAATCCGTGACGCCTCCCGGCGAACGCTGGCCGGACCCGGTTGGGAGTCGATCCAAACAAACCCGTCTTCTGGCAGATCAAGCAGATGTTGCAGATACGCCAACCCCTCGACGATGTTGCCGGCCTCCAGTTCACGAACGGCCTGACCGAGGTCCCGCTGCTCTCGCCGATGGGTGCGATAAACCATCTGCTTGAGGATGTGACGTTGGTCGCCCTGTTGTCCAACTTGGTTCTTCCCGGACCGTCGGTCGGCATCGCCGGAGAGCAGGCCGTGGAGCCTCGCGGGCTCTGCCGGACGCGGCTCGCCGGCCGCGAGCAGTCTCACGCTCGAAACGCCGGCAATCAGGATCAAGAACCCGGTCGCCATCGCGAAAAATCGCGCTGCTTTGAGGCAGCCGGGACGAGCTGGCTGTCGCATGCGATGGCCTCCTGATGTGAGGTTCGGCAAGCAACTGACTTGAAGTGCGGAAGACAACCGATGTGGGATTCGGAAGATGCTGAAGTGAACCACTCATTGTAACAGCAATTCCAATTTCACGGATAGACCATTCTCGGCATTCTCCATCCGGTCAACTTGTCACAAGTCCTTAACTGACAGAAATTTGCGTCTGTGTTGAGGTTATCTCCCTCTATTGAATCGCCGCGGCGGGCCTTTTTTGCCGCCCGCGGCCGAGACCAAACCGGCTCCTGTGCGGCACAGGAGTCGCAGTTTGGTTACAATGGGTTCCCCTAACGTGCGTCGCTGCCAACATTTGCCGCTTCTCTTTCTGTGAAGGACGAGACCATGAGATTGACGCCGATTTACTGTGCATGCCTCCTGGCAGGTTCATGTGTACCGTGTCCCGCCGAGGGAAATGAGCCACCGAATAGTGGAAAGCAGGTTCCTCAGCAACTGAAAACCCAAGTCCCGGTCGAGATGGGTTATCTGCTGTACCTGCCCCAAAACTACGAGCAACAGGACTCCTGGCCGTTGATGCTGTTTCTGCACGGTGCCGGCGAACGGGGAACCGACCTGGATCTGGTCAAGAAGCACGGCCCGCCGAAACTTGTCGCAGCTGGCCGGGAGTTTCCCTTCATCATCGTCTCTCCCCAATGTCGGGAACAGCGTTGGTGGCAGCCGGTGGAGCTCAATGCGCTGCTGGATGAGATCGTCAGGAAATACAAAGTCGACGAGGACAGGATTTACGTGACCGGTCTGAGCATGGGTGGCTTCGGAACATGGTCGCTGGCGGCGTATGCCCCGAGGCGGTTTGCAGCCGTCGTCCCGATCTGCGGGGGTGGTGAAACCTACTGGACGAGGCGCTTCGCGCACCTGTCCTGCTGGGTCTTCCACGGGGCCAAAGACCACGTGGTGCCGATCCAGCGATCTCAGGAGATGGTCGATGCTTTGAAGAAGAACGGCGGCGACGCCCGGCTGACGGTCTATCCCGAGGCGGGACACGATTCGTGGACCGAAACCTACAACAACCCCGAACTCTACCGCTGGCTCTTGCAGCAGAAACGCAAACAGTCTTGACTCGATCACGGGCTCGCCCGACTTCCCCAGTGGTTGATGTAAGTGCTTTGCCTGCAAGGGGCGGGCCTTCTGCGTTGTGCGAATTCGCGCCGAGACCGATTTGGATTGACGGTTGTTACGCAATCGCATAGAAATCGCCCGTCGCGCGCGAGTCGTGTTCGCGTGGTTTGTGGACGACTTCACGCCGCGAACGCTGAGACTCGGTGAATGGGATGACGGGGTCGACATGGATGTCGTTCGGAAACTGACCAGACCGCAACAGATCGCCGAAGAGAATCGGCGCGGTGCTCACCGGTCGTCCCGCGTGCGGCTGATCGTGTCGGTGCTGGCTGGCGGATTCGGTCTGGTGGTTTGGTGCGGATCCAACCGCGTCCCGGCCGATCCGACCGAGCCGCTGGTCCTCCAGGGCGCCGTGGAACATGAGTCGCTGCCGGGCCGGTTGATCCGGGTGGGAACCTTCAACATTCACGGCGGCAAGGGCCGCGACGGCCATTTCGATCTCGACCGCACTGCAGCCTGTTTGGCGGACCTCGATCTTGCCGGACTGAACGAGGTGCATGGTGACTGGCTGGGGCGTCGCCGGAACCAGGCGGCCGAGCTGGGGCGGAAGTCGGGCATGGCCTGGCTGTTCGCGCCCACCGAACGGCGGTGGTGGCACAATCACTTCGGCAATGGGCTCTTGACAAAAGTCGCCCTGACCGGCTTCCACCGAATTCCGCTGCCGACCACTCAATCCCGCAAGTACCGCTGCGCGGTGTTGGCCGGTTTTCAAGCCGGCGGGCAGAAGGTGCAGGTGCTGACGGTGCACATCGATCGCGTCCGCGACCGTGAGACTCAACTGCAGGCGGTGATCGACCTGTTCCTGTCGCTGGATGAACCGGCCATCCTGATGGGCGACCTCAACACCACCGCGCACGATCCGCATCTGAAACGTTTGTTGTCCCTGCCGGGTGTCAGCGATGCCGTCGGCGAAGGTCTCGACGGCCGCGTGACCGCCCGGCGCATCGACTGGATCATCACGCGGGGGTGTCGCTGTGTGCGGGCCGAGTACCGTGCGACCGATGCGTCGGATCATCCGTTTGTCCGCGCGGAGTTGATAGTGAATCCATCGACACGGCAGGCCCGTGCGGGTCGCGAACGTTCCGGGCCGTGAGCATTCGTAGCGAGGAGAAGTTAACGTATGTCAGAACAGGACATGGAGACCCGTTTGGGACGTCGTGATTATCTGCTGCTGGCAGTATTCTGTCTGGTTCTTTTCGGCATCTCGATGGTCAGCGGGCGGCCGTTGAGCGTTCACGAATCGGTCTTGCCGCAATCGGCGCGCGAAATGCTGGCCGACGGAGATTGGGTCGTTCCCAAGAAAGGGGGCGCGCCGTGGTTGGAAAGTCCGCCGTTGCCGCAATGGATCACCGTCAGTCTGGCGAGTTTGTTCGGCCGCTGCGATGAGCTGTGGATCGTTCGTCTCGGGCCGACCCTCATGGGAACCGCGATTGTGCTGATGGTCGCCTGGATGGCGTCTTATTGGTTTGGGCGGACGATCGGGTTGCTCAGCGGATTCATCATGGCCACCACCTGTCAACTGACACGTTACGCCTGGCTGGCCGAAGACGAAATCTTTTTGTGCGCCGTCGTCACGGCAGCGATCGCCCTGTTCACACGACTCGAATTCGCGAGCCAGCGGGACGAGTTGCGCGCCAACCGGGGCGTTTGGGGCGGCTTTCTGGGCGGCAGGTCCTGGCTGGTGCTGGCCTTCTTCGTCGTGTTGGGCATGACGAACCTGGTCAAAGGGCTTTTGTTTGGGACCGCCATGGTCCTGATTCCCATTGCGGGATTCCTGCTGTGGAACGCCGATGTGCGAAGGATCTCGCGTTACGTGTGGCTGTGGGGTTGGCTGGCGTTTGCGGCGGTGATGCTGGCCTGGCCGATCGCCGCGTATCGGCGCTTTCCCGACGTGCTGGAACTGTGGTGGTACGATCTGGGCGGCCGGCTGGACGGCAGTTACGCTGCCATCACCGAGCCGATTTGGTATTACCCCCAGAACCTTCTGTGGATGCTGGCGCCGTGGACGTTGATCGTGCCCTTCGGAATGTGGGTCACCCGGCAGAAAGCATTGGGCCAGCGATACTCTCCCCAACGGTTCTTGTGGTGCTGGGCCCTGTTGGTGCCGGCTGTGTTTTCGTTGGCTCACGGCAAACACCACCACTATTTGCTGCACGCGCTGGCTCCGTGGGCGGTGCTCTCGGCGTTCGGCCTGGTGTGGCTCCGCGAGAGAATGCTGGCCTGGCCCAAGCTGCTGCGGAATCCGTTCACCAGCCTGTTGACCACCGCAATTCCCATTTGCGTGGCCATCTGGCTGTTGCAGTCGCAGATTCCCGGACCGAGTTGGGCGGCAAAGGCCGCCCTGGTCGTCTGTCCGTTTGCGACGGTCGCCCTGTCTTGGGCGTTGCTGCATCCGAACAGCCGACTGGCCGCCCGAACCCTGTTTGGCACGCTGGGGGTCGCCTATTGTTTCGGTCACTGGTTTGCCGGCATGTATGCCGACAGACATCGGTTCGACGCCGCGTTCCTCCAGCAGGTGAAGAACTTCGTCCCCGCAGACGAAACACTGCTGGTCGACATGAAAGTCGAACCACTGCGCGGCTTCTTCTGTCTGTTCTATCTCGCCGAGAACACCACACCGCTGCACAACCTGAGCTTCGTGCTGGACGAACGGATCCGCCGTGACGAAGTCTACCTCATTACAAGATACGAGAAACGCGCAAAATTGGCCAAGATCGGGACCGCTGACGTCGTGCTACAAAGTGAACAGACCGGCCGCAAACACTCGGCAGAGAAGCGGCTGACGCTCTTCCGGTTCAAATATCACGCGCAGACGCCGCGGTTGCCGGCCGACGGTGTGCGCATCTCGCCGATGCAGGCAATCTACCGCACCGCCGGACCGTCCTTGTCGCGGCTTTGATCGAAAAGCGGTCAGCGGCCAGTCCTCAGAGCCTGTGAATCAATCCTCGTAACGGCCGAAGCGAGGTTGGCGCTTTGGCTCGGTTCCTGACAACACGTTGATGAGCAAGAATCATGTGACTTCGAGTTCGTCGGTACGGTCGCTCCCCGTGGACGAACCGCGAGACACCGCACGAGTGCCCATTCTCATTTGCGTTCGGCCAGCTCTCTGCGAACCGTTTCTTCGAGCAGGTCAAGCACTTCGTCGATGGTGCGGTGCGAGGTGTCAACACGGATGGCGTCTGCGGCGCATTTGAGCGGGGCCACTTCGCGGTTGGCGTCCCGCAGGTCGCGGGCGCGGATCTCTGCGACCAGTTTCTCGAGCGAAACATGGCGACCTTGTTCCTGAAGCTCACGCCCGCGCCGGGCGGCTCGTTCCCGTGGATCGGCCGTGAAGTAGAACTTACACTCGGCGTCGGGGAAGACGACCGTCCCCTGATCACGGCCCTCGGTGACGACGTCCCGCCCCTGGGCCGCGCGGCGTTGTAGGCGGGCTAACGCCCGGCGGACCTCGGCGCCCGCCGCCACGACCGAAGCCGCCCGCGTGACTTCCGGCGTGCGGATGGCGGCGGTGACGTCGGCGCCGTCGGCAAGAACGCGGTCGTCCTCCAGCGTGATTGCGACGTCCCGGGCGACGTCGGCGACGGCCGCTTCGTCGCTCAGATCGACCTTCCGCTGCAAACACACGAACCCGACGACCCGGTACATGGCGCCGGTATCGAGAAACTGAAAGCCCAACCTCGCCGCGAGGCCGCGGGCCGCCGTGCTTTTGCCGGACCCTGCCGGCCCGTCAATCGTGACGATCATTTGTCTTTTCTCAGTTGAGGGTTGAGGGTCTAGAGTTGAGAGTGAAGATTTCGCCGCCGGCCTTGGCCGGCGCGATCGCGACAAATCGCGTCTGCGACACGCGGAGCAAGCTCCACGGCTAAATGGAATTCCGTTGTCTCCCGCACCGTCAACTCTCGACTCTCAACTTTCGCGAAACCTGAGTTCCACGTCCGCGATTTCGTGGGCGGTCATGTGGATTTGCACCACGTCGTCTTCGATGTTCAAGTCGATCAGCGTTCGTCCCTGAAAATCGCGTTGCCTGGCAGAGGTGGGCGTCTTGAAGCACCGCAGCTTCACCTGCCGATGCCGGCCTTCGGTCTCGACCAGCCGGAGCGCGAACCCACCACCCGGCGGCGGCTCGGCATAGTCGTGTTCCTCCCACGTTTCCAGTTCGCGCGGCGGTTCGTCCGCCAATGGGAGTACGCGAGTGATCTGGACGTTCTTCTCAGCCAGATGGAAAAACCAGCCGGTGCTTCCCGCCGCCGGCGGTCCGGTTTGCGTAGGAACGACGGCGACCGGCGTCAGCATGTCGCGGGCCGCCTCAATCGGATAGCTCTGATCGACGGCAATCACGAATCGAAATTGCCGCCGGGTCTCGCCGGCGGTGATCAGCAGCGTGTCGAGCATTCGCATGCCGGTCTTGCGATGGAACGGTAAGCCGGGGTGGAGAATGGTCGTGCGCTGGTCTCCTTCGGCGATTTCGAAATAGTGGGAGCTTTCGAACCGATCGCTCCGAAAACCGTGTGCTCCCCCGAGCACCGAGCGGGTCAGTGAGGCCGTGCTGTCGTTCCACGCGAATCGGGCCGCGTAATAGTTACTCCACGGACCGCCGTCGGGCATGCGCTCGACGTTGAGCTCGGTCTCGACCTCCACGACCGGCCGGCCGCGCCAGACTCGAAACGTATTGCGGAAACCGGCCAGACGGGAGTTATCCTTCTGATCGACGATCTCGCCGGTGGTCACGATCTCGCCCATGGCCGGTCCGTCGCAGGTGATCTCTGAGGTCAAGCACCGCATTTCGGAATAGAACGTCTTGATTTCCTCGGCATCTTCTCCGTCGCCGACGAGGATGGTTCGCTCGCGGGGAAATCGAAACGCCAACTGCTGGCTGAGCCGATTGGGACTGCGGCCGTAACCTTTGATTTGCCGGATCCCGCCGGTGACGTCGTTGACGTGCACCTCGAAGAACTCGTTGCGGAGCAAATTCTCCTCAGCCAGCAGCGCGCTGGAGGGCGGCGTGATGGGAGCCGACGCGCTCGCCGCGGGAATCCAGGCGAAACCTGACCCGGGAACGTCAACGGTGATGCTCTTGCGGGTGCCGTCGAACTGGACGGCCTTGACCGCACCGCCGAGTTGCGGCGGCGCCAGAGCCGTCGGCAGATCGACCGAGACCCTTCGCGGAAACGAGAGCGAGTTCAGCAGCAGAAAACCCGGCTCGTCAGCGGCGCCGGCGAGGACCATGTCGGCAAGCTGCCGGGCCGAGTCGGGGACGAACTCCTCGAGCAGCCGTTCGGCCCGTTCGATCGCCTCGGCTGTTCCCTCCGGCGCGGCCTGTTCGATTGTCTGCTCGGCGGCAGTTTGTCGCTCGTCGTCGACGGGCTTTCCCGTGAGCAGCCTGGCGAGCGAGCGATACCAGCACCCCGCGTCGAACCGGCTGCGTCGCCAGAAATGACTGGCATATCGGCTGATGGGATCCGTCTGCCGTCCGGCGACCGCCTGAGTCAGAAACGGCGAGAGATACTCCTTTTCCTCGAACGTCGACAAACGGCCGGGATCGTCGGTCTGCTCGACAAAATCATCCAGAGAGACGAACCGTCCCAGCGCCGGCGAATAGCTGTCCATGCGCTGTAGATCGTCGAACCAGGGGGCTTTCACTTGCGGCCAGTGGGCCAAGATGACGGCCGCCACCTGGTCTGTTTCCATCGACTCGGCCATCCGCTGCGAGAAGCTGAGATAGCTGGCGGCGGTATCGGCGGCCAGCGGAATGCGAGCCATCGCGTCGAGCACCGTGCCGTCGCAGCCCTCCCAGCGAATTTTGCTCTGTTCGGCATCGGGATGGATTCCGTCGTCCAGGGTGATGTGCAGGGCCGCGTGATAGCCGAACTTGCTGAGAATCTGCGGCAATTGCGTAGCGAAACCGTAGCGTCGCCGGCCCCAGGTTTTCGGCGTGCGGTCCAACAGTTTTTGAAAGACTTCCTGTCCCTGCCGAAACTGCCACAACACCGATTCCAGCGGCAAGAGCGGCAACGGGCCCTCACGCAGTTCGCCACCGATGAGATTCACGGTTCCGCCACTCCAGCGCTCGCGCAGCCGGTCGATGATTTCCGGCTTCTGAGCGGCAATCTCTTCGAGGTCCGCCGCCGTCACCAACAGATTGACCGGTCCCTGCCGCTCGAGCGTTTTGTCGAGGTGTTCCTCGGCCAAACGCGGAATCAGCAGACAGAGATCGATCAGGTAACAGTCGACGGGATAAAAACGTTCCCGCGTCTCGGTGAGCGCCTCGAAACAGGTCCGCAGATGCGTCTTGGCGGCGGCGGCATCGTCGGCGACGGCCGCCTCGGCCGCGGCGATAGCCTCGCGCTGCAAATAGACTTCGTCGACATTGCTGTAGTAGTGCATGTGCCGGGTCAACAGTTCCATCTGCAGGTAGCAGGAACCGAGCGCCAGAAAATCGGCGACGAGATCGGGATCGACTTGAGCGTCCTGATGCAACCCTTCGAGCACGGCGCCGAGCATCTCCTGCCGGTCGCTGTATCCGGCCAGCACGAGCGCCCCTGCGCTGCGGGCCTGATCGACCCACCCCGTGGGAAGCCACTCGTCGGAGCAGCTCGGCACGATGACCAGCCGGTTTTCCAGATCGTCCGGCGGTTCGTCGGCGCGATGCCAGCTCGGAATGACTCCCGAAACGGCCAACAGTGCCGGGTGCCAGACGACGGCAAAGGCGTTCAACAGGCCGGCCGCCTCTTTCTCGCCCAGCTCCGTGGGAAAATCGTCCAGGCTATAGCTGGGGATCAAGACCACCAGATCGTCGTATGTCATTGGTGTGCCAAACCTTAACCGCGGAACATCGGGGTTGGGTCTCCGGGGCAGAAGAAAGTTGAGGGTTGAGAGTCGAGAGTTGAGAGAACTGCTCTTCTTGATCTCTAGACTCTCAACTCTCAACCCTCAACTCAATGATGCCGTCTATCATAGCGTCTTGTCGTCTGTTTCCGCAGCAACTGAAACCGCAGAAAATTGACTTTTCAGGAACCAATGGGAACGAGCGGACGTCTGAACTAGGAGAGTTCTCTTCATTTCTTTGCGCTGGTGAACGGAATGCGGGCCGGCTCGGTCTCGTATTGACTTCGCTAGAAACCGTGTGGTAGCTTACTGTTAGGTAAGTCTGGTCAACAATCCTCAACTACAAAATCGAGACGAGGAGAATCGCAGCGATGGCTGAAAGCCGAGGTGTGTGGGGCATCGACATCGGTCAGGCTGGTTTGAAGGCGCTCCGCTTGCGATACGCCGACGCCGCCGAACAGGTGATCGCCGTCGCCTTCGACTACGTCCCCCACCCGAAGATTCTAAGCCAGCCGGACGCCATTCCGGAAGAGCTGATTCCACAAGCGCTGGAGAAGTTTCTCTCCCGCAACGAGGTTGCCGGGGATGCGATCGCCATCAGCGTGCCGGGCCAGACGGCGCTGGCGCGGTTCATTCAGTTGCCGCCCGTGGAGTCGCGCAAGGTGGCTGAGATCGTCAAGTACGAAGCCAGACAGCAAATCCCGTTCGCCCTGGAAGACGTGATCTGGGATTATCAGACGCTCGGCAGCGGCGTGGAAGAGAGCGGCTACATGCTCGAGGCCGAGGTCGGCCTGTTCGCCATGAAACGCGATCAGGTGATGCAGCAGCTCAGACCGTTCAACGACGCGAAGGTCGAGGTCGAGCTGATTCAGATCGCGCCGCTGGCGCTTTACAACGTTCTCAGCTATGACCAGATGGGCGCGCGTCTGGGCGACGAGGTCGAATCGGCGGACGAGTATGTGATTCTGCTCGACATGGGCGCCGACAACACCACGCTGTTGGTTTCCAACGGCGAGAAGATTTGGATTCGCAACGTGCCCATCGGCGGAAACCACTTCACGCGGGCGCTGACCAAGGAAATGAAGCTCACCTTCGCCAAGGCCGAGCACCTGAAATGCAACGCGACCCGCTCGCCGGATCCGCGGGCGGTGTTCCAGGCCTTGCGGCCCGTGTTCAACGATTACGTCTCGGAGATCCAGCGTTCGATCGGGTATTTCTCCAGCGTAAACCGTGATGCGAGAATCACCAAAGTGATCGGTCTGGGGAACGGCTTCAAGCTGGCCGGTCTGCAGAAGTTTCTCCATCAAAACCTGCAGTATGGCGTGGAACGGCTCGATACGTATCAGGCGCTTGTGGGAGATGCGGTGTTGAACGCGCCGCTGTTCCAGGAAAACGTCTTAAGCTTTGCCGTCCCTTACGGACTGGCTTTGCAGGCGCTGGACCTGACCCGCATCCACACGACGCTGCTGCCGCCGGAGATCGCCACAGCTCGCAAGATCCGCCAAAAAAAACCGTGGGCGGTGGTCACAGCGGCGACGCTGCTGTTCGGTTTCTCCCTGTCGGCGGCCGGTTATTCCAACGTCTTGAGTTCCGTCAGCCAGAAGAGATGGGACGGCGCCATTAAGAAGGTCGATGACTTCAAATCGGAGGTCAAGAAATTCGAAGACGCCTTGAGCGCCGCCGACGGTGAAAACAAGAGAATCAAAGCCGAAGGAGAGAATCTGATCCGAAATCTTGACGCCCGGGAATACTGGCTCGAGGTCTACAAAGCCATCAACGAATGTCTGCCCCGCGATATTGACGACAACCAAGACGAAACCGACATCACCAAACGCAACCGCATTAAGTTGACGAGCATCACCGCCAAGCGCGAGACGGACCTGGCCAATTGGTTCGACAAGCTGCGTGTGGCGAACATCGAACTCATGTCGGCGTCCGATCAGAAGAACGGACCGACCGGGAAGGGGTACGTCTTTACTCTGAAAGGGCTGCATCACCACGAAGACAAGAGCGATGAAACAGGCGGGGGCACATTCTGGGTGCAAAAAACGTTGTTGAAGAACTTGCAGTCCTGGATGGTTCAGCACAAGGACGGCTCGCCCGTACCGGTCGGTCAAATCGGAATTTCGCACGCGACGATCACGTATACTCCGCTGCCCACAACGAGAGACTACTACCCGAGCGGCAAGAAGCCGAAGACCTCTCGCGGCCGCCGGCAACCTCGCGGTTTCGGGGGCGGTGAAGCGGCCGCGCGCGGCTTTGGTCCCAGAGGAAAGTTCCAGCGAGGCGCTGGGATTCGCGGTCGCATGCAAGTCAGGCTCAACAAGCGGGACGAGAAGGAGCCGGAAGTCATCAAGATCCCAGAGTCAGCTTTTACGATTCAGTTCGCCTGGCGTCCGATCCCCAAGAGCGAACGGACCGAACAAGTGCCCGGCGATGCGGGCCAAGCAAACAAACCGGCCAAAGACGCCGCCGCGCCGACCAGTGGCAACGGCAAAAACGGCGAGAACAAAGCGGATCAGAATGCGCCGCAAACGCAGTAAGGAACCGTCATGAAGCCTCGCAGCAACTGTCGGAAAGGGGAAAGGGGACGGCCCTGGCCGGGCTCTGGCAACGCCCGCCGGTGGCCGGGCTGGCAAAGCCCGCCGGTGGCAACCGGCGGGACCCACGGGTTGCCACCCATGGGCTTTCATGTGAAATCGCGGCCCAGCGGGAGCGTCGCCCTACAGGGGTCCATCGGGAAGTTAGATTCACAGAACTCAGCGATCTCAATAAACTCCATACCAACCACCAAGCGTGAGGCCCAGTCATGGACAAACTTCAGCCTCTGATCACTCACAAGTTTTGGATCTTCTTCGCAATTGCGCTACTGTTGCCGACCATCGGCTGGTGGATGGGGACCGGGCAACTCATCGCCCAGATCGACGAGCAGGAAGCGAAGATCACTAAAACCTTTAATGAAGTTCCCAAGACTTCGGCGCCAAACAGCACCTTTGCCAAGGAGCTGAAGAAAATCAACGACAAAGAACGCATGCGATTGGCTGAGGCAGCCGAACTGCTTCAGGGCACCCAGCACGGTTTGCGGGTCTGGCCGAAAGAGATCGCTCATCGGATGCGAGACATACCCTATCTTGGCGAAATCAAGGACTTGGTTGCTCGCGGGGCCTATCGAGACGTGTACTTCAAAGCGGTCGAGCGGCTGCGCGAGATCGTCGATCCGTTCGACCCGGAAACCAACCAAGGCAAAGTCATTCTCGACGACGGCGCCATCCCGGCTGTCTCTCCCGACCGCTGGCAATTCTTCTCCCCAACCTCGCAGGAGATGTGGGAAGAGCAGGAAGACCTTTGGCTGCTGAAAGAGTTGCTCGTGTCGATTGCCGCGGTGAATGAAGGGTCGACAACGATCACCGAGTCTCCCGTGCGTGAGATCGTGGAAATCCTCTTAGCGGGCGGTGACCGCTCCGCGCTGGATCAAGAAGGCGGCACAGGAGGCAAGGGCAAGGGAGAGGGCCCGGGCGCAGCCGGCATGTCTGCTGGGATGATGATGCCGGGCTACTCAGACTCGGGGGCGGGAAACAGAGGCCTTGGTCGAGGAGGACCGGGCCGGAATAGCGCTGGCATCGATTTTCCACTGGAAGACGTGTTTGGGCCGGCAACGCTCAGAGCGACAGAGGGACAAGCGACTAGTACCGAGGACCCCGCCGATGCTGAACCTCATGAAATGTCCGGGGGTCCCGGAGGCGCTCAAGCCAAGAAGCTGAAACGGTACGTCGACGACGAGGAAGGGGTGCCCTTCAAGACGCGAGGATTCAAGCTCACGGTGGTCATGGACCATCGCAAGCTTCCGGACCTGTTGGTTCACCTGACCAACTCGAAGTGGCCGGTCCAAATCGAACGCGTTCACCAGGCGAGTCTGAACCGCGACGATGGCGGCGGGACGCGGAATCAGCGTCAGAACCCAATGGCGGGGCGTTTTGGCTCCAGGCAAGACTTTCGCTCCGCCGGCGGGCCGGAGGAGTCCATGGATGCCGCGGCATTCGAGGGACCTGATGCTGAATTTCGTGGCGCGGCCGGTGGGGCGGCCGGTGGCCGGGGCCGGATGCTCGGCAACTCCGTAGCCGCGGCCATGGCCGATCCTTTTCTGGCCCGGGTGGTGTTGGCCGGTCTGATGACCATGTACGATCCGCCGAAGGCTCAAAAACAGGCAACAGGGCAACCGTCCGAAAAGGCTGCTCCCGCGCAAGACGCGAATCAGCCCGCACCGGAGCCGGCGGCAGACGCGGCCCCCGCAAAACCGCTGCCGGCACAAGACGGGACAAAGCCGGCTGCAACCATGACTGACGGACAGCCGGCGGAGAATGAGCCAAACCAGCCAACTTCAGAGCCAGAGAAAAAACCCGACACGGCAACCGAACCCGATACGAAAGCCAAACTCGACACGGCAACCGAACCCAACCCGGGAACCGAAACGAAGCCGGAATGACCGATCAGCCGTTTTAGGAGCCGAACATGAGCAATCTGACCGCAAAACTCAAAGGCATGAACTATAAAGAGTTGCTCATCAATCACGTTGAGAAGTTCGTGCTGAGCCTGGTCGGGCTTCTGGCGCTCTGCTGCGTGTTCGGCGCCCGCTGGGCCGGGTACGACAAGACTCCCGCCGAGTTGGAACACAACGTGACAAAAAACCGGCAAGCGATTCTTGCCTCCAAATGGCCGGACGAGGAGCGACAGAAATACCAGAATGCCGCCGATATTCGCGATCGGGCCGACAAAATGGTGTCGCCGTTGGATGGAGCCAGGTTTCAGTACAACACCCTGATGTTCTGGCCGCTGTACCGCAAACAAAAGCCGATTGAGGAACCGAAGTGGAATGTCGTCGAGGACCCGCTGGCCAGCACCGGACGCGTCATTTTGGCCCTGCGGCCGGAGGGGGCGGCTGATGATTCCGATGAGGTCGGTGCGGACGAACCCGGTTCAGAATTTGATGGACCGGGCAGTCGCGGGTCCCGAGGCAAACAGGGCGCAGAGGAAGAGGAGGACTTCGACCCCGATCTCGCGGTGCGTCGAGGCGGCGCCCGCCGAGCCGGTCCCGGTTTCCCAAGTGGCGCAGGCGCGGCAACGCCTGGCGGTCCGGGCGGACCGGAAGGCTCCGCCGAATACAAGGCGATGATGACCGGCGGCGGCGCGGCAGCGATGACTGGCGGCGGCGCGGCGGGAATGCCCGGCCGCGGTACGGGGATGCAGAACGGTCGCGGAGCTCGCTACGTGGCGATTCGTGCGGTGTTTCCCCTGCAACGTCAAATCGAGAACGTGAAGAGGGCATTGAACGTCGATCTCGATTCCGAAGTGGCGGACCTGGTTGACATCGTCAATTTCGAGCTGCAGCGTCAAATCGCCGTCGCGGGTCCGGACCCGTGGAAAGGCGAGTGGGAGAAGGTCAGCTTAGAAGTCGCCACCGACATTCTAGACCAGGTGGAAGCCTTCGATCCAGATGTTGTCGAGAGTGGCGTGATCAGTGATGTGATGACGATGCCGCTTCCCAGTCGGATCGTTGGCTACTGGGCCAGCCGGGCCACACATCCGCGCCTCGAGAATTTCCAGCTCTCTGAGGAAGAGATGAAGCGAGAGATGCTGATCAATCAGAAGATCATCGAACAATTTGAGCGCGAACGGGCCGAGCAAGAACCAACGGTGAGACGAGGTGGGTTCTCTGAGAAGCAGCACAACATTCGCAGAATGTCGCGGCGCGTCCTGCAGGGCAGCAACGCACAGGCTTTCATGCAACAGCAATTCAGCGATGTGCAGCAATTTGGCGATGTGCAGCAATTTGGCCATTTCCGTGACGCCAAACAACTGGAGAAGGCTCTGGCGGACGACCTTCAGAAACGCGCCAACGCGATCGGCCGGTTGCTGTTGTTTCGTTATTTCGACTTCGACGTCGAGCCGGGAAACGCCTACCGTTATCGCGTGCGGCTGACTTTGAGAAATCCGAATTTCGACCGGCCGGTCGAAGAGTTGCAGCGCCCAGAAATCGCCGACGGCCAGACCCGGACAACCCAGTGGAGCGAGCCAACTGCGCCCGTGATCGTCGCCAAGGACGTCGAATACTACCTGTCGCGAGTCGAGACGCCTTTCGCACGGCCCGAAATGCCCAGCGCCTCGATCAATGTTTTTCAGTGGGACCCCGACGTGGGAACGACGGTCAACAAAGAACTGAAAACGCAGTTCGGCCAACGTATCGGGGGAACGACCCAGACGCTGGTGCTCAATCCAATCAAGCAAAGCTTCGAGGAGGAGCCCTTCGAGTTCAAGACCGGCGATGTTCTCGTCGACATGATGGACGGGGCGATCGTCAAAGAAAGCCTGCATCCGGACCTGATCTTCACGAAGGAGATGAAGGGTCGGCTTGGCATGTCCCTCGGCATCAGCGATCAGGCTTTGGTGGTGAACAAGTATGGTGAGATCGTCACATTGGACGATTCTTCCGATCAAATTGCTTACAGTCGCGCGATCAAGCGCGTCGAGGCTTGGCACGAGCGCTTCGCACATCTCAAAGAGAAGGCGGCTTTGCCGGCAGAGGCCGGAGAAGGAGGCCTTGACGCGATGGCCGAGGAGATGTTCGGCGCGGGCGCAGCCGCCGGCTACGACGAAATGATGATGGGTGGACCTGCGCCTCGAGAGCGCGCCAAGAATCCGCTGCGAAAGTCGCGCCGCTCCAAGTCCAGGCGGCGTAGCTCGATGGTTCCGGGCGGCTCATTCGGCCCCCCCATGCCGTAACAACTCGCCGCGTTCGCGCTTCCACATTCCGGCGCGTGGAGGTTCTCAGGAACAGAGCGTCGATGTCTGCTCTGTTGTCTCAGGGTCATCACCGGGCTGCTGCGGGCCGTCGATCACGATGTCCCGCATCTCGGCGGCAATGAAGAAGGAACCGGTGACACACACCAGATCGGCCGGCCCGGAAAAGCGCGACGCAAGCTTCCACGCGGCGGCCGGATCAGCCGCCAGGTGCACCGGATACTCCGAAATTGCTGCGGCGGTCCGGTAGAGCTCCGCCACAGGCACGGCCCGTGGATTGTTCAAATACTGCGTCAGGATGACCGTGTCGAACTCCGGCAGCAACTGTCGCATCAGTCCGGAAATGTCCTTGTCCTGCGTCGTCGCAAACACCAGAATTCTACGACCTGCCGCGAAGGTCGAATTGATCACATCCAGCAGGGCGGTCATGGAGGCCCAATTGTGTGCCGCATCGACAATGACCGTCGGCCTATTCCGAACGACTTCGATGCGCAGCGGCCAGCGCACCCGCTCCATTCCTTTGTAGACGGCTTCCGGGGGTCGGGGTCGGCCGCGTTCGGACAGCAGATCAACCACACTGACCGCCAAGGTTGCGTTTCTTGCCTGATGCTCGCCCGCTAAAGGCATCGGCACATCCGGCCAACGACGCCACGGAGTTTCAATGTCCAGCGCATCGTGAAGTCCCAAGCGGCGGCCCGAAAGTTCCCCCGGCTGCGTCCTTCCGCCGGCACGGTAACAGTAGCGGCAGTCCCGATCGAGCTCGATCAGTTTTGCGGATCGCTGGCGGCAAATCTCCACGACGACGCGGCGAGCTTCGTCCTGGCTGACACCGCTGACGACCGGAACACCCGGCTTGATAATCCCGGCCTTTTCACGGGCGATTTGCGAAAGGGTGCCGCCCAAAAGTGCTGTATGATCGCGACTGATGTTAGTGATCACGGCGACTTGGGTGTTGCACACGTTGGTCGCATCCAGACGGCCGCCCAGTCCGACTTCGAGCACGGCCAATTCGACCTGTTGCTCAACAAAGTACAGCCACGCCATTGCCGTCGCGATTTCGAAATAGGTCGGCTTCATCGGTCCCGGCGAGTGGTCCATCGACAAGACCGGCCCGGCAACCCGCTCGGCCAGTTCGACCAATCGCGCCGGGCTGGGCGGGACACCGTCGACCGTCATCCGTTCCTCGAATTTCCAGACGTGCGGCGACGTGAACAGCCCGACCCGACAACCAGCCGCCGACAGCATCTCCGCGATCATGACTGAGGTCGAGCCTTTGCCCTTGGTCCCCGCGACGTGCACCACCGGTGCAGACTCCTGTGGGTCCGAAAGCAGCGACAACAACTGCCTCATCCGGTCGAGCTTGAAGTCGTTCGTTGAATAGCTGCTGCTGTGGACTCGCTCGTAGTTGATGCGGCCGAAAAGGAATTCAATTGCCTGCTCGTATGTTTCCACGAGATGCTTCTCTCCAAATGATCAGAGAGTATACCCGGCATCCGATGAAATCTGTATGATGAATCTTCTCTGGACACATCGCCAATTCACTCGACGAAAAGGTTGCTGTCATGAGCGTGATCAGCGTGACCACTGACATGTGGAACACCAATCGGGCGCGGACCCTGGCAACGCTCGACGAGATCGCCCAGCTTGCGGACCCGCAAGCCGTGCTCTCATGGCGGCCGGCGCCGGGGCGGGCGCATGTTGCATGGCAGTTGATGCACATTGGCATCACCGAAGAGCTCTTCGCCACCGAGCGTCTGGTGGGGACCGCTCCCGGCTGTCCTTCACTCGTTGGGCGGTTTCGCGGCGGCAGCACGCCCGATGACGACATCCCCAACGTCGACGAAATCCACGACGTCCTGGACAACTCCCGAGGGCACCTGTTGACTACGATCTCGATGTTCGACGAGGCCGATCTGGACGCCATCCCCGAACATTGGGCCGAGCGGGGTTTGTCGTTCGGACAGATCCTGCAGGTGATTGCCTGGCATGAAGCGCATCACCAGGGACAGGCGCACCTTACGTTGAATCTGTGGAAAGCCACTGACCAGAAGGAATGACGAATGCTCGAATCCGGTACCACATGAGCCAGAAACAAACCAGCCAAGTCATCGACCTGCACAAGTACTACGATCTGGGTACGGTCGTCGTGAAAGCGCTGCGGGGCGTCACGGCGGAATTCCCGGACGGTGATTTTGTCGCCATCATGGGGGCCTCGGGAAGCGGCAAAAGCACGTTGCTCAACCTGCTCGGCGCGCTGGATCGTCCGACCAGCGGGCGGTATATTCTGTTCGGACACGACGTCTCCAGCTACAGCGACGATCAACTGTCGCTGATTCGCAACGAGATGATCGGCTTCATTTTTCAATCTTACAATCTCATCCCGCAGTACAACGTGCTGGAAAACATCCAAGTCCCCCTGCATTACCGCCGCGGATATCCCCCCATCACGTCCCGCGACACCAACCGCTGCATCGACCTGGCCGTCGAGGTCGGTCTGGGCGACCGGCTCGACCATCGGCCGTATCAGCTCTCCGGCGGCCAGCAGCAGCGCGTGGCGATTGCCCGGGCGCTGCTCAACGAGCCGCGGGTCATTCTGGCCGACGAACCGACCGGCAACCTCGACTCGACAACCGGAGAGGAGATCATGCAGCTTCTGGAACGGCTGAACCAACAGGGCCGAACCATCATCATGGTCACACACGAGCCGCACATCGCCCGACGCGCCAAACGCACCATTCTGATGAAAGACGGATTGATTGAACGTGAAGTCCCCGTTTCGGGAATTGGGTGAAGCGGGCGAAAGCATTCTGCCGATAATTCTCATCAGAACACGTTGGCAAACAGTGCCGGTTCCGATAGGCTGCTGGAATGAGGATTCTGCTGGCCAGTTCCGAAGCAGTCCCGTTCTCCAAGACGGGGGGCCTGGCTGACGTTGTGCCGGCTTTGGCCAAAGCGCTGGCTCAGGCCGGTCATCACGTCTGGCTCATCGTGCCGCATTACCCACAGATTCCAGCGCAGCAGGGTGCAACCTGTCCGCCGGTTGCCGACAGTGGACAAACCTTCGAGGTTCCCGTCGGCAGCAAACAGGTCAGCGGCAGGCTGTTGTGGGCCGAATTGCCCGCTTCGAACGTGACGGTCCTGCTGATCGACAAGAGAGACTATTTCGACCGCAAAAGCCTCTACAACGAAAACGGGGCCGACTACAAGGACAACTGCGAGCGGTTTGTGTTTTTCAGCCGGGCGGTGATGGAAACGGCCCGTCGATTGGTGCTGCGGCCCGACATCGTGCACGCCAACGACTGGCAAACCGGCCTGGTCCCGGCGCTCTTGGAGATCGAGTACCGCAACCTTCAGGGATTCGAACAGACGGCGTCGGTGTTCACTATTCACAACATGGCGTTCCAGGGCAAATTCTGGCATTGGGACATGCTGCTGACCGGCTTGGACTGGAAGTACTTCAACTGGCGGCAGATGGAGTCGTTCGGTCACCTGAACCTGCTGAAGACCGGGATCACGTTTGCCGATCTGCTCACCACCGTGAGCCCAACCTATGCTTCGGAAATTCAGACCGCCGAATTCGGCTGTGGTTTACACGGCGTCTTTCACGGCCGGCGGGACGATCTCTTCGGCATTCTCAACGGAATCGACTCGGAAGTCTGGAACCCGGCTACTGATCCTGCATTGGCCGAGAACTACCGCATCGACAACGTCGCGGATGCGAAAGCCGCTTGCAAAGCGCAGTTGCAGCAGCGGTTGGGACTCCCGGTTCGCAGAGATATTCCGCTGCTGGGCATGATCTCTCGGCTGACCGACCAGAAGGGATTCGACCTGATCACCGAATCTGCCGACGAGATCGTGGGTCGCGATCTCCAATTGGCGTTTCTGGGGACCGGTGAAGAGCGGTACGAACAGTTCCTCAGGAACCTGGCAGACGCGCATCCCGACAAGGTGGCGGCGGTCGTCGGGTTCGACGAGACGCTGGCGCACCAGATCGAAGCCGGGGCCGACATCACCCTCATGCCCAGCCGGTACGAGCCGTGCGGCTTGAATCAACTGTACAGCTTGCGGTATGGTACGGTTCCCATCGTGCGTGCGGTGGGAGGTCTGGCCGATTCGGTCGTCGACGCCACCGACGAAAACCTGACCGCCGGGACTGCGACCGGGCTCCAATTCTCCGAATACAGCAGCCGAGCGCTCTGGAGACAGGTCAAGCGGGCAGTCGACATGTTCAAGGACAAACAGACCTGGAGGCAACTCGTGCGGACCGGCATGCGTCAGGACTGGTCGTGGGGTCGCAGCGCGGCAGAATACGTCAAGGTCTACGAGCGAGCCGCCGCGAAAAAGGGGGACAGGTCCAATTTGCCGGAACGGCCCGCAGGGTGCTCTGCACAAATTGGACCTGTCCCCCTTTTTCGCCTGAGCTAAATTCAAGGAACGAATCTCATTCCCATGCAACCCGTCTCGCTGGCGTTTTTCTGGCACCAGCATCAGCCGTATTATCCCGACGACGTCGAAGGCGAAACGTTGATGCCCTGGGTCCGTCTCCACGGAACCAAAGATTATTACGGCATGGCCCTGCACATCAAGGAGGTTCCCGAGTTTCGCTGCACGATCAATCTTGTGCCGAGCCTGCTGGTGCAGCTACAAGCCTACACCGACCGCGGGGGCAGCGACCGGCATCTGGACATTTCGCGGATGCCGGCTGATGCCCTGAGCGAACCGGATGCCTGCTATCTGCTCGATCACTTCTTCATGGCCAACCTCGACAACATGATTCGACCCTTTCCCCGCTATTACGAACTTTACCTGAAGCGGGGGTTCGGCATCGATCCGGTCGGGAAGGCCGCACCGCGGTTCTCCGAACGCGACCTGCGCGACTTGCAGGTCTGGAACAATCTCACCTGGATCCATCCGCTGGTGTTTGAAAAAGACGTCGATCTCAAAGACTTTTTTGAAAAGGGCCAGAATTGGACCGAGGCCGAGAAACAATGGCTGCTGGATCAGCAGATGGAGATCCTCAAACGGGTGATTCCCCTGCACCGGCAACTGGCCGAGTCGGGACAGGTGGAGCTCACCACGACCCCGTTCTATCACCCAATTTTGCCGCTGTTGTGGGACAAGCGTTCGGCCCGGCAAGCCATGCCGGGCTGCCAGTTGCCCAAGCATCTCGATTCGTACCAGGCCGACGCCCGGAAACACATCTCGCGGGGAGTCGCGTTCCATCGGGAGCTGTTCGGGTCGCAGCCTCTGGGGATGTGGCCCTCGGAAGGTTCGGTTTCGCAGGAGATCATCGGCGCGATCGCCGAGTCGGGAATCGAATGGATTGCCACCGACGAAGAGATTTTGGCCGAATCGACCCGCGGCTGGGTCGCGCGCGACAGGGCCGGTCACATGCGTCACCCGGAAATGCTGTTCCGGCCGTGGCGCGTCGAGGCCGACGGACGGCAGTTGCAAATGGTCTTTCGCGATCACGCCCTGAGCGATCTGATCGGTTTCCACTACCAACGCAGCGATCCGGCGCACGCGGCCGACGACCTGCTCGGGCGGGTGGAAGCCATCGGGCGGGCGGTTGAGACCGCCAGTGTCGGACGGACGGCGTTGGTCCCCATCATCCTCGACGGCGAAAACTGTTGGGAATACTATCCCGACGGCGGGGTGAAGTTCCTGCGAAAGTTGTACCAAGGTTGCGTCCAGAACCGGTCGATCCGGCCGGTGCAGATCAAGGAGCATCTGCACGAGCACCCCGCCACCGACCGCATCGGAGAGCTGTTTGCCGGGAGCTGGATCTCGCACAACTTCGCCATCTGGATCGGTCATCACGAAGACAACACCGCCTGGAATTTGCTGCACCAGACCCGCGAATTCCTGAAACGAACCGAGGCCCAAGAGACCGCCACGCCTGAGAAATTAGACAAGGCGTGGGAAGAACTCTTCATCGCCGAGGGAAGCGACTGGTTCTGGTGGTTCGGTGACGATCACTCGTCGGCCCAGGACCTGCTGTTCGATCAACTGTTCCGCAAACACCTGGAGAACGTTTACACGCTGCTCGGCGCGGAATGTCCCAGCGCGCTGAAACATCCGATTGCCCGTGCCGAGCGTCGGGCCATCCACACCCTGCCCACCGGTTTTCTGCCCGTGAAGGTCGATGGCCGCTGCACGTATTTCGAGTGGGTCTGCGCCGGGCGCTACGTCAGCAGTACCCAACGCGGAACAATGACGTTGGCCAGTGAAGGCATCATCCGCGAAGTCTACTTCGGGTTCGATTTGGAGCGGCTGATGATCCGCGTCGACACCGTCAAACGTGCCCGCAGCGATCTCACCCAGATGGACGAACTGCGCGTGCGGTTTCTAGAACCGCGGGCGACGGAAATCCGCGTCACCGGGCTGAAGCAGTCCCAACCCAAAGCAAGGCTGTATCGCAACGAACGAGCCGTGTCAAAAGCAAAAGTGGACGTCGCCATCGACCAGATCCTCGAACTGACGGTTCGGTTTGCCGATCTGAAAGTCAAGGCGGACGAACCGATTCACATGTTCCTGGAGGCAAAGTCGAAGAAGCAAAGCGTCGACCGCGCGCCGCAAGAGGGCTCCCTGGAACTCACCGTTCCGTCGCCCGATTTCGAGCTCATCATGTGGCAAGCGTGAAGAAGGAAAAAGTAAAAAGGAAAAAGGAAAAAGTAGAAAGGAGAAGGCAAGAGCAAAGGAGCAGGGGGCAAAAGTCTGTTTTTCTTCACTTTTTCCTTTTGCCTTGTCAATGACATGCCTGAGTTACGGAAAGATCCGATCGTCGACCGCTGGGTGATTATCGCGCCGGACCGCGCGAAACGACCACAGGACTTCACGCGCGAGCTCATGGCGCCGCCGGGAAGTTTCTGTCCGTTTTGCGAGGGGAGTGAAGAGGCCACGCCCCCGGAAATCCTCGCCTACCGCAATCCGGGCAGCGAAGCCAACGGCGCCGGTTGGCGGGTCCGAGTGGTGCCCAACAAGTTTCCGGCGCTGCAGGTCGAAGGCGGCCTCGAAAAACGGGGCGACGGCATGTACGACCTGATGAACGGCGTCGGCGCTCACGAGGTCATCATCGAGTGTCCACAGCACGAAACCAACATGTCGCGGCTTCGAGTGGATCATCTGCAAGAAGTGCTCTGGGTTTACCGTGATCGGCTGGTCGACTTGAAGAAGGACCCCCGGTTGGTCCACGGTTTGATTTTCAAGAACAAGGGCGCGCCGGCCGGCGCCACGCTGGAGCACAGCCATTCCCAGTTGATCGTCACTCCGGTTATACCGATTTCGGTCCAGGAAGAAATGACCGGGTCGCTGGAGTTTTACAACTATCGCGGCCGCTGCATTTACTGTGACATGGTCCAGCAGGAGCTGGCCGCCGATTGCCGCATCGTGTTGGACACGCCTGGGTTTCTCGTCTTCTGCCCGTTTGCCTGCCGTTTCCCGTTCGAGACCTGGGTGGTCCCCAAACAGCATTCCAGCCATTTCGAGAACATCCCGCGACAGGGAGTCGAGGAATTGGGGATGGTTTTGAAAACCATCTTGAGTAAACTAGAGGTGGCGCTGGACGATCCGCCGTACAATTACGTGATTCACACCGCCCCGTTCGACTCGGCTGAAGTGGCCCACTACCACTGGCACTTGGAGATTTTTCCGCGGTTGACACGTGTCGCCGGTTTCGAGTGGGGCAGCGGGTTTTACATTAATCCCGTTCTACCGGAAGAGGCCGCCGAGTTCCTGCGTGAAATTGAAGTCGTCTCAGCGGACCAAATGGTTAAGGAACCCTCGATGTCCCGCTAACCGGAATCGTGGGGGAAAGGATTCTATCCATGACATGTCGAATTCGGCTGGTCCTGGCCATTCACAACCACCAGCCCATCGGCAACTTCGAGGGCGTCTTCGAGGATGCCTATCGGGACAGCTATGCGCCGTTCCTGGAGGTGCTCGCGGACTACCCCGAGCTGCCTATTTCGCTGCACAATTCGGGCAGCCTGTTGGAATGGCTGAGCGAGGCGCATCCTGAATACATCGACCGGCTGCGCGCGTTGGTCGAACGCGGGCAAATTGAGATCTTGGGCGGCCCGTTCTACGAGCCGATTCTGGCCTGCATTCCCCGCCGTGACCGCGTCGGCCAAATCAACGCGTATTCTCGGTATCTCGAAGCGTTGTTCGGAACGAAGATTCGCGGCATGTGGGTCCCGGAACGCGTCTGGGAGCAGTCGTTTGCCGGCGACGTCACGCAAGCCGGCATCGAGTACACGGTGCTCGACGACTTTCATTTCAAAAGCGCCGGCCTCCGCGACGACGATCTGTACGGCTATTATGTCAGCGAAGACGAAGGGCGGCTGTTCAAGATTTGTCCCGGCAGCGAGCAGTTGCGCTACACCATTCCGTTTCGGGAGCCGCAGGAAACGATCGACTACCTGCACGAGATTGCTGAGAAGTTCCCGAACTCGGTCATCGCTTTCGGCGACGACGGGGAAAAGTTCGGGTCCTGGCCGGGCACGAAAAAGCACGTCTACGAAGACGGCTGGCTGCGAAAGTTCTTTGATGCGCTCTGTGAAAACAGCGACTGGCTGAGAGTCTCGACACTGGCCGAGGCGGTCGATCACCTTTCTCCCGTCGGCGCCTGTTACCTGCCCGATTCCAGCTACCGCGAAATGACCGAATGGGCGCTGCCCACCGAGCGGCAGTTGGAATACACCGAGCTGGTGCATCGCAAAGAGTCGGAACCCGATTGGGACCGGCAGAAGCAATTCATGCGGGGCGGCTTCTGGCGGAATTTTCGCGTCAAGTACCCCGAAAGCAACGAGATGTACGCCCGCATGATCGAGGTCAGCCAACGCCTCGAAAGTCTGTCGCGAGCCGGCGCCGAGAGCGGGCGCTCCGATTTGATTTCTCAGGCCCGGACCGAATTGTATCGCGCCCAGTGCAATTGTGCGTATTGGCACGGCGCGTTCGGTGGTCTGTATTTGCCTCACTTGCGTAACGCCGTCTACAGGCGCCTGATTGCCGCCGACTCGTTGCTGGAAACCGCCGACGGACGCAGCGGACGCTGGGTGCAGATCGAAGCGAACGACTACAACCTCGACGCCCGCAAAGAAATCCGTATCGCCGGTGACCGCCTGGTCGCCTATTTCGCTCCCAGCCGCGGCGGACATCTCTACGAATTGGACGTCCGCAGCACCAGGCACAACCTACTGGCCACGCTCTCCCGCCGCCCCGAACCGTATCACGAAACCGTCCGCAATGCCGCCCAGCAGCAGAAGCGGCACGAGCAGCAGAAACACGATGACACCCAGCTTGCCAGCATCCATGACCTGGTCCACTTCAAGCAACCCGATCTCGATAAGAAGATTGTTTATGACCGCTGGCCGAGAAAGAGCCTGGTCGACCACTTCCTGCAGCCCGGCCTGGCTCTCCAGGACTTTCAGAGTGGACACGGCGGGGTGAGCGACTTTGTGACCGGAGTCTACGAATCGCTCATCAGACGCTCCGATGAGCGTGTCGAGGTCCGCATGTCGCGAGTGGGCAACGTGGGACCCTATGCAATCGGACTCACAAAAACGGTGGCGCTGGACCTCTCCCACGGCGGCAGTCTCGAAATCCTTTACGAAATCCAAGACCTGCCGACGAACGTCCCGCTGCATTTTGGCGTCGAGTTCAACTTCGCCGGCATGGCCGCCGGCGCAGCCGACCGTTATTTCTACGATGCCGACGGTCGACAGTTGGGACAGTTGCAGACGGTCCAGGCCCTCTCCGGCACGGACCGCATCGGGCTGATCGATGAATGGCTGGGCCTGGATGCGGCGCTGGAGCTTTCCAAACCGGCCGGCATCTGGACGTTTCCCATCCAAACCATCAGCCAGTCGGAAGGCGGCTTCGAGCTGGTGCACCAAAGCTCGGCCGTGGTGCCGCACTGGGAATTCACCGCCCCCAGCGATGGGCGGTGGAATGTCAAGATTCTGCTCTCGATCGACACGTCGGCCGCCCAGGCCCGCCGTCTCCGCGAAGCCGCCACAGTCAGCTAACCCAAGTGGCGCGGTCGTCAGTCCATTTAGCCGCGGAGCTTGCTCCGCGCGATGCAATAAAGAGCGTGCTCGCGGCGCGCCGGACAAGTCCGGCGGCTGAGAGCGTGTTGATAAAGCCTCTTCTCAGTCCCGGAGGGACGTTATATGGTAGCTCAGGGCGCGAGTCCTGGGTGCCGGGATCGAATCCATTCTGCGCGAGCCCCAGCGGGGCGATAGAACTCTGTTGCGACGAACAGACCAACACGTTCTGTCGCCCCGCTGGGGCTACACCGATAGGCCCCCCACAGACTCGCGCCCTGGGCTACCTCCTTCCGCCCCTACCGGGGCTTTTCAAACGCGCTCGAAAAGTTTCCACTTTCAACCGACCGCGGTCGTCACGACTGAGTCTTCTCCTTCTTGATCTCATCGCTGTGGAAGCTGACCTCGATGAGCGTCGTGACGCCGTAGCCTTTGGGACTGTATCCTTTTCGAAAGTGGACCCGCCAGATCAGCTCGCCTTTGAGTTTCTCGATGTCCCCCGTCTCCGAGGCGATATAGGTGCTGAAGGAATCCCCCGGTTTTAATTCGCGTCCGACATTTTGACCTTTGAGGTCCCAGTCGCCGGTCGGAGGCAAATCGTACACCAGCAGCCGATGTCCGTCCCGCCGTTTCTGTTCGGCCTGGCAGACGAACGTGTTTGCACGAAACTTGCCTAAAGACTTGTCGTCTGGGTGCCGCGTCAGCAAGAGGTCGTGGTCGAGCGGGGCGATCAGTTGTTTGTCCGAAACGTTCTCGAACCGCAGGTACAGCTTCAACACCGGGCCGGTAGGCGGCCTTGTCTTTTTCGCGTCGCTGTAGTGCACAAACTCCAGAGGTCCTCGTATGACCTGAACCGGCTTCACCAGCACGTTTCCGAATCGTTGTTCTTCGCCAAGTTTGAGCGTGTGCCCGGGAGGCATTTTTGCGTCTTCGGGAGCAAGTTTCAGCGCGATGCCGCCGTTTTTCTTCGGCGGCTTCAGATCGGGCAAGCTTTCCAGCCTGTGGGGATCGACGTTGGACAACGACCACCAGAGCAGGATCAACGCGATTGTCACCGCGCTGGCATAGCTGGCCACCAGAATGAACCACAACTTCGGGACGACATCCGGTTTCACCGGCGCTTTGGCCGGCACCGCAACCGGCTGAGTGCCGGCAGGTGCGGCCGCCGAGACGGTCTCCACCATCGGTATCGCAGCCGGAGCCGCTTGTGGCGTTTGCGGGGGCGCTGCTGCCGGTGGTCCGGGAAACAGTGGCGACTCTGTCGTGGAAGGGGTCGCTGCTGTCGGCACCTGCGCCAGGGGTTGAGCAGCGGCAACCGGGGCCGCCGGAGTGACCGCCGGGGCTGCCGAGGTGACCACCGGAGTCGATGGTGGTGCCGCCGTGTCTTCAGTTGCCGGCGGACCGGGAAACAACGGAGGCTCTTCCGCTGTAGCAGCGGTAGCAGCCGGCGCCGTTGGCTGCGGCGGAACGACCGGCGCCGCTGCTGGGACGATCGGGGTGACCGATGTCGGCGGCGTTTCAGCCAGCGGCGGTCCCGGAAACAGCGGCGCTTCCTCTGTTGTGGCAGGCACTGGCGCCTGCGCCGCAGGTACGGATGTGTCGGCCGGCGGAGCCGCGGCATCGGTGCCGGCAACGTCCGGGATTGTCTGCGGAGCGGTCTGCTCAGCGGCCGGTGGACCCGGGAACAAAGGGGCTTCCTCGACCGGTGGAGATGCGGGTGTTGCTGTCGCGGATGCTGGTACGTCAGGCGTCGGAGCGGTGGGATCGGCCGCGGCGACATCGGGAGATGTTTGCGGTGGCGTTTCTTCAGTCGCCGGCGGCTGTGGTGAACTGTCGGCGGTCGCAATGGTCTCGTTTGCCGCGGCCTTGGGGGTGCTCTCCGGCGCCGCAGACGCGGCCGCCGGTGGGCTTGGAAACGGCGGTGATTCCCCGGTTGCCGGGGGCGATGGGCTCGGCGCGGTTTCCGCGGCAGGTGAATGGAAGCTCGGAAACCCCGCCGCCGGATGATGATCGGGAGCTTCGAGGAAGCCAAAGTCTGGAACAGGCCCCGTGGCGCCGCTTGCGGGTGTTTGCGGAGCTGCAGGCGATTCGGAAGCGGGAGGTGTTGGCGGAACTGCCGGGGGTTGGACAGTGGGAGGCGTCGGCGGTCCTGCCGGAGTGCCGGCCACTTCCGGAGCGAATGGTGCCGGCACGGTCAGGTGCGCCCCGCAATGCGGACAGGCAACCACGACCCCCGGGGCGGGGACCATCAATCGACCCTGACAATTGCCGCAAGCGACTTCAATGGCCATCGATCACTCCAGAATGTTGCAAGTCGGTCCCGATTTTCTCAACGCCAGCGCGGCCCAATCTATTCTGATCCGACGACCATCACGAAGCAACCCGTCGGGCTGATTGTGCTCCACGACTCCCAAGACCGGCGCAGGAGTCCGGGCGGCAAGTGCTGCCGGATTGGTTGCCGCTGCGCTGCCGGCTTCTGCCTGATCGGCTTGATTGAGCACGATTCCTGCGACCGTCAAACCACGATTCCGGGCCGCTTCGACCGTCAGCAGGGTGTGGTTGATCGTTCCCAGACCGAGCCGACAAACCACAATCAACGGATAATTCAAATCGCGTGCAAGCTCGGCCACCGTTTCATCCTCGGTCAGCGGGCACAACAGGCCGCCAACTCCTTCCACCAGCAACAACTCGACCCGCTCTTGCCACCAGCGGGCGCCGGTTCGCAGCAACTCGGCGTCGACCACTTTCTCTTCCAGCCGAGCCGCAACCGGGGGCGCCAAAGGCGCGTGGAAACGCTGAGGACAGACTCGAAAGGCGTCGAACCGCCCAGCAACGGCTGTGGAAAGCCGTTCCACGTCGTTCCAAACCGGCTTGCCATCGGCGCCGGCGAGGCTGCCGGTGCAGACCGGTTTATACACGCCGACCTGAAGACCTGCGGCCGATAGTTCTCGGGCGATCAGCGTGGTCACGTAGGTCTTGCCGACGCCGGTATCGGTCCCGGTGATGAACAGCCCGCGCGGTGATGGGTCTCGACTGATCATTGTTGCTCACCCGGGGTCCTCTCCCACCACGCGCACGCAGTCGCCCTCGATCGATCCCAGCCTCTCGGCTGCGCTGCCCCGGTTGACGGCGATCTCTAATCGGCCGTGGCTGCCGACCAGCGCTAGCAACTCGCCCCGACCCCGTTCGTCGTAACAGCGATGAATCCCCTTGATGAGTTGGGCCCCTACTTCAACCGTCAGCGCTGCTCTCTGGGCGGCGGCAAACAGTGACTCGTCAATGTTTGTGATCAGATTCCCGAACGCGTCGATCCACGCGATTTCTCCTACGATGCCGTCGGACGTGCAGGTTGGTTGTCGGTCGGGCAAATCAGTCAAACCGCCTTCGAGCGGACGACCAAACTCGGCCAGGTCGCTGCCAAGACTCCAGTGGGCCGCCACCGGCGCCATGATGTCGCGTCCGTGGAATGTGTTCGAGACCCGCTGCCGCCAGAATTTCCTTTCGGTCAACTCGACAATTCGTTTCGGACCCAACCGGCGGACGATTGTGGAAAGGACCCCGTTATCCGGGGCGATCAATCGCTGTCTGCCGGCTTCCACAGCGACCAGCCGACGCCCGGTCCCCACACCCGGATCCACCACCACCAGGTGAATCGTGTTTTCCGGAAACCAATCGACCAACTCGTCAATCACGGCCGCCGCCCGCCGCACGTTCTGGGCAGGAATGTTGTGAGTGACGTCGACCAGCCGCGCGCGCCGATTGATGCCCAGCATGACCCCCTTGAGCTGGGCGACGTAGCTGTCGGAGCATCCGAAATCGGTCGTCAATGTGATGATCGGAAGTTGCATGATTGTTTCTGGCCCCGCGCATCCACTGTAGCGTCGTCGGACGCGTTTCGGGAGGCAAGAAAGCTGCCAATTGACCCAGACAATCCAGCGGCTTACACTAGAAGTAGAGAAACTATCCACACAACTGTGTCCACGCTCGGTATACATCGATGTCTATCAGCAATGCTTTGGTTTCGCGATGTTGGATCGTTCGTTCCCGGTTGCACCGGCGGCGTTTTGGCCGGTTTGCAGTTTGCCTTGGCCTGATTCTCGCCGTCGCGGCCGGGGATGCCGCGGCACAGGATGCCGGTGAGAAGAAACTCGTCATCGAAGATAAATTGCTGACGACGGGAGATGGCTGGCAGATTCACATCACTTATTTTCAGTCGCCCATCGGCAAAGAAGCGCCCGTCGTTCTGCTGTTGCATGGAAAAGGCGGGAACCGTTTGGTCTGGGGCGCGAAACCCCGCGCGGGCGGCGCCCAGGGTGTGAAAGGGTTTGCCAACCGCCTGCAAGAAAACAGTGAAAAAGGTGGATATGCCGTCATCAGTCTCGATTTACGCAAACACGGGCAAAGCAAGAATCCGGCCGTACCGGTCGATCTGCACCCGAACGACTATCAGTTGATGGTCGTGCAAGATTTGGAAGCCGTGAAAAAATTCATTTACGCGGAACACCAGGCGCAAAGGCTCAACATGCGGAAACTCGCGATCATCGCGGCGGATATGAGCGCCCCCATTGCCATCAACTACGCGCTGCGCGATTGGCTGAAACGGCCGCATGTTGACGCCCCGACAATCGCGGCCCGCACGCCGCGCGGGCAAGACGTGCGGGCGCTGGTGCTCCTTTCGCCGGAAACGAGTCTTCCCAAGCTTCCCACCGGACGCGCGATCCGTCAATTGCGAAACCCTGCTTGGGGGATTTCATTCCTGATCTGCGTCGGCGCGGAAGACAAATTCGACAAAGGCCAGGCCAAGAGAATATACCGGCAGCTCTCCCCAATGGCGAAGAACGACAAGAAGGGAGAAACGCGGATCAATCTCATGACGTACGCCGGTCGGTGGCGGGGCACCGATCTGCTCGGTCACAAGAACCGGATCGAGGAGCACATGCACGCCTTCCTGGAGAAGTACCTGAAGCAGTTGCCCGATCCGTGGCGCAACCGAAAGAGCCGATAAGCGAATTCGTGCCGGCATCTGCCGCACCAACGTGATCGGCCGCCCCCGGGCCTCGAAAACTTTCACTGTGCGTCCGCCGGTTCCCCGGGTATCACGAGTTCGCTTTGCGCGCCGCCTCCCGTCTCGTGGGCCGACATGACCACCGTGACTTCGCTCATCTTCTGGTTCTCGAAGACGTCGCGCGGCTCGCGGGCGTCTTTCGCCCAACGAGACGTCTCGACCCTCCACTTGGCTAATCCGAACGGAACGTCGTCGCTGCGCCACAGCGTCGCTTTGTTCACAGAACGGCCGGTGCGGCTCTCCATCTTGTATTCGCCCTTGAACATCTTGGCTGTCACCGGCTGGTCCAGAGGGATCTCCAGCTCAACGGCCTCATCCGCACCCGCTTCCAGCGTCTTGTAGTGCCTGAGCACCGACAGCAACGGATAAACCTGCAGCACTCTGGTTTTGATTGCCTTCACCTCTCCATCGCCGATTCGCTGGTATCCCTTCACGATGGGGATGTACGAGACGTGTATTTTGTCGACGTCGGTCAGCGTTCCAGCGACGCGCGCCTCCGGCACCAGCACCCTGCAAATCCGTGCCCCGATTGGTCCGGGGTCGATGCCGGTTTCGCTCGGCTTACCGGTGATGAGCTTGATTTCGATCCAGCGACACCACTCTCCGTCGTCCGATCTCAGCCACAGCTTCTTGGTCTCGTCGTATTTCCACTTCTCTCTGCCGACCGACTTGATCCAAAGATGTCGAATCCAGTCGATCGTCAGGTTCGCCTCGTTGCTCTCAGCGCGAATCTCGACTTGCTGGAACGTTCCCTCGTAGCGGACCCACGTGCCGTCTTCCTTTGGCAGGCTCCAGACCAGCCCCTGGGCAAAGACGGCAGCGGCGCCACCCGTCGACCAGTGGGCCAACAGCATCAGTGTTACCACACGTATGTATCTCATGGAACTCTGCTCCGATCCAATCGGGTGAAACGCACCACGAGTAGGAACGTCCCCTTTCTCCAGTCTGTCATACCGAAGGATCTGTGACAAGACCTTTCGTTCCGTTCTCATCCACTGTGGGCGAGAAGTCCTGCCGGCGACCAAGACGCTTCTTGACCGATCGGCACAGCCAACCTAGACTCTCAATCTCAACATCAGTCGGAATCAGTCGGACCATTCCGCCTGACCGTCTTGTCACAAACATGTTTGAGGAGAACTCCATGCAACGTGTGGTGATTTGCACTTGGCTGACCCTGTTTCTTCTGAGCCTACCGGCAGCCGGAATTGCCAATACGCCCGGCAAACCGGCCGCTGCTCCCAAGCCGACCGTCGCGACTTGGGCACACATCGAAATCAAGGGCGGCTACCCCGAAGGGGCCCAGATGCCCGGACTGTTCGGAGACGTCACCGAAGGGCTTTCCGACGGCATCGCCCGGCTGGATAAGGCCGCCGCGGATGACGACCTCGCGGGCGTCCTGCTGCGGATCAGCGGTCCGAGCATCGGCTGGGCCAAGCTGAACGAGTTCCGCCAGGCAATCGGCCGCGTGCGGGCCCGGGACAAGAAGGTCTACGCTTGGCTCGCCTCTGGACAGTCGATGGACTACCTGCTCGCGGCGGCCTGCGACGAAGTCATCATGCCCGAATCGGGAGTGCTGACGCTGTTGGGTCTGCGGGCCGAAGTCAGCTTCTACAAGAACCTCTTCGACAAGCTGGACGTCAAGGCCGACATGCTGCGGATCGGCGAGTTCAAGTCGGCGGCCGAGCCGTTCACTCGCACCGAGATGAGTTCCCAATTTCGGCTTGAAATGGAAGCCATCCTCGACGATTATTTCCGGCAAATGGTCGACGCCGTTGTCCGGGGACGCAAACTCAACCGTGCTCAGGTGGTCGCGGCCATCGACTCGGGGCCGCACACGGCGGTCGCCGCGAAGAAATTGGGCCTTATCGACCGCGTCGCCTACGACGATGAGCTGGCAAAAATCATCCAGGCCGCCAGCGCCGGCGCCGCACTGACAATCACCCACCGCTACGCCAAGAAAAGACGAGACACCGACTTCAGCGGCTTTGGCGGGTTTGTCAAGCTGCTGAACCTGATGATGGGTGTTCCGCCTTCACAGCGTCGCAGTCTGAATCCGAGAATTGCCGTCATCCATGCCAACGGCGTCATCATGACCGGCAAAAGCACAGCGGACCTCTTCGGCGGCGAGGTTCTTGGTTCCGAGACGCTGGTCAAGGCCATCCGCAAGGCGGACGCCGACGACAAGGTCAAAGCGATCGTGCTGCGGGTCGACAGCCCCGGCGGCAGCGCCCTAGCCAGCGATTTGATTTGGCGGGCGCTGAAAGCGACCGACAAGCCGGTCGTCGCCAGCATGGGCGACGTCGCCGCCAGCGGGGGATACTACATTGCGATGGGCGCCGACACCATCTTCGCCGAACCGGGCACGCTGACCGGCTCGATCGGCGTCGTGGGGGGGAAGGTTGCGCTCTCGGGGCTGTTCGACAAGATCGGCATCACCACCAGCGTCATCAGCCGCGGCAAGAACAGCGGCGCAATGAGCGCCTTGAACGTATTCACCGACGACGAACGCCGCGCGATGATGAAGCTGCTGGGCGAAATCTATCGCCAATTCACCGAGAAGGCGGCCCGAGGCCGCAAGATGCCGTATGCCCAGCTCGAAAAGCTGGCTCGCGGACGAGTCTACACCGGCCGGATGGCCCAGAAGCTCGGCTTGGTCGACAAGCTGGGCACGCTCGACGACGCCGTCGAATACGCCAAGCGTCTCGCCGGCCTCAAACCGGAAGACAAGATCGACCGGTTGATCCTGCCCCCTCCGGTCAGCCCGTTGGAGCAACTCTTCGGCCCGCTTGACTCCGACGCCCGCGCGGGGGCGGCACAATCCCGTGCGCTGCTCCAGACCGTGCGCAGCGTCTCCCCCGAGCTCGCCGAGCAGTTGGGGGCGGCCCACGTCATCAACCTGCTCGCTCGCGAAGGCCGCCTGACGCTGATGCCGTTTCGACTAAGAGTGAAATAGATCCGCTCACCGCCCGCCGCCGGTAATTGCGTGCAAAAGACCGGTTGAGTTCCCAGTCTCCCGCCCCGATCACAGGTCATTGAGCCGCCCCGCTTGCGGGGCGCGGCGGGCAAGCCCGCCGGCTCAACGACTTTCAAAACCCAACAACGAATTCTGAAATCGATCGCCAAGCGAACGTCACTTGACCGCGACGTCGGCACGCTTGGGCAGCGCCGACACGTCTTGCCTTTTCGACGGCTGATACCAGAACGACTTCCAGTAGGCTTGATCGGTGGCATAGATGTCGATCGGAGCGAGCGGGCCCAGATCCTTCGGCAGAATCCCGTACCGCTGCATCTCGCGGATGTAATGCCTGTTCGGACGGAATCCGGGCATGTCGAAGCGCTTGTTCTGCTTGAGCTGCTCGGCGGCCGCGACAATTGCGGCCAGCAGCTTCTGATAGTCTGGATCCTTGGTGTCGGCGAAGACCTGCCCTTTGCACAGACCCAGCCCCCCCGCTTTTTTCGACAACGGCGCGCTCAACAGAATCGATTTGTCCGGCCGCGTCAAGTTGCACAGCGATTGTGGGTTCGTGGTCCCGCCGAACTTCAGCACGTTGTGCGGCCCGCGCCGGTTCTTGACCGTCTCACCGTGACACTTCCCGCAGCGGTTTCTCGCCGCAGCCACCGGAAACGCGACGTAATACATCCCGCAACCCAGCGACGCATAGGTCCCCGGGTAAGTCGCGCTGGTCTCAATCCACAAGCGGATCATCTTGCGCTCATGCGCCGAGAGCTTGGCGTCGTAGTGACTGCCGTCGATTAGTTTCAGC
>CAZGYE010000005.1:0-1302 GCA_964530165.1 uncultured Planctomycetaceae bacterium
TTTCCAGCCTGCCGATTGGTCGTGGCAGGCTGGAAAGCCTGCCCCACACTCAACTGAACCTGATGTCCGAGCGGGGAATTCCCCTTCGAACACCGGTACGATACAATGTATGCTCATTATATCCGCTTTTGACGACCGAACCAACCGTCACAGGGAAAGACCGACTGATGCCAGACTTCGACAACCTCAAGCGGGCGCTGCTCTGCCAGGGCGAGCCGGACCGTGTGCCGCTCTTCGAAGGCACGATCGCCGAGGACATCAAGAACGAGTTTCTCGGCAAGCCGACCGGGGGCAATCTGGAAGCCGAGGTCGAATTCTGCATGAAGGCGGGCTACGACTTCGTCCCGCTGACGATCGGCATGCGCCAGACGCTGCGCGGCGAGACCACCGGCGTCATGGGCACCAAGCAGGTGCAGACGAACATCCTCGAAGCCGCCGAAGCCCAGTACAACCCGTTCCGGGATGAGACCAGCACCCGCATGTGGGCCGAGGAAGGACAGGGGGTCATCCAGGACGACGCCTCGTTCGACAACTTCGACTGGCCGGACCCCGACGGCTTCAGCTACGACACGCTCGAGCAGGTGGGCCGGTTGTTGCCGGAAGGGGCCAAGGCCGTCATCAACGTCGGTTACGTGTTCACCGCCCCCTGGATGCTGATGGGCATGGAGCAATTTTGCCTCGGCTTGGCCGCCGGCGAGGAACTGGTCCAGAAGGTCATCGGGCGCGTGGGAAGCATCCAGAAGCAGGTCGTGGAGAACCTGGTGCAGTTCGACTGTGTCGGGGCGATCCGCATGCCCGACGATCTCGGCTACACCACGGGACTGATCGTCAGCCCGAGATTGCTGCGGCAATACATCTTTCCCTGGCACAAACAGATCGGCGACGTGACCCAGGCGGCCGAGCGGCTCTACTTGTACCATTCCGACGGACGGCTCTACGACGTCATCGACGACCTGATCGAGTGCGGCTTCCGCGCCCTGCACCCTTGCGAGCCGGCGTCGATGGACATCGAGTTGCTCAAACGCAAATACCAGGGCCGGCTCTGTCTGTGCGGCAACATCGATCTCAACACCACGCTGACCATGGGGACCCCCGCAGAGGTCGACGAGGAAGTGAAGCAGCGCATCCGCACCATCGCTCCCGGCGGCGGCTACTGCTGCGGCGCCTCCAACTCGGTGCCCGAGTACGTCCCCTACGAAAACTACATCGCCATGATCGAGGCCGCCAAGAAGTACGGCCAGTACCCCATCAACGTCTGACGCCCGTGAGGCAGACTTTCCAGCCGGTTGTGGGGCAGGCTTT
>CAZGYE010000005.1:1402-24691 GCA_964530165.1 uncultured Planctomycetaceae bacterium
CCAGCCGATTGTGGGGCAGGCTTTCCAGCCGATTGTGGGGCAGGCTTTCCAGCCGATTGTGGGGCAGGCTTTCCAGCCGGTTGTGGGGCAGGCTTTCCAGCCGGTTGTGGGGCAGGCTTTCCAGCCTGCCGGTGTCGCCGTTAGCCCACTGATTCAATCCCGACAAGACGATGAGCGGCTTTCTGCACGAGATCGATGTGGTTTTCAGCACTGCTACGCAAACGGTGCGTCACTCCGCTCCAGCAGCGAACTCAAATACAACAACGCCTTTTCGCGAGCCGGCGCTACCTCCATCAGGCTGTGGGTTGCTGAGAGCACGTCGCGACGGCTGATCTGTCCGATGAGCTTTCGGCCAGACAGCACGGGTAGACGACGATATGGGGTGGTCAAGAAAATCTGCGCCATGCCGAGCAGATCGAGGTCTTCCGTAATTGTTCGGGCGCTTGTGTGTATGAAGTCACGGACCTCGGTGGAAGGAAGCGGCGCACGAGCGGCTTCGAGCGACCCGGCGTCCTGGTCGCTGGGCGAGCTGCCGGCAGGGGACGCCGTCTGTCGTTCGCGGCCGGCGGCCAGCAAGATGTTTCCATTGCTGAGCACTTCGCGGCGACCGATCTGCCCGATCAGTTTTCGCTCAGACTGCACGGTGAGACGACGATAGGGAGTCTCCACAAAAATCTGCGCGCATTCGAGAAGATCGGTTTCTGGTGAAATCATTCTCCCGAAGTCAGTGTTCATAAACGCGGCGACTTCGGTTGTCGGCAGTTGTTCGTAAGCGGCCGCGATCAGGACGCTCATGCTCGTTTTTTCAGAGAACACACCGAGGAAATTGCGCTGATCGTCGATAACGGGCGCTCCCGATATACGGTGTTTGAGTAGATGGCCGATGGCCTCGAACACGTCTGTGTCCGGCGCCAGTGTCACCAGATTCGTGACCATGAAGTCTCTCGCCAGTGGCGGCTTGCCCTTGAGTGCTCCGGTTTCGTCGGCAAACTGCGCCATGAGGGTCAAGACGTTCATGCAAGACTTGTCGGTGAAGGCGCCGAGAAAATTGTGATCGTCGTCAACAACCGGCGCTCCTGTGATTCGGTGTTTCAGCAAAAGACCAATGGCGTCGAAGACATCGCTGTGCGGCGACAGTGTCACCAATTTGGTGACCATGATGTCTTTCGCAAGTAGGGGGGCGTTCATGGCAATGATCCTGTGTCAGTACAGCGAAAGTAACGGCGCAAGACCTCTCACGGGATAGGTGCAGAAAGAAGAGTACCAATATAATAGTGAGTTTCTTGTCAAATTACCAACGAAACCTGTCCTTGAAGAACAATGGAACAATGACCGGCCGGGGCGAGACGATCATCGACACGCCCGAATCACCACGGCGGTGAGGTCGTCCTTTTGAGGGTGTCCCTGGGAAAAGGCGTGGACCGCCTCGTAAAGCTTCTCCACGATCGTCCGTGCCGGGAGGCCGCGGTGCGCGCAGACCACGTCGAGCGTTCTGTCCATTCCAAAAAAGGTGCCGTCGGGTGCTTGCGTTTCCGAGATCCCATCGGTGACCATGACGATCAATTCGCCCGGCCGGAGTTCCCTCGGCGGGGCACATTCAATACGTGCGTCGGGCACAATTCCGAGTATCATTCCCGTGCTGTCCAGTCGTGTGGTCGCGCCCAAAGCATCGACATGGAAGCTCCGATGCCCGGCGCCCGCATAGACGAACGAACTCGCCCGAGAATCGAGCTTCAGGAAGAACAACGTCACGAAGTGTTCTCCCCCGGTGTCTGCTGCGAGTAGTCGATTGGCGCAGGTCAGGATCTCGCCGGCATTGGTGTGACTTGTGGCAAGCGCCCGCAGATAGGCGCGCGTTTCGGCCATCAGCAGTGCCGGTCCGAATCCGTGGCCGCTGACGTCGGCAATGACGACGCCCACCGATCCGTCACTCATGGGTATGTAGTCGAAGTAGTCTCCACTGGTGGCTTCGGCAGGAAAAGACGCCCCATGCACGTCGAACCCGGCCAGCCGTGGTCCACGAATCGGGAACAGTTTCTGCTGAATGTCGCGGGCGAGCTGCAATCGTTCCTCGCTGACTTGCAACGCCCATTCCACGTTCCGCCGTTCTCGACGCCCGTGCGCCTCGCGCAGCTCGCGCTGAATTGCGGGAACAAGCCGGTTCAAATTGTCCTTCATCACGTAGTCGTGGGCGCCGTTGTGCATGGCGCTGGATCCAAGCTCCTCGGTCATACCCCCTGAGACCATGATGAACGGCAAGTCCAACCCGCGAGCCTTCAGCAAGTTCAGCGCTGCCAAGCCGTTGAAGCGGGGCAAGGAGTAGTCGGCGATCACGACGTCCCAGATCTGCATTTCGAGCGCTTCGGACATGGCTTGGGGCGTTTCCACACGCGCTGACTTTAGTTCGTAGCCTGCGCGGAACAGTATGCGGAGCAGTAGTTCGGCGTCGTCTTCGGAATCCTCGACCAACAGCACCCGCAGTGGTGTGACCATCGCTGGATTCCTTGTTCTCGCACACTTGGGGAGTCAGCTCATTTCTGCAAATTTAAGGCGACAAACTCCCAACGATTGCCCTTTTTGCAGGCGGCGGTTGGTTCACGTGCAGCCAGTACTCGACCACCAGCCGCACGATGTCGGCAAACTTCGTAAAGTCGACCGGCTTGAGAATGTAGCTGTTCGCACCCAGACGATACGATTCACAGATGTCTTCTTCACAATCGGACGACGACAGCACGACGACCGGCGGCAGATTCGGCCGGCCGCGAACCCGTCCGAGCACTTGGAGCACTTGTAAGCCGTCCAATCCGGGCATTTTCAGGTCCAGCAGGATCAGGTGCGGCATCTGCCTCAGGTCGCGATGGCTGTGCTCGCCGGTGCCAAACAGGTAATCGACCAGTTCGTTTCCGTCACACACGACTTCCAAGCTGCAAGAAACACCCGCCTTCTTCAGGGCCATCCGAATCAGGTCTCTGTGATCGGGGTCGTCTTCGACCAGCAAGATCGTTTTGTCGTTCATGTCGTTTCCCCTGGTACACGACCAAGCGTGAAATAAAACGCCGCCCCTTGACCGACTTTCGACTCAGCCCAAACACGACCTCCGTGCCGACGGATGATGCGCTCGACCGTGGCCAGCCCAATCCCGGTGCCTTCAAACTCGCCGTGACCATGCAGTCTCTGAAACGGCCCAAACAGCCTGTCCGCGTACGTCATGTCAAAGCCGACACCGTTGTCGCGGACACAATAGACGGTCTCTTGTTCTTGCTTCGTTGCGGCGAACTCAATGCTGGCCGGCTTGCAGTTGGCCGTGAACTTCCACGCGTTGCCGAAGAGATTCTGCAGCACGACCCGCAGTAATTCTGCATCGCCGCTGCCAATCACCTCATCCTGAATGCAGACGTCCGCAGGGCGATCCGGCTCCAGGTCACGCAGTTCCGCCACGCTATTTCTTGCCAAAGTCGTTAAATCGATGCGTGTGTGGTGGATCTCACCGCGAGTCTTCCGGGAAAAAGCGAGCGTTGCATTGATTAATCTTCCCATGTGCTGGGCCGCCGCACGCACACGCTGGAGAAAATGCTTTCCCTGGTCATTGAGCTGGTCGCCGCAATCATCCAGCAACGCTAAACTGAAGCCGTCGATGATGCGCAGCGGAGCGCGCAGATCGTGCGAGACGGAGTAGCTGAAGGCTTCCAGCTCCTGATTGGCTGCAATCAGCTCTTCGGTGCGGTCCTTGACGCGCTGTTCCAGGTCTGCGTTCAATCGCCGAATTTGCTTCTCCGCTTGCTTACGTTGGGTGATGTCGCGAATGACGGCCGTGACCAGAACTCCCTCCGCCGTCTGTGTGGGGCTGAGGCTGACCTGTGCGGGGAACTCGGCGCCATCCTGACGACGGCCGACTAAATCGAGGCCGGCCCTCTCCCCCATCCGCTTGGTGGCGGGGCAAGAGAAATAGTCGGTGCGCTGGCGAACATGTGATTCCCGAAATCGTTCTGGTAGGAGGATCTCAATGGTTTGACCGATCAATTCCTCCCGTGTGTAGCCGAAGACCGTCTCGGTTTGGGCGTTGGTGAGGACGATGCGGCCGTCACGGTTGATGGTCACGATGGCGTCCGGTGCGGATTCCAGCAGCCCCCGGAACTTCGCTTCGCTGTCTCGCAGCGCTTCCTCCGCCCGTTTGCGGTCGGTGATGTCGCGGCCCTCGACAATGATGGACATCACGCGCCCCGCCTCGTCCCGAAAGGGCTTGAAGGAGCGGTCTGCAACCCGCTTCGTTCCGTCCGCTGCCAAATAGTTGGTCTCGTCGCGATAAAGCCGCCCCTGGGCGGCTTCGGCGACGCCGGCTTTGGTCTTCGCCTGCTCTTCGGGCGAGTTCTTCCACCACGGCGTTTCCCAGAAAGGTCGGCCGATCACCTCCTCACGCTTCAAGCCGCTGATGTCCAGCGGTGCTTGGTTCACATCGATCAGGGTGCCATCACACTGGACGAGTCCCATGTATCCAAAGGTCTGGTTGAACATCGCTTGACACTGCAGCTCGCTCTCCTGCAGCGCATCTTCCGCCCGCTTGCGTTCAATGGCGTAGCGGAGAGAGCGATCCAGTATGTGGACGTCGATATGGCTCTTAACGAGGTAGTCCTGCGCGCCCTGTTGAATCGACTGCAGTGCGAGTGTTTCATCTTCAAAGCCGGTCAACACGATGATGGGAACGGTCGGCGCCTGCGTGTGTGCTTCTCGAAAGGTGTCCAGCCCGTGGCTGTCGGGAAGCGTGAGATCCAAGAGAACCACGTCAATGCCCCCTTGGGCGAGTCGCTGCACGCCGCTCGCCAGCCGGTTGACACACTCGACGTCAAACTGAGCGATCCTGGCGTCGGCCAGCATCCCCTGGACCAGTAGGGCGTCTGCTGGGTTGTCCTCGATCAGCAGGACCTTGGTGGGTTTCGCGTCCATCTCATTCACCCGACGGCCTCCTCAACGAGGCGATTTTCATGCGGGTGATGTGCAATCAGGCTGTTCATCCATCAGTGCCACTCGCAACACCCTTGATCCGCTATCGCGAGGAGGGGCAACACGGGCCGGCTTCACTGTGTGATCACTATCGGAATCGGCTTCCGACGTCTGGGTTCTTTGGAAGCCGTCGTCAGAGTCACACAGTTCACTGCGCAACACTTGGCAGAAACTGGGAGCGTCGATGCCCAACTTGACGCGACCCTTCGAAATACCGACGACCGTGATGCTGATTTCCCCACCAATATACAACTTTTCGTTCCGCTTCCTGCTGAGAACTAACATGGGTCTTCTCCTCCTTGAAACAATATGAGACTGGTGAAACTCACACTTCGCTTTCGCGTCGCTGCAATTCGAGATGCCCGTCGCGTCGCTACGTCCATCATGGGCCCGCCTTTCAAAGTAGAACGTTCGTCGCAGATTGAGCGGTTGACGCCAAACGTGCTCTCGACATCCGGCCTTGAGGTGCATTGCGATTTGCGGGCGCAACGCCCATCCTCCGCGTCGGTACGCGACCAGCCGAAGTGTCCAATAAGCATATCCGATTGTTGTTCCCCAGCAATCGGGGTTACAAACCGACTTGCCTTGGGTACAATCACGAGATATTCATGGGGGAAACCCCCATGTTCGCATGTTTCACCGCGGGATACTGTACAAATAAACCCTTACGAAATACTGAACGAATATCGAGATTTCAGGCCGCGAAAGAAACGACGGAGGACAAATCGCCCCTTGCCGCGTGAAAACCCGTGTCCTACCCTATGTGTAGTCGTCTTGAAATCGACAGGCAATCTTTTCGGTGAAGACCAGATCGTGATTCACTGGGAAACCCGCAACGACACGCCGAGGGGACGAGTTTTCCCATCCTCTGCAGCCAGCCATTGCCGGGCCGTCGCGCCGTTCTTGCCATCGGAGAGACGCTCGGATGGAAATTCCAACGCTCCATGTGCTGCTGATCGAGGATGATCCCGCATACGCCCTGCTGATCCGGGAAATGCTGGCGGACGCCAAGATCGCTCAGTTTGACGTCGAGTGTGTCGACCGGCTGGCGAGCGGCACGCAGCGACTCGCCCAGGGGGGCATTGACGTGGTCCTCTTGGATCTCAAGCTTCCCGACAGTCACGGGCTGGACACCTTTCGAGAAGCGCAAAGGCAAGCGCCGACCGTTCCCATCATCGTCCTGACCGGCTTTGAAGATGAAACGCTCGCACTGCAGTCGATTCAACAGGGCGCTCAGGACTATCTCGTCAAGGGCCATATTGACGTCCGCATACTAGATCGCTCGCTCCGCTACGCCATCGAACGCAAGCGGGCGGAAGGCTTGCTGCGCGAAAGCGAACAACGGTTTCGGCTGATCCACGATTTGGCTCCTATTGGGATCACCAGTGTCGGCGCCGACGGCAGGCTGTTGCACGTGAACTCCGCACTGCAGAAAATGCTCGGTTACAGCGAAGCCGAACTACAGCGGTTGACCTTCATGGAACTCACGCATCACGACGATCTGGAGAAATGTTTGGATGCGTTCGGGAAACTGGTCGACGGACGATACGATCACATTTTCTTGGAAACGCGCGCACGCCGAAAGGATGGTGCGCTTCTCTGGTGTCAGACGGCGGCGAAAGCGGTCCGCGATCTGCAAGGTGGGTTTGTGCACACGGTCGCCATGGTGTATGACATCAGCGAGCGCAAGCTGCTGGAAAAGAAGCTTGCGGAACTGACCATCCGTGAACAGCGGCGAATCGGTCAAGATGTGCACGACGGCCTGGGACAAGAGTTGACCGGCCTGGGGCACATGGCCAAGACTCTGAAACATCAGCTGCAGTCGCGGGCGCTCCCGGAGGCAGACACGGCGGCTGAATTGGCCGATGGCATCCAGCGCACGCGCATGCAAGTGCGATCGATTATTAAGAACCTGATCCCGGTCGAAATCGACACGGAAGGACTGCTCTCGGCGCTGCGGGACTTGACCCTCAACACAGAGCAGCGATCCGGCATCCACTGCCGGTTCGCTTGTGACCGCCCCGTTCCGCTTCATGACGCCAACGTTGCCACCCACCTGTTCCGCATCGCCCAGGAGGCGGTCAACAATGCCGTCAAACACGGACAGCCGAAAAACATCGTCGTCACGCTCTACAGCGATGAGAAGCTGATCGTCCTCAGCGTTCGTGACGACGGCGTTGGCCTCAAATCCCAGACCAGTTCAAGTTCGGGCATGGGGCTGGACATCATGCGTCACCGGGCCGCAGTGATCGGCGCGTGCTTGGACATTCGACGTGTCAAACAAGGTGGGTCGGTGGTGTCTTGTTTTCTGACCCAGGAAGCGTACCGTGACCAGGAACACAGACAAATCGACTGACCGAGCGGCACAAATCCTCATCGTGGACGATCATCCCATGGTGCGCCGGGGATTGTCGCTGTCGATCTCGGCGGAGCCGGGGTTGACTGTCTGCGGCGAAGCGGCCGACGGAGGCGAAGCCTTGGAGCAATTTGAGGCCACGCATCCTGACCTGATCGTGATCGATATCTCACTGGGCGGCGCCGACGGCATCGAGCTCATCAGGCAAATCAAAAGCCGATGCGCCGAGGCGAAGATGTTGGTCTACTCCATGCTGGACGAATCGCTGTTCGCGGAGCGCGCATTGCGTGCCGGAGCCATGGGCTACGTCAACAAAGCCGAAGCGGCCGAAAAGCTCATCGAAGCCATCCGTCAGGTCCTGGATGGCCACATCTGTTTGAGTTCGGAGATGGCCGATCGGCTGTTCCAGCGTATGCGCGTCGGGCAGCGGAGCCTGGAATGCGATGCCGTCGAAACTCTCTCCAACCGGGAAATCGAAGTCTTCGAGATGATCGGCCATGGACAATCGACCGAAAAAATCGCACAGACATTGCATCTGAGTCCCAAGACCGTCGAAACCTACCGCGAGAACATCAAGAGGAAGCTGAATCTGAGCAACTCAGTCGAACTAATCCGTCACGCGGTGAAATGGGTGCTGAGACGCGGTAAATGCCACGAACACCGCCGACTTTGTCACCGGACGCTACGAGAGGACGTCAATCGTAGAAAACCACGAATGACCGGATCAACACGGATCAAAGACCAGAAACACCAAAGGTCGAGACTCATCGAAGCGTTTCGATCTTCCGGTATTCCAACCCATGAAAATCCGTGTCATCCGGTCATCCGTGGCAGGAAGGCCTCCGCGAACTGACGATTCGCGGAGGTTGCGTTCCTGCACATTCGCGTGATCAATTCGCATCGAGGACGCGTGAAAGCTCGCGCGAATTGGAGAACAACATGCTGGCATCCATTGTGCTCGGAACTCGCCGGACGTTCGGCCCGAGAAAACCGTGCATGATCGTTCCGGCTTCCGATTCCGTGTAGTGATCTTCAAGTCCGATCACGTGACCCAGCTCGTGGGTCAGGACTGTGAGGAGGTCCATTCGCCCGCCCGGTTCGGATAGCGAAGATTGCATCTCCAGCCGGTCATTGTGGACTACGAATTCGACGTCGTCGAGCGGCGTCGAGTCGACGAACCAACCATAACCGGCCGCGTTATCATCGATCTTCACCATCCGTCCGGAAGTCGCCGCGAGCAGCGTGCTTCCACCAAGATCGGAAACAGTGATCTCCACGTCCGCAAGCAGTTGCTGCGACCTGAGATCCAGCCCGCTATCGAGCCAACGGTTGACAGCCGCATTGACGACCGGCGTGATCTCCTCGACAGTCAATCCTGCGGCGGGGATCGCCGCTTGGTCGGCCAACGGCGTCTCGACTTGCAGTAGGCTCGGTAAAGTCTGAATGATCTCGATTCCGTTGATCGCAGGATCGCGCTTCACGTGACCGAAATCGATGTCAAGGTTTGCGTCGCTGCTCACCACAAATGACTTGACCACGCCCGCATATCCGCCAACGTCGGCGTAGACGTCGTAGTCGTCCAGCACGAGGTTCCCTTCGATAGAAACGTCGAAGATGCGCTCCCCGTCCCTTTGGGCGCCTCGATAGATCTCGGCGAAGTACAACCGGACCTCGTACGTCCCCGGCGTGACCGGAAAGTCCCATTGCATCTCGTCACCACGTCGGGAATCCCGCCGCTGGGTCTGAAACAGGTCCTCGGGCGTACCGCTCGCTATGGAGGGATCGCTCATATTGATCCCATGCCTGGTCGAAGCGCTGTAGTTGGAACCCTTCGTGTAGTACGGCGAGCGATGACTCCGCGTGTCCTGTGTCCACGTCGGAGCGTCGCTCAACTCAGGACCGCCGGCGTTGACACGGTGAGTGATGATATCTTCCCAGGCGACCACGGTGATCGGCACGATTTGCGAATCGCTCAGTCCGTCGCCGTCGGTGACCCGCACCGTGACGTCGACACTGGCGGGAGCCAGGCCTAGCGGCGGTGTCCAGCTAAAGGCGCCCGTGCTCGGATCGATGGACGCACCGGACGGACCACCAGCGTCAAGGCTGAACGTCAGTGTGTTGGCTGGAACGTCCGGATCGTTGGCCGCGGCCGTGAACGTCAACTCGGCCCCCTCGGCAGCCGTCTGGTTGGCAATCGGAGACAGTATCGGCGGAAGGTTGACTTCATCGACGGTGATGTCGAACGCTGTCGTGCCGCTCAGGCCGCCGGTATCCGTCACCCGCACCGTCACGCCGTAGACGCCGGGGCCCTGCGATTCGTCGGGCGTCCAGGAGAATTGACCGGAAGACGGGTCAATTCCCGCCCCGGCCGGAGCGCCGGCGTCGAGACTGTACGTCAGGCTGCTGGGCGGATCCTCCGTGTCGCTGCCCGTCGCCGTGAGCGTCAACAAAGTCTCCTCGTCGACAATCTGGTCGGCAATCGCATCCAGCGTCGGCCGTTCGTTCACAATCAGCTCGGGCGGACCGATTTTGACGATCTCGATCCCGGTGATCGCAGGATCGCGCTTCACGTGACCGAAATCGATGTCAAGGTTCGCGTCGCTCATCACCTGGAACGACTTGACCACGCCCGCATATCCGCCAACGTCGGCGTAGACGTCGTAGCTGGACAGCACGGGGTCCCCTTCGATGGAAACGTCGAAGATGCGCTTCCCATCGCTTTGGGCGCATCGATAGATCTCGGCGAAGTACAACCGGACCTCGTACGTCCCCGGCGTGACCGGAAAGTCCCATTGCATCTCGTCACCACGTCGGGAATCCCGCCGCTGGGTCTGAAACAGGTCCTCGGGCGTACCGCCCGCTATGGAGGGATCGCTCATGTCGATTCCATGCCTGGTCGAAGCGCTGTAGTTGGAACCCTTCGCGTAGTACGGCGAGCGATGATGGTATGTGTCTTCCGACCACGTCGGAGTGCCGTTCAACTCAGGACCGCCGGCGTTGACACGGTAAACGGTCTCGCGGGTTCCAGGCTGTAGGATCACCGTACCGGTGGTTGTTTCCGGACCAGGGAACTCGTTCGTTTCAAAGTTGAAGCCAACCTCGTTACAGCCGGGAATCGGAGTCAGCTGCATGAGTGGGAACTCGCCGTCCGAATTCCAATCGATGGGCAATGGAATGTCGAACCCGGGATCCGTGCCGATATTGTTGGCCGCATAGGCCGCCCCGGAAATGGCGTTGTTCCATACGTCGGTGAAGCTTTCCGAATTGTTATAGCTTTCCCATGGGGGCTGCAGCGCCGGATTATCGACGTGCAGTTCGTCCGGCGACCAGACGTAATTCGTGCCCATCTGGTAACCAAGGTCCTCCTCCTCTCCCAAGTGATTTTGGTCGAAATTCAGACGCATGTTCCCCCAGATGATGTTGTTGTAGATCTTGGGATCGCTGAAACCGGGCGGGATGTCTCTCCCAAGCGGATCGCTGCCATTGTACTCATGGCCGTTGCGCTCGCTGTCAATGCTGCCGCCGGCCGGAGTGAAGCTCCCCGCAACCATGTTCCCGACGATGACATTGTCGTGGACTCTCGCGTAAAACGTGTCGTCGAAAGCCAGCGCACCGCCACGGGCGGAGTTTTCACCATTGTCGTCCGCGATGTTCTGGAGGAACAGATTATGGTGGACGTTGACAATCGAAATGTCATCGCCCACATCTTCGAAGCTGATGGCTCCGCCGTCGTCACGGCTGTAATTGCGTTGGAAGGTGTTGCAGTAGATGTCGATGGGACCGGTGTCTTCAAAGAAGGCCCCACCGCCGTGATCATCCGCCTTGTTATCCTCGACCAGGTTTCCGTGGATCTTCAGGTGGTCCTTGATCTCGTAGAAGGTCATTCCCCCGCCGTAATCGGGCGAGTAATTGTGGAAGATGTGGTTGTTAAAGACTTCATACGTGCCCGGAGGGGGCCCCGGGACATGGTCGTCTACGACGTGTTCGGGTTCGCCGTGATCTTCAGACGGGCGTCCCGGTGAAGGATAGAAAGGCTCGTCGTTGATGCTGATCCCGCCGCCATAGCCGCCGTAGTTCCCATTCTCCGCGATGGTGTTCGACCAGATATTGACGTCGTGGTTGGAATACGGCATCCAAATTCCACCGCCGTAATACCCGCCGTTGCGGACAATGATATTGTTGTTGATGTCGAGATCGCGGTTGCCGTAATCTGCAAAGATTCCCGCTCCCACCTCATCATTGGCCCGCGCATCTTCGTGGACACTCCCTCCGGTGATGGTGAAGCCGCTGATCATGACGTTCTTCACGCTCCCTTTCATACCGCCTTTTCCAATATAGAAGACGGGCCCCCCGCCGTTGCTGAATCCTTCGCCCGGCGCCGGAATGAGCGTCGACTGGCCGTTGACAATCGTCTCTTGAGGCCCAGAACCGATGAGCCAGACGTCGGACTCCTTGATCCACACGTGTTCGTTGTAAGTCCCCGGCGCAACGAAGACATACCGGGAGTTCGCGTGCGGGCGCCTTCTGGGCAAGTGATCCATCGCTTCGCCGATCGTGTTCCATGGATGCTCCCGGCTGCCGTTTTCCATGCCGGTGTTATCGGCATCGACGTAGACGGCGCGCGAGTTCCAGTGACCGGTGTCGAGAACGTAGCCGTTGGAGGGGCCTGCAGTGGTCGTCACGATGAGCGACCCGCCGATGGGCGGATCGTCCACGTGAATCGCTGTGTCCGACCAGGAGATCACGTCAAGTTGCTGACCGTTGAGCGTCACCGTCGAGTGACCCTGTTCATCTCCAAAATTGGACCCGGTCACCAGGTAGCTCCCTACAGGGACGACGTCGTCGATTTCGGGAACCATGTCGGCGTTGAGGATGTCCGCACCGCCTCCCAGCGGCACACCGAGGCCCACGAACGCGTTCGGCACCAAAGACCAATCCGCCTCGAGTTTGAAGCCTCCCTGAGGGAATGTGTAATTCATGACGAGCGGCGCGTAGTTGGGATTGTAGCCGGGAAGTGAAGGATCGTTGCCAAAGTAGACGTGCACGCCCGGGGCAAAGCGTCGTTCCATTTCCGGCTTGTGCAGAAGATCTGCTTCGTCCGGCGGATTGGGGCCACCCGCGTACCACAGCGAACTGCCCATCTGTCCCGAGCCCATAAAGTAGCCGAGGTGGTCGTAGACGCCGACCGGAGCACCAGGAAGGCCCGCCTTCTCTTCGAACATCAGACTCAGCGGGTTTTCGTCGATGTTCACGTCGTCGAAGACCCCGCCTTCAATCTCGCCCGCCAGCGGCACCAGCGTGTTGATGCCGAAGTTCTGATCAACGCCGCCGCCGCCGCTGACTGTCACAGCCACTTCATCCGAGCCTCCCGGCGAAGCCGAGAAACCTGCCGGCGGAAGCACTTTGACGGTGTACGCGCCGGCCGGTACGCCCCGAAACTCATAAAAGCCAGGCATGGGGCCGGCGTAAACCCCACCCCACTCGTCTGGCGGCGGAGGTGAGAACGCCGGAGTCCATCCCTGAGCCTCAACGGCGGCCTTGTCGACTTCGCCGGTCGTGATGCTGTCGATCAATACGGGGGTCGGATCGGTGCTCCACAGCTCGACCGTCACGTCAGGCATCGTTCTTTCGTTGCCAGGATCATACACACCATCGCCGACCCAGGTGCCTTTGTCGAGATGGTCGTTCCACACGACCCCTCGGATGTCACCTCCCGCCGCGGGAATCGGCTCGATGTAGAGATCGGCTTCGTAGTTTGCGGTAAACCACTGCACATACCGATTCATGGCGTTGTGGGTGACCGAATTGGGCGTATCGAGATTGAAGTCGAACGTGTCCGTCTTCATGGCGCCGTGATACCCTGCCGGCAACTCGACGTCGACGTGGCCAAGGACTTCGATTTCCGGCACGTCGTCGAAGTTGTACCAGCCAGTCGCGTCAGTGATCGTCGTTTGCTGGATGCTGCCGCTCGTGTAGCGGAGGTTGACAGTGGCGCCCGGGACGGGGTCACCCGTCGAGTCGTCGTACACATGGCCTTGTACGCGGGCGAAAAACCGCGGCACCCACGGGTCCGCAGGGTGGAGGTCGAGGGGGTCACCGGTCCCGGCGACAGCCTCGTTGGGACCCACGGTGACCTTAGCCTGCACCCAGACATAGTCCAGGGGGATGTCGAAGGCCATCATCCCGTATCTGCCAGGCGGCACGGCGTCAAACGAATAATACCCCGTCACCGGGTCTGCCTCGGCCGTCGCAACGGGATGGGTGGCGACTGTCTCGTCGGCGCTAAACAGGATGACCAGCCCATCGGGAACCACTAAGTTCATTGAGACGCCCGGAGGTCCCGGGCTGGTCGGAAGGGGTTCTGCAGGATCGTTGCCGTCGGCATCAAGCAGATAGCCACTGATGCTGCCCGCGTCACTGAGGTCGGTACCGGCCGGAAAGCGGTCTGCAACATTCCCAGTGGTGATCTGCCCCAGTTTCTCCACATAGCTGTGCCAGACCAGAAAGCCGCCGTCTTCGGTGCCGGGATCGCCCGGAAGTAGGCTCACCTCCCAAGACGGTCCGCCCTCCTCGGTGTAATTTTCATAGAATTCGGTCGAGGCGTCCCAGCTATGACCGGGATTGGAGGCCAGGTAGACATCTTCTGCATCGGAAGTCACAATCACTTCTCCCGGCGGCAGGTCCGTGAAGTAGTAAAAGCCGCCCGTGTCTATGATCGACGGGCTGCCATCTGGCAATATGATGGATGGCTGCGTTCCGGTCACGCCTGTTGCCAAAAGATCGCCTTCCGTGTTATGGACGTAAAAAGTGACGCCATTGAGCACGTCGTCGTCAGGCAGATCGGGTTCCCCGTTGACCATGTTGTCGTAGAAAGCAAACACCAGCAGATTTGCCAGCGGGAGTTCATCCGGCGAGGGGGTGCCGTCGAAGTTTGTATAAAGCGGCGGCAAATAAGCATCCTGGGATGCGATGTCGCCGTCGTCGACCGTGAATCCACGGCTGGTCGCATCGTGGCCGGGGGCGGAGAACATCACGACGTAGTCGCCCGCCGGAACGTCGGCCGTCCACTCGTTGCCGACCACTGTCGGGTACGCGATGAACGCGCCCCCGTCATGCTGGTTCTGGATCATGACCGAGGCGGTGGTCAGGGCGACAGCACCGGGATCGGGTGCATAGACGGGCGCCCCGCCACTCTGGGCTCCTGTGTAAATCTTACCGCCAATGGTGGCTGAAAGCAGTGTGCGGTCTTCCAGTTGCTCGACAGCTCTCGCCCACGACTGATGCCGCAGCCGGTTGCGTTTGGACCGGGAAGAGCGCGATCTTGCCATGGAATTTCGGACCCAAGACGACGGCGAAAATAACTTCTTCATCGGGATACGACCCTTCTGTAAAGGAAAATTGATTTTTGCTCCGTCCTCTTTGGCGACAGGTTCCTCTACTGTCGAATTCTGTGCTGACCACGCGTTCTGAATCGTGGTTCTTTGTTCATGCACATCCCAGTGCTTGTCTCCCGTTTTTCCACCATGACGGGCTCAAAACCGATTTCATCCAGCCGCGTTTCCGCGACGTACGGGGCTTTTGACGGCCCATCGCGCGGCTTGTCGGCTGCGACCGACGTATTCTGTCAAGTCCTCGGGGCTTTATTTGGCTCGCAAACATGGTATAATTCCATAAATCCCTCGTCGGCGCGCATAAAACGCCTCGGCTAGGGAGCAGCGGCTGGTGAGTACCTTGCTTGGTGGCGGGATCTCACCAGCCGTTTTTTTGTTGTGTACTTACGCTTTCAATAAAATTGCAGGCGTGAATGCTGGGTGGGTTTGATCGATGAGCACGTGTCCCCAGCGCCACTGATCCTGTTGCAGTTGATTCTGTTTCGGTTGCCGTTCTTGTTTTCGAGCTTGGCTCCACTTTTCGTCGTTACTACCGATGGAATGATTGACGCCGTTTGGCTTCGGCGCAATTTCTGCAATACCGCCCTTGCTCGAAGCAAGAGAAACAAGGAGGGCTGATGCAGTTGACTGCGTCTGTTTAGCAGGATCAATAATATGTGTTGATAAACGAGATTGCATGATTTCGCGTTCTCCCCTGAGGGCTCCCGTCATCGTTAAGCCGAAGGAAAACATCAAGAATCCACTGTTTGAAAGTAATAACTAGAATACGATGATTAAGTTGAATTGACATTAAACACATAATGAACGCTATAAGTCAAGTCTTGTAGGGCAAAAAAATACAATTTTTGATATTTGTCACCAGCGACAGATGCGGGGTCCAACCACGTCCTTCGTTGGTTCGGAAGATGCAGGTTGACAGGCAACACCTTTTGGACGAAAACTCGCTTGTCTCGAATTCGGATTGAGGCCACGAATCTTCTTGGTTTGGTACCGTTTTTGCGAATGCTAGACCCGTCTTGAGGGCATTTCTTTGCCTCAGCGAAGTTCCGCGAGGTCAAGTCCCACACCCTGACATGTCACGAAAACGACCGCGAGTGTTTGAATCACGCCAGTTCGCCCGAATGAGAATCTGTCTGGGCCGGGATACCGAGATTCTCTGAAAAAGTTTGTCCGCTCAGCGTCTATCACTGGATGGCCGACCTGACCGCGTCTTTGGGGTGGGAGTGGAGAGGTGACCGGGAGGTTAAGGACATGAGTTGGGTCTTACTGCCGGCACTGATCTTGTTCCTGACCTTGGTCCTGCTGCTTCTGCTTCGTCGACGCTCTGAGTTGAACGAGATGTCCCAACGGATCTCCGATTTAGCGGAGGCCAAGGACAAGGGAAGCCACAAAGCGCGTCTGCAATACCCACATATCGATCTCAGTCGCTGCTTTGGTTGCGGAACTTGCGTCAGAGCGTGCCCTGAGGAAGGGGTGCTGGACCTTGTCCACGGCCAGTCTGTGGTGATTCACGGGGCCCGTTGTGTCGGTCACGGTTTGTGCGCCAAGGAGTGTCCCCTCGGTGCGATTGACATCACCTTGGGGAATTTGAAGAATCGCAGCGACATCCCCGCCTTGACCGAGAAGCTCGAGGTGACCGATGTTTCCGGCTTGTTTCTCGCCGGTGAGGTGACCGGTTACGCTCTGATCCGAACAGCCATCTCGCACGGGACGGCTGTGGTCGATGAAGTCGCCAACAGGATTCGATCGACGCAGGGATCCCGAAACGGTCGATCCAAAGCACAGAACGGAAACGTACTGGACCTGTGTGTTGTCGGATCAGGTCCAGCCGGTCTGGCCGCTGCGCTGCAGGCCAAGGCCCACAACCTCCGCTTCCTCGCGCTGGATCAGGAGGTGCTCGGTGGCACGGTGGCGAAGTATCCTCGGCGCAAGCTGGTCATGACTCAGCCTGTCGCGCTTCCTCTGTACGGCAAGCTAAAGCGGACCAGTTACAGCAAAGAAGAGTTGATGGAGTTGTGGGGCAATCTGGTCAGCAAGTACCAGCTTCCGATTCACACCGGACAAGAATTCCTCGGTCTTGAAAAAACTTCCGACGGAAACTTTCTCGTCAAGACCAGCAAGGGAGAGCATCAGTCCCGCTTCGTGTGCCTGGCCCTTGGACGACGGGGCACGCCCCGGAAACTCGGTGTTCCGGGCGAGGACCTGCCGAAGGTGACCTACAACCTGATCGACGCGCAGTCCTACCAAGGGCGACGTCTCTTGGTCGTCGGTGGTGGCGACAGCGCCATCGAAGCGGCGCTCGGTCTGTCTGAGCAACCGGGAAACCACGTCACCCTGTCGTACCGCAAAGCGGCGTTTTTTCGGATCAAAGCGAGAAACGAGACACGGTTAGCGGAGGCCCGGCAGAAGGGAACGTTGGAGTGCATTTTTGCAAGCGAGGTCGAAGAAATCACGCCGACGGCCGTACGCATTCGCGTCAAAAGCGAAGCAGAAAAGCCGGTTGAGCGCGTCCTCGACAACGATGAAATGTTCATCATGGCCGGTGGAATTCCACCGTTCAAATTGTTGGAGGCATCGGGAGTATCCTTTGACCCGGCAGACCGGCCGTCGCCGCCGCCTCTGGTTGAAAAAGGCACCGGCTTGATCAAAGCGTTGTTGATGGCACTCGGACTGGCTTATGCCGCGTTGGCGTGGGTTTTGGCGTTCGAAGACTATTATGCACTTTCGGAGACCAAGCGGCCGGAATCGCCTCTCCACGAGATGCTTCGGCCGGTGAGCGTCCTGGGGCTGAGCTGTGGCGCAGTCGCAACCCTGTTGATTCTGGTCAACCTGGGCTATCTGGTACGTCGCTCTCGCTGGGGACAATGGATTCCCGGGTCCATGCGGGGTTGGATGACGTCCCACGTGGTCACAGGGATTCTCGTTTTGCTGCTGGTGCTCATTCACGGTGCGATGGCGCCGCACAACACGGTGGGAGGTCACGCTTACGCGGCCCTGGCATCTCTGATCGTGACGGGCGCCATTGGGCGTTATTTCTACTCCTTTGTTCCCAGGGCGGCCAACGGAAAAGAACTGGCGCTGGACGAACTCAGTAGCTGCCTTGCCGCCGAATCTGCAGATTGGGACCGATACGGCCGCGATTTTGGGGAGCAGACGAGGCAAGCAATCCACACGCTTGTCGCGGCTGTAAAATGGGAGAGTAACTTTTTCCAACGCCTCAGTGCATTATTTACAACCCAGCGTCAGCAGAGAGAGGCTTTAAGACGGCTTCGGGGACAAGGTTGCCGACAGGGACTCTCCGCAGGGCAGATCGATCGGCTACTGGCCCTGGCAAGGCGGGCTTATCGGACGGCTTTGTGGTCCGCTCACTACGAAGACTTGCGTGCCCTGCTTGCTTCGTGGCGATTCCTCCACCGCTGGGTTGCCCTGCTGATGGTCCTTCTGGCGGCCGCACACATCATTGCCGCCCTCCGCTACGGGAGAGTGATTCCGTGAAGAGTCACACGGCCGTCAAGCGAAGCTCACTGTGGGTCAGTCTCTCTTCGGTTCTGCTCGTTTTGTGGTTTTGGCGTTTTGACACGGCGAATACGTCACCCGGCGACATCACGTTCGCACATGCCCAGGAGCCCCTGCTCGTTGGCTCTGGAAAGTGTCACGCTTGTCATGGACCAGAATCTCAGTCCATGACCGGCGCTTGTCTCGCTTGCCATGAGGACACGGCGTCGCAGCTCTCTGAGCAAACAGGCTTACATGGTCTTCTGTCCAGTAGTCTTTCGCAAAACTGTGCGAAATGTCACTCGGAACACCACGGGCGGCGATTTCGGCTCACCAATCGTCGCAGTTTCGCGCTGGCGGGTGTTCCCGATCCCAATCACTTTGATCACGCCGGCCTCGCGTTCCAGTTGACCGGAAAACACTTGGCGATTTCCTGCAAGCAGTGCCATCCGCTCGCGGAAGTGAAAGTGCTGCCCAAGGGGCAAAAGCGTTTTCAGGGTCTCAACCAAAAATGTACGAGCTGCCACGAAGATGTGCATGAGGGCGCCCTGGGGCAAGATTGTGCAGCGTGCCACGGACAAGAACAGCCCTTCCGCAGCGTTGCGAAATTTCAACATGCCAAAGCGTTTCCTCTTGTGGGCGTACACGGCAAGGTCGCCTGTGTGGATTGTCACCAGAAGGAAACCCTGCATGCCGTCGATTGTCTGTCCTCGAGACCGCCGGGGGGGGAGACATCTTCCTTGAGCGTGCGGGCTTGCCGCGAGTGTCATGTCTCGCCGCACAACGAGAGGTTCCTCAGCGAGGCTTCGTCGCAACTGGGTCTGGAGCCGGGGCGGTCGTGCGAGCATTGTCATGGTGTCCTGCTCGGGACATTTCGCGGCACGAATGCGTGGATGGATCCGAAGTTGCATCTTGCGGCAGGATTTCCGCTCACTGCGCCGCACGACAACGTATCCTGTCAAGAGTGCCATCAAGGGTTTGGTGAGCCGAAAACTGTCTCTGCCGAGTTTTCACATTGTTATCCCGGCCGAAGCCCGGATGATTGCGGAGCGTGCCACACGGATCCGCACCAGGGTCAGTTCGCGCACGGGCCGTTCGCCGGGAGTGAGTGCCTGACCTGCCATGAAAGACGCTCGTTTCGTCCTCACACCTTCACCGCGTTGCAACATGCCAAGACGCACTTCCCGCTGACGGGTCCCCACAAGAGCGTGAGTTGCCGTCGTTGTCATTGGCGGTCGGTGGAAAACCACGGCTCGGACGGAAGGACGATCTCGACGAGAATCTTCCATGGCACGCCGGCCGCTTGCCGTGCCTGCCACGGCGATCCGCACCAGGGCCAATTCGAGGAGGGGTCGTTCCGCGGGGCTGATTGCTTAACGTGCCATGAGAGAGATTCATTTCGTCCCCCGTCCTTCACTCTTGCGCAACACGACGCGACCCGTTTCCCATTGACAGGCGCTCACAGAGCGGTGAGTTGTAACCGTTGTCACCTGATGGACGGTGATCGCCGTCGCGAGGCCGGACGAGACGCGTCCACGCGGATCTTTCACGGTACCCCCTCCCAGTGCGACGCCTGTCACCGGGACGTGCATGCCGGGGCATTTGACCGGCCGGGATCGCCCGCAGTTGTCGCCGGCAAGGAAGGCTGCGCCCGGTGCCACGTCACCGAGGGATTCGACAAACTCCGCCCCGAAACGTTCGACCACGGCTTGTGGACTGGCTACGAGCTCACAGGAGCACACGCCCACGTCAGGTGCGCTGCCTGCCATCAGAAAAGCAGCGTTCCCAATTCACTTGGCAGACGCTTTGGCAAGGCGTCAGGCAAGGACTGTCAATCCTGTCACCCAGATCCACATATTGGACAGTTCGGGCGAACTCCCCAGGCGGATTGCTCCCGTTGCCACGTGGTCAGCAACAGCTTTCGCGATCTCGTCTTCGACCATCAAACAGATTCACGATTTCGATTGGATCCGGTTCACGCCAAACTTGAGTGCTCCGCGTGCCACAAGCGTCATCGGCTGCGCGGAGCGGGGACTGCGATTCGGTATAAACCGCTCGGCACGAAATGCGGAGATTGTCACGTGCCCAGTGGATCCAATCCGAGACGGGCCAGCAAGCGAACACGTTTCAAGTGAACACAAGACAAACAGCGACGAAGAAGACCTATTTTCGCCGCTGGAGAATCTTCATAGCATTCGCTCTTCTCGGCGACTGGTTCGCTCCGCCATGCGTGCGTGGTGAAGTAGTCGACAAGATCGGCGTCCGGGTGACGGCATCTTCCGGAGGAAGTATTTTTTTGGACGAAGGGCGAGCGGCTGGCATCGAGCCGGGTGACCAGGTGTTGTTGTACCCTCCCGGACGAGGAATCGTGAAAGCAACCATCCAAGCCGTGTCGAGCAACAGCTCCCGATGCACAGTCCTCTTGGGAACTTTGGCAATCGACATCGGAATTCGAGGTGAGGTGCTGATCCACCGAAAACCCCCGCAATCCACTGGGCCGCCGGAGTTCGGCGAAGCGGAAGAGCAACGAGGCTCCGACGTTCCGGCACATCCGCCCTGGGCGAATCCGCTGGAGGAATGGGACGAGAATACTCCGTTGTTGGCGCCGGCTTTCGCGAGAGACGCAAGTCAAAGAGAACCACAGTTGCATGGAAGGACTTTTGCGCAGTTTTTACAGACTTGGAATGGGAAAGATTCGGACAACCAGTATTCGCTCGGTCGTCTCGGTTCTGAGTTGTGGATCGAGAACCCTTTCCGCCAGGGTGGTGGTTTACACATCGATGGGGAATTTGCCGCGAGAGCGTTTCACACCAGACGCGCGGGGAGTGACGTCGTCCTGGAAGGTCGACCGGACCGGTTCTCGTACCACTGGGGTGGGACTCAGCAGAGGCCGCTTCGTTTTGAGGTTGGCCGGTTTCTCCAGAATGAATTCCCCGAGTTCGGCATATTGGACGGTGCGGAAGTGGTGCGTCGCACGGAGTCGGGGAACCGGTTCGGCTTCAGCGTGGGGTTCTTACCAGAACCGTTTCCCGACTTGCAGAGTGGAGATGACTTTCAGACGGCGATCTTTTATCGTTTTGTCTCCAACGAAACCGAAGACCTGGCGCTCGGTGTTGGTTATCAGAAGACGTGGCACAAGGGCACACCGGATCGTGACCTTGTCGTCGGTAGTCTGGACTACACGCCTAACCCGAAATTCTCTCTGCACGGAACGATCTGGGGAGACTTTTACGACTCCCGAGACGAGATCAAGTCCAAGACGTTTGAAATTACCGAGGCCAATCTCCAAGGGACTTTTCGCGTTGACCCCAGTCAAGGAATCGGCGTGCACGTTTCCCAGGTCCGTTGGCCGGAACTCCTTCGCAACGAGTTCACTCCGGCATTCGACGACCTCATCCGGGGAAATCGAGTTCTCCGTTACGGTGTTTTTACGTGGAAGGAACTCGGAGAACATGTCCGGTTGGATGGAAGGATTGATCGGTGGCACGATCAGGATCAGGATGGAACGACCTGGGAGGCCGGTGTGTCTCTTCCGAACTTGCTGTACGAACGGGGCGAGGTGGCGCTGAGCGTCTATGACACCGACGGCCTTTATAGCACCGGTCCCGGTGGGCGCGTTTCTCTGAATCGGTATTTTTCCAACGGATTTGTGTCCGTGGCCTACGACGTCACAGGCGTTGAGTTTGTTTCGGGCTTCGAGGATTTTCTACAGCACGGCTTTCATGCCGGAGTGGACTGGAATCTGTCGAGTGACGTCTCTTGTTCGCTCTCCGGCGACTATTGGTTCGGCAAGTACCAGAATTCGCTCGGCATCGGTCTTTTCTTGCAGAAACGGTTCTAATGCCAAAGATCACGGACGACCTTCGGCCAAAGCGTTGGGCGATCCCGAGGCACTACGTATGGCTGCTGCCGGGACTCTGTTTTGTGACCCTTTCGTGCATTGGAAATTTCTTGCACCCAGTCGGCGACGGCAAACCGCAAGACTGGGACCAAAGCCGAGGACCCACAATACCCCACGACGACTTCCCGGCCGATTGTTCGATCTGCCACGTCGGAGACGCCTGGAACGAGATTCGAGACGACTTCGTCTTCGATCACGCGAAAGAGACGGGCGTCGCCCTCCGCGGAGCGCACGCGACGGCGCAGTGTCTTCGCTGTCACAACGACCGTGGCCCGGCGGGCATTTTCGCAAAACGCGGATGTGCGGGATGCCACGAAGACCTTCATCGCGGCCAACTGGGAAAAGACTGTCGTCTTTGTCATTCAGAAAACGACTGGCTGCCCCACGGTGAGATTGCGATGCACAACCGAACTCGTTTTCCGCTGGTCGGCGCCCATACCGCCGTGGCCTGCTTTCGCTGTCATCTGGGCGCTCAAGTCGGCAACTTCAGCCGGGCCGACGCCAAGTGCGAATCGTGCCATCAGCAGGACTTCAAGCGCGCGAAGAACCCCAACCACCTCGCTCTGGGCTGGACGCGAAACTGCCAGAAGTGTCACAGTCCCACGGTTTGGAAAGGCCAGGGGTTTGTCCACTCGCAGTTTCCGTTGCTCGGTGCGCACCAGGCGGTGAATTGCGACGCCTGCCACCAAAACGGACAATTCGGCGGGCTGTCTCGCGTGTGCAGCTCCTGTCACTTGAGCGAGTACCAAGCAGCGGCCAACCCGAACCATGCGGCCATGAGCTTCCCCACCACCTGTCAATCTTGCCACAACACTGTCGCCTGGCAGGGCGTCTCCGGGCAGGGCGGGAACTTCAATCATAGTGGAATGACCGGCAATTGCTCGACCTGTCATCTGGCGGATTACAATGCGACCACGAATCCGAACCACACAGCGGGTGGATTTCCGACGAATTGCGAAAGCTGTCACAATACGAACGCCTGGAACGGCGCCGCTTTCAATCATAGTGGAATGACCGGCAATTGCTCGACTTGTCACCTGGCGGATTACAATGGAACCACGAATCCGAACCACACAGCGGGTGGATTTCCTACGAATTGCGAAAGCTGTCACAATACGAACGCCTGGAACGGCGCCGCTTTCAACCAT
>CAZGYE010000005.1:24791-49249 GCA_964530165.1 uncultured Planctomycetaceae bacterium
GCAATTGCTCGACCTGTCACCTGGCGGATTACAATGGGACCACGAATCCGAACCACACATCGGGTGGATTTCCTAAGAATTGCGAAAGCTGTCACAATACGAACGCCTGGAACGGCGCCGCTTTCAACCATAGTGGAATGACCGGCAATTGCTCGACCTGTCACCTGGCGGATTACAATGGGACCACGAATCCGAACCATGCGTCGGCTGGATTTCCTACGAATTGCGGAACCTGTCACCACAATACGAACGCTTGGAACGGAGCCACGTTCAACCACGCCTTCAGGATCAATGGCGGCCCGCACGGCAGCCTCTCATGCCAGGACTGCCACCGATTGCCCACCAACTACAGCATGGTTTCTTGTGTCCACTGCCACGCGCACACGCAGAGCAGGATGGCCGACAAACACAGCGGCAAAGCGGGATATTCCTGGAACAGCTCATCCTGTGTGAGCTGCCACCCAACGGGAAGGGGATGAGCCGCGCGCGAAGCGGAAGCGAACCGTGTCTTCAGCTCTTGAACACGAGGAGTTCCATGATGCCGAAGTAGAAACGTTGGCAGTCGATGATGCGGAATCCCCTGTCCCGGATGCACTTGTGTAGACAAACCCGATCGGGATAAGCCTGCAAACTTTCCGCAATGTACGCGTACACCTCATGGTTTCCGTGCAGCAGCAGGCCCCACAAACTTCCCCAACTCTTGAGCAGCCAGTATTCGAGCCACTGCGGAAACCCTGCCGGCGGCTTCGAAAAGTCGAGGAAAGCCGCGGTTCCGCCGGGCTTCAGGATTCGGTGGATTTCATCCAGGGCGCTGTGGAGATCGGGAGCGTTGCGCAAGGCGTAACTTCCGGTGACAATGTCGGCGGTATTGCTCTTTCGATCGGTCGTGCACATGTCCTGCCGCGAAAAAGTGAGGTTCGCAGGCGGATTGCGCTGTGCGGCAATCTTCAGCATCGATTCCGTCAGGTCCAGGCCGACGACCGTGCCGCTGGCGTACTTCTCGGCGAGCAGGAAACTCACATCGCCGGTGCCACAAGCCAAATCGACGCAAAACGGGGCGGCGCAGGTGGGCAAAACATCGACCAGACGTTTTTTCCACGCCGCATCGCGCCCCAGCGACAGGACCTTGGTGATGAAGTCGTACTTCGGTGCGACTTCTGTAAAGAGCTGCTCGTTGAAATATTTCTTCTTCTCCGGCAGACCGACATGATCGCGAAACTTCAAGGTGAATGTCCGGCGCACAGGGTCGTCTCCCACAGCTGCGGCGATTGATGACAGCCTACGCAGCTTTCCGCCTTTTCTGGTTCTTTTCGCTTGTGTTGCTTGGCAGATAGCGCCACATGCCGCCGTCGTCCATTGCACGGAACAAGTCGTCGTAAGCGTCCAGCGCCTTGGTCTGTCGACTGCTGTCGAAGCGGACGGCTGCTTCTGCGAACTTTTTGCACCAACCGCACTCTCGACAGTTGACGTCGCGGCAGCCGGTCTCGCGGAATCGTTCGATGAAGCCGTCCAAGGCCCGGTTGTCAATAGAGACCGGCGCCTTGCCCTCGACCGGTTGAGTCATGCAGCGGAGGTCGGCGAGCCGTTTCAGCAAGACCATTTTGGCGGGATTCACCAAGCCCGGACGGATCATGTATCGCAGCAACCAGCGCAGCCCTCGCTTGTAGTACCGGTCATCATTTTTCACGCCCTTGAAACCATACGGCTGCACAAGATCCAACAGATTTCCGTCGAATCGCCGATCCGCATAGGCTTTGACCCGCATGACGAGCACCTCGGTGGGAATGTCTCGCTCGACAATCTTGAAGCGGTCGTACCCAAGCTCTTCGTAAATGTGCAGGTCCTCAGGACGAATCCATTCAGAACGGATATAGTTCACGGGATCGCGCAGCTTCATTTCGGTGCATTTCAAGAAGCACCAATCAATGAAGAAGCCCTTGTTCTCGTGACGGGTCTGCGCCGTATGGGCGATTGTGTTCATGTGGCTCGGCGAGAGTGCGCAGCCCATCAGGCAGTTGTTATTGACCAACAACTCGAGATCGCAACGGACGTGCTTGCGGACTTTTTCCAGCGCCTTGAACTCGCGATTCACCAGAATGCTGTCCAGCACGATGCAATCGGCGCCGAGGTCCTCCCACATTTGAGCCTTGCGAATTCGATCGACGCCGGCAAACAGTGAAATGCGGACCTTTAATTGCGGGTAGCGGGTCTTGACGAGCGTGAGCAAGTACGGAGTGGCAATGGTCACCGAATCGACACCAATTCCGCAAACCCAATCCAGCAGCTTCTCAATCGCTCTTTGGCCGCTGCGGGTGATCTCACGGTTGCCCAAACAGGATGCGTTGAGCAGATAGTTGAACTCGATACCAGATCGGTGCGCTTCCGTCACATGCTCGACGAGCCGTTTACGAGTGACCGGTGCAAGCTGGTACGGTGCGCGTCCGCCTCCGATGGCGTCCTCTCTCAATTTTCCGTACAGCTCCAAGACCGGATAATCCTTGATCCCCTCGATCAGTTCGGACTCGAAGTTGGTCGCAACGCTCAATCGCACGACAGAATCCTCCTCCTTGAGTTTCACGTGCTGGCGGCGAAATTGTCTTTCAAACGACCTCGGATGTCAAGATCCCTTTCCACGACCCAAACCAATTCGTGGCATGGACGGCACGCAACGTTGACTTTTCCTACGAGTCGCGCCCGTGTCCGAACATTCGCCTTTTCCACTACGTTTCTGGTGTGTATGATTCGCCGCTCGCGAGCTGCGGCCCGCAGAGCGATGCTGTCGGATTTTTCCGCAGAGCCATACAGAGTCAATGTGACAGAAGGAGGATTGAAGTCATGAGACTGAAACGGTTTGGCTGGTCGTTGATGGTAGCCTGTAGCGGTGTCGCTGCGATTGTCCTGTGGCACCAGTCTCCGCAAGCGGTGGGCCAGTCGCAGTCGACTCGGACGAACGTTCCGAAGAAACGGGCGACTGTCCCCGGACAGATTGATACCCAAAGCAGCCGGGCCTACGTCTACGTGGGTAAAACCGGGCTGGGACACCAACACGCCGTCATCGGGCAAATCAAGAACGGGCAAATTTATCTGGGGGCTTCCAAGGATGCGGGGAAGATCGTCTTCGATATGACGACCTTCAAGGCCGGTACGAATCAAGCGCGGCGTTACATCGGATTGAAAGGGTCGGCATCGGTCTCGACAGCGCGGGCGGTGACCGCAAACATGCTGGGAAAGGACGTGCTGGACGCCCGACGGTTTCCCACCGCGACGTTCACGATTGCCTCGGCTCTGCCGTTGAAGCAGACAAGTCCGAATGGCAAACCTCAGTACCAGCTTGACGGAAAGTTCACCTTACACGGCGTGACGCGAAAGCTGAGGCTGAATGCGGAAGTCGCCGAGCAAAACGGCAAGGTCCACCTGCGCGGTGGTTTCTCGATTCTGCAGACGAGCTTCGGGATCAGACCATTTTCGAAAGCGTTTGGAACCGTCGGTGTCGCCAACAAGCTGACGATTTACGGGGAAATCGACGTCGCGGGGACGAAGAAGCTCACGCAACACAGCTCGCTTGCGCCCCCGGCTTCGGCTACGAACACCCAGTCGAATACGGTTCCCCAGCGCGATCGACCGACGAAGACGGCGGCGTGACAATATGGCGAGATCGGCATCCCTGTCAGTTCAGCACAGAAGATACTGGCTGCTGCTGACCTATGTCCTGCTTGTGCTTCCGGCAGTCGGCTACGGCGCCTGGCGGGCGATAAAGAGCAATGCCAACTCGCCGATCGATTGGGTTCCCGCTTGCTTCCCCGCTCGACGCGACTACGACCAGTTTCGCGAGGCCTTTGTGGGCGGGGACGTGGTGGTCATCAGTTGGCCCGGCTGCACCGTCGACGAACCGAAGCTCGACGTGTTGGCGCACGTGCTCCGGAAAGCGAAAGCGTTCTACGACGATGACGGACATTGGTACTTTGAGCAGGTCGTCACGGGCCGCGAAATGTTTCAGAGGCTCGTGAACAGGCCAATCAATCTGTCGCGTGAGGAAGCCTTGCGGCGGCTGCGGGGCACGCTGGTCGGTCCGGACGGCCGGACGACCTGTGCGTTGGTCACGTTCACGGCCGCCGGGTTGGAACGTCGCAAGAAGCTGGTTTCGTTGATCCGCGGCGCCTTGAAAGGGTACTGCGCAGTCGGCGCCGACGGGAGGCACCTGGCCGGTCCGGTGATCGACGGACTCTCGGTCGACATTGCCAGCAAACGGGCGCTCTCACAGTTCACGATTCCGTCTGCGGCGATTGTGCTCTGTGTCTGCTGGTGCTGTCTTGGGTCGTGGAGGGCCTCGCTGCTGGTCTTCGGCCTGTCGGTGCTGGCGCAGGCGGTCACGTTGGCGCTGGTGCATTACAGCGGCCAGACAATGAGCGCCTTGTTGATCGTCATGCCGCCGCTGATCCAGGTGCTGGCCGTCGCCGGCGGGATCCATCTCGTCAACTACTACTTCGATGCGACTCGCGATCCCCGGGAGACCAATCCGGCGAGCCGAGCCTTCCAACTGGGTTGGCTGCCGTGCGTGTTGTCCGCGGGCACAACGGCAATCGGATTGGCGTCGCTGATGGTCAGCGAGCTGACACCGATTCGTTTGTTTGGAATGTACGCGTCGGCAGGCGTGTTGATCACGACCGGACTGTTGTTGACGATCATTCCGGGAACATTCTTAATCTGGCCGCTGAAGATCGCTTCCACTGCTGCGGATCGGACGAATCTTCGGTCGCCGAGAGCCACTCACGGAATCTGGTCGTCGCTGACGTCCGGCTTGGCGAAAGTCCATTGGCTGGTTGTCGCGGCATCGCTGGCGGTCATGATCGGAGCCGGCTACGGTATTCCACGGATCAACACGTCGGTGCGGATCGAAACGTTGTTTTCGACAGACAGCCGGATTCTGCGGGACTACCGATGGCTGGAGGAGCACGTCGGGCCGCTGGTGCCCATCGAAATCGTGCTGGAGTGCGCCAAAGGCTGCCGCCTTTCATTCAGCGAGCGGTTTGCCTTGGCCGCGCGGATCGAGCGCGCGCTCAAGCAGCTTGACGAAGTCGGCGGTACGATGTCGGCGGCCACGTTCGCTCCACGTTTTGCATCTCGCCCCAACCTGCCTCCCAACATCCACCGGCAGTACATTGACAAAATCCTCGAAAGGAACCGGCCATGGTTCGTCGCCGTCCGCTACCTCGAAGACACAAGAAACGGCGATCGGTTGCGAATCACGGCCTCTATCAGCGCGCTTGCCGACATGGACTACGGCAAGTTTCTCAGTGTCATCCGCGACAAAGTCAGCCCACTGATTCAGGACAAACACGGAAATCGGCTGAGCGGCTTATCGGTCCGATACACGGGCATCATGCCGCTGGTACACGAGATCCAACGTCAGTTGATGAGCGATCTGTTCAAAAGCTTGCTGTTGGCGTTGGCCACCATTACCGTGGTGATGACGATGGTCGAAGGCGGCGTCTTGACCGGGTTGGTGTCGATGGTCCCGAACGTGTTCCCAATACTGTTGATGTTCGGCACGTTGGGCTGGCTGGACGTCGCCCTGGATATCGGATCGGTGATGACGGCCAGCGTGGCTTTGGGGATCGCGGTGGACGACACACTGCATTTTCTGACGTTTTTCCGCCGCGGCCTCGACTCCGGGTTGACACGGCAAAACGCCGTTCTCGAAGCCTATCGCCACTGTGGAGCCGCGATGCTTCAGACGACGATCGCCTGCGGCCTCGGTTTATTGATCTTCGTGTTCAGCGACTTCGTGCCAACCAGCCGTTTCGCCTGGATGATGCCGGCATTGCTGTCGGCGGCGCTTTTCGGCGATTTCATTGTCTTGCCGTCGCTGCTGCTTGGGCCACTCGGAACACTGTTTGGCGACCGGACTAATGAATCAGCGCCGCCTCAACCGTCAGACCGGGACCGAAGCCGAGCAACACACACGGCCGCGCCGCGCCACGCTGTCGCAGTCGTTGGAGAATGAACAGCACCGTCGGCGACGACATGTTGCCGAGCTCGGCAAGAACTTGCTTGGAAGGCTCGATGAGAGCCGGGGCGAAACCGGCGGCTTTGGCGCACGCCGTGAGGATTCTCGGGCCGCCGGGGTGAATGGCCCACGAACCGACGTCGCCGATCGACAAATCGTGCTTCGCCAGCCAGCGTTCCAGCCACCGGCACAGATGTTGCTGAATCAAGCTGGGGATGCGGGGCGAGAGCGTCATCTCGAAACCGTGGTCGCGGATGTGCCAACTCATGAAGTCTTCGGAGTGAGGAAAAATCGTGGACCCGGAGGCCACGAGACGCCACGCCGGACCAGCCTGGTCGGCGACCTGTGCCCCCACGACCGCCGCGGCACCGTCGGCGAACAGGGCGTTCGCTACGATTTTGTCCGGGTTCCAACCGTACTGTTGATGCAGACTGCACAACTCGACCGCACACATGAGCACGCGGGCGTGGGAGTCTGCGTCGGCAAACGCCTTCGCCACCCTCAAGGCGTTCAATGCTCCGTGGCAACCCATGAAGCCTAAATGGGTCCGAGCCACGTCCGCGGAGAGACCAAGGTTGCGGATCATCGTGACATCAAACCCCGGTGCGCTGAAACCGCTGCAGGAAACGGTCACGAGGTGCGTGACGGCCCTCGGAGAGATGTCCGCATCGGCCAGCGCGGACGTCGCTGCGGCATCGGCCAGCGGTGCGGCGTCGCTTTCATAACGCTGCATGCGACTTGCCGTTGTCGGACCATGATCGTCACCCGAAGTGGCCGGTGCGTAGAAAGACTGACGGGCCGGCGTGCCGTTCGTCGAACACTCCAAAACCACACTGTGCCGCGTCTGAACGCCGCTTCGGCGATACAACGCCGGCAGTAGTCGCCGTTGCTCCGACGTCTGCCCGCAAAACGCCTGCGCCATTGCTGCCGCGTCGAGCTGATCGATTGAGTTCTCGGGAGTGGCCGTGCCGACGCCGAGGATTTCAAAACTCATGAGGTCCGCCTCCATGTGAGTAAAAACCGTTGCGGCCAGTGTCGAGAGACGGCCGCGTGTGCGAGCCCGGCTTGTTGGGCCACTTCCGAAACTTCATCGATCGTAAAGGCGGCCGCCACGGACAGCGGACCGTCGGCATGCACGATCCGAGACCGCGTCAACAACCGACACCCCACCCAGGCGAGCAGATATCCCGTTCGCGTTCGACGCAGATCGTTGACGAGCACCAAATGCCGCGCCGCCGCCGACATCCGTCGCAGCAACCGGGCGGCGTTCGATTCATCCAGGTGATGCAGGAACAATGAACACATCACGACGTCGTAATCGTCGGGAAGCGGGCCAGTCAACGCGTCCAGCTCAAAGAAGCCGACAGTGTTGACTCGTGCCGCCAGAGCTTGCCGACGCGCGTGCATCACGGCGAATCGATTGACGTCGCAGCCGTCGACTTCGACGTCGATCCCGACACGTTTTGCGCGGCGAGCCATCCTCAAAGTGACGTCTCCACCGCCGCTGGCAATGTCCAGAATCCGTAACGGCCGGCGGTCGAGGTGCTCGGCCAACTCAAGAATCGACGGCCAGAGAATCTCACAGCTACGGCTGAGCCAATTCACCCGATGCAAACCGCACAACGCCTGCTGGTGCATCTGTTCAGATAACCCCGGTTGATCCATCAACTCTGGTACGCGACGTCGAAACCTGAAACTCATAACCCGCGACCGGCGAACAGCAGAATAAAAGTCAACATCACCCCAACCTGTCCCTCACACGAAACGGAACACGATATGTGATGTCGTTGACCTGGCTGATCGTCGTGAAATTGCGATCTGTGTCAAGACACGTCTCTTCCGGAGGCCCCTCGCGCCAACCAGTCGTCGGCCATTCGACGAGGAATCTACGTTTGCGTCTTGCTGAGGTCCGCCACGGCGGGGTCCTCCACCACGGCGGGGTCGCTCCAGCGGAAGTCCATTTCGATCGCCTTTTGCGCGAGATGGAGCAGCATGGGCTTGTCCACATCCGGGCACGGCAGATGCGGCGCCGCCTCGAGGGTGTTCGTGCAGTCGAACACCGGATCGTCGCGCCAATAAGAATGATACGTGTTGAAGTGATCGTAGAACAGTTTTTCGACGAAGTTGGGATGCTCGATCGTGACTCCCGAACCGCAGAACACACTGTTGTAAAAGTTGAGAGTCTCTTCCAGAACTTCCTGCAGCAGTCGCACGGTCACCGGCTTGCTGGGCGTCAGATGATACGTCTGACCGTGGTGTTGCCGGTTGTGGACAACGTGGGTGATGAATGCAGACACCCAGTCGACCGGAACAAGGTTCTTCGACTCATCTCCGTCGAGAGTCAGACGCGTCGGTGACCGATCGGGATTGTCGGTGCGTCCATATTCGAGGGTTTGCTGCGATTGCACCAGGGTGTATGCGAGTCGCAGCAGGGCGTAGAAACCGTGAAATGTCGTTGTGAAACCAGTTTGTGAGTCGCCGACGATGATCGCCGGACGATAGATGGTCGGCGGGCTGAGGAAATCGGCGGAGTGCAGCATGCGTTCCGCTTCGATCTTGCTTTTCTCGTACTCATTCCCCACATTCTGCCCGACTTCGAGTTCCGCTTCGAGGAATCGGCCTTGACGAAGTCCGCAGACGTATGCCGTCGACACGTGATGGAAGTCGCGGATTTCGGATCGTTTGCAGAAATCGAGTACATTCTGCAACCCGAAAACGTTTGTTTGCCAGGGCTCGCCGTTTTGTCGGTCTGTGCCCTGAAACTTCAGGCTGGCGGCGCTGTGCAGCACGGAATCACAGTTCTCGGCCAACCAAGCGCTTGCCGACTGCTGCAACCCAAGATTTCCTTTGCAGACGTCGCCTTCCACAACCACCGGTCGTGGCAATTCGCGTTCCAGTTGGTTCTCCCAGGTGCGCAACAGTGCTTCGATACGCTCTCGAGCAGACTGCCTCCGATTGCGACGAACTAATACGGCGACCGGCACATCGGCCGTGAGTAAGTCCCGCAGCAAATAGCGGCCCAAAAGGCCAGTTGCTCCCGTTAATAAAAGATAAGTGTTCATGTGGTGTTGGATCACTTTCTTCGAGTCGTCCTGATGCATCGCTCAGGTTGTTGTGTTTCGTTACCTCTTCAAGTCCGCTACTTTTCCCTGCCCGCCGGAATGGGCGAGATTCATTATACTATGAGTAGTGTAGCACACAATTCAGGATAATCATTTTGCCGGCTGAAAACAAGGACCTCCCGACTCGTCGCAGGCGATTGCGGTGCGAGTAAGTCTGTCGGCGGTAGTGGTTTGCGAGCTGGGGGTGGAGAAGAGCCTTCCCCGCAGGGCGGCCCAAATTCTTCGAGAGTTCATTCTGTCATCGTCAATTTGCGTCATTCGAGAACGAATGGACACCCCAACCCATTTACGCCACGATCGATCTCCCGCCCGGCCAACGCGCCGCTGTTTCACCGTCACACTGCATTGATCCAAGCGAACTCAGGCTTCTTCGGATCGAAGATGTTCTCGATCGATTCGTCAATCACGTCCTCCGCAAAGCCGGTCATGGTGTCCGTGCCTTGACCGCCCGAAAGGGTGTCGACGCCGCCCTGGCCGTCCAGGTTGTCGTCGCCGCTGCCGGCAATCAGGAAGTCCGCTCCCGCTCCGCCGCGCAGGGTGTCGTTGCCGTTGCCGGAGACCAACGTGTCGACATCGGCACCGCCGTTGAGGACGTCCTGCCCATCCTGCCCAGCCAGCGCGTCGTTGCCGCCCTCGCCCAGCAGTGTGTCGTTGTCGTCGCCGCCGGCCAGCGTGTCGTTGCCGAGGCCGCCTCGCAGCAAGTCCCGGCCGTCGCCTCCGCGAATCGAATCGTGGCCTGAATTGCCGCTGATCGTGTCGTTCCCGGCGTCGCCGGCGAGTTCATCGCTGCCGGAACCGCCCAGCAGCGTGTCGTCGCCGAAGCCCCCGCCGAGTGTATCCAAACCGTCGTTGCCGTTGAGGTGATCGTTGCCCGTTTCGCCGAGCAGCAGGTCATTGCCGGCGCCCCCGATCAGCCGGTCGTCCTCATCGCCTCCGCTGAGCTGGTCGTTGCCCGATTGACCGAGTAGAGAATCAACCCCGGCCTGTCCGAAGAGCGTGTCGTCTCCATCGCCGCCGTCCAGAGTGTCGTCGCCGGCATTGCCTTCCAGGGTGTCGTCGCCGGCTTCGCCCGCTGCACGATCGTCCCCGGAGTTGCCCAGCAACAAGTCGTCTCCGGTTCCACCGAAGAGATTGTCGTTGCCCCGACCGCCGTCGAGGTTGTCATTGCCTGCTTCACCGTAGAGCACGTCGCGGTCGTCTTCACCCTGCAATCCATCGTTGCCGGCGCCTCCGAAGAGAGAATCTTGGCCGTTCCCACCGAACAGGCAGTCATCGCCGGCGCCGGCAAGCAGGCTGTCGTCGCCGGCATCGCCGTGGATCGTTTCCAAACTGTCGCCACCGATGAGCGTATCGTCTCCGCGTCCACCGTTGATGAACAGACGCAGCGAACGTTTCGCCTGAGACGATGCATCCACAAGGTCCGTCCCACTGCCGGCGTCGACTTCCACAAACTGCAGCAACGAGACGTCACCGAGGTCCTCGACACGGACCGCATCGGCGCCGGCGTTGGTGTTGACAGTCAGCTTCTCGATGAACTGAGACTTCGTCGTTTCTCCGACGGGATTCGCAACAGTGCTGGCGGTGACGGTCAACTGGGTCCCCTCTGCAGCAGCGAGGACCGTGTCATTTTCGCTACCGGTGTTCACCTGCAGGTCGTCGAAACCGAGCCCGCCGTCAATCGTGTCGTTACCGTCTCCGCTATTCCAGAGGATGACGTCAAAGCCGTTGTGGATTGCCGGATCATAGCCCGGGTCGGCCGGGTCGATGTCGCCGAAAATGACGTCGGCGGCCCCCTGTCCTCTCAGCGTGTCGTCGCCGGAATTGCCGACGAGCGTATCGTTCCCGCCACGGCCCTCGAGGTTGTCGTTGCCGGCGCCGCCGTCGATCGAGTCGTTTCCGGCGTCCCCACGAATGAAGTCGTTTCCGTGAGCGCCCATTATCGTGTCGCTTCCGCGACCACCGCGCAGCGTGTCGTCGTCAATGACACTCGACGTGTCGTCATCATTGATGATGCCGATGCCGATGTCGTCGGCGATCGTCGCGTCAATCGGGTTCGACAGAATCATGAGGAAGGTCTCATCCGGTTCATTCAGCGTATCGCCGATGATCGGCACGGCGATGGTGGCCGTGGTTTCGTTCGCCGGAAACGTCAACGTGCCGGCGACGCTCTGGTAGTCGACGCCGGCAAGAGCCGTTCCGTCGACGGTGGCGAAATCGACCGTGACCGGCGTGGGCACGGTATTGGACAGCGTCACCGTAAAGACCAGATCCGTCGTGCCGGCGTCGCCTTCGTCAATTGACACGTCGTCGACCGAGAACTCCGTCAGCCTATTGGCCCCCACCGAGGAGATGTATGCGGTCGTATCCAGAGAGGAGTCGGTCGTGTCGGCCAGGATGATCTCCAGTGTGTTTCCGGTTGCACCGTCTCCAAGGAATTGTGAGAAGACCAATTTGGGATCTCCCGCCGGAGCCAGCACTCCGTCCAGCTCGGTTCCGGGAAGAGCCATCATGTCCGGGTGGTTGATATTCACCGGCGAGCCGGCCACCGAAGCGATATTTGTTCCGTTGACGAACAGTCCAAACCCGTCGAGGAACGGCGAGCCGACGAATTCAGGAAACTCTTCCGAGCCGAACGTGACCTCGAAGGAAAGCGTGTCGGCGCCCGGCAGCAAGTCAAAGTTGATGATCAGCCGCGTGGCGTCGAAGTGATTAAACGTCCCGCCCGTGATCTGGTCGAGCAACGCTTCCTGCGCGGGGGTCGCCGCCACGCCGTAGCTCCAGGTGGTCGACCCCGAGGTATCTGGTCCCGTCTCATAATCGGCCACATCGCCCGAGCTAATGACAATGCCCGGTCTGGTCAGTCCGTAGGTGAACGCCGATCCGACAGTGTACGTACCGGTTGACAGAACGCCGGAGCCATTGTTTTGTCCCTCCAGGACCGTGCTGGTCACGAAGATCCCGGTGCCGCCGCCTGCTGTGACCGCGCTGACCAGTGTCGCTACGTCGTCGGTGGGCGTGATAAGAATCCCGCCAGGACGCAGGTCGTCGTCGATGATGGTGGCCTGGCCCTGCGGGTCGGCTACAGTGGCGTTGACCACGTTGGTCAGGTTGACGAGGAACGTCTCATCCGGTTCCAGGTCGATGTCGCCGATGACTTCGACGGTGATCGACTGCGTCGTCACGCCCGGGTTGAAGGTCAGCGTGCCGTTTGCGATCACGTAGTCGGCAAAGGGAGTCATCGCATCGGGACCCCCTGTCGCCGTCCCATCGGCAGTAGCGAAGTCGACGGTGACGGCCAAGCTGCTGACGTCTGACATGGCGACCGTGAAGACGACGTCGGTTGTACCGCTGTCGCCTTCGGCAACCCTCAGCACATCATTGATGAAGAGGACGGGCGGCAGTTCTTGAACCGGAATATCGCCGCTTTGAACCAAGTCGTCGCCGACGCCGCCGTCGAGAATGTCCGACCCGTTTCCCCCGATCAGCGTGTCCTTTCCACCCTGCCCCTGGAGCAGGTCGTCGCCTCGGATGGTGTCTTCCGGATCGGATCCATCACCAAAGAGTCGATCGGAGGCTGCACCACCGCGGAGCGTGTCGTTGTCGGCACCGCCGATGAGCGTGTCATGGTTGCCTCCGCCGTTGAGGTTATCGTTGCCGTCCCCGCCGTCGAGCGTGTCTGCACCGCCGCGACCCTTGAGTTTGTCATCGCCGACACTTCCCAGGATCAGATCATCTCCCGCGCCGCCGTCAGCCAAGTCATCGTCGTCGCCGCCGTCGAGCGTATCTGCGCCGCCCTGGCCTTTGAGGGTATCGTTGCCGGCATCTCCGAACAGCAGGTCATTGTCTGCGCCGCCCAACACGCGATCGTTATCGGCGCCACCATTCAAAAGGTCGACGCCGGCGCCGCCGTTGAGGGTGTCGTCGCCGTCGTTGCCGTTGAGGGTGTCGGCGCCGTTGCCGCCTCGGAGGTTGTCGTTTCCGATGCCGCCGTCGACGGAGTCGGAGCCGTCACCGGCGTCGGCGAAGTCGTTTCCGCCCTCGCCCTCGATCAGGTCGTTTCCATCACCACCGAAGAGGCTGTCGTTCCCGTCGCCGGCGCGAATGGTATCGTGGCCGTCGTCGCCAAAGATGGTATCGTCGCCGACATCGCCGATGATCAGATCATCGCCGTGACCGGCCCGATATTTGCCGCCCAGGGGACTGGTCAGAATCGTGTCCGGTCCTTGGCCGGCGTTGACGACGATTGTCGCCAGGTTCACAAAACCGTCCGCCGCCGTGACGCCCGTCAGATCGATGACATTGCCGCCCGAGCCGCCTTCGACCGTCAGCTTGCGCACCGACGTGGCCGGCAGCGAACCGGTGTCGGGACTCGTCAGGTTGACCAGGACGTATCCGCCGAAGACCAAGACATCGATCGGCTCGTCCGTTTCGGCCGTGACCAGCAACTCGCTGGTCTGCTCGACGAAGATCGCGCTGGTCGCTGCGACGCTTGCCGGAGCGTCGGTGATCGTGACGAGGTAATCCTCCACCTCGCCGTCATCCGCTGAACCTGTGAAGGAGAGTCCCGCGGTACTGCTAAGCCGCAAGCGGGTATACGTGTCCCCCAACACGGCCGCATCGGGCACGGCAAAGGAGAGCATGTGGTTGCCGGCGGCGGTGACCGCAAAGTCGGTGGCAATCTGCTCGCCCGGGTCGCTCCAATCTCCGTCGGCGTTGAAATCGATCCAGGCATTGACGAAATGCGTCCCAGAGACGCCCTGCACGTTGAGGACGAAGGTCGCGCTGCGGCCGGGGGCCAGATTCGACTGCAAGACGAGGCCGTCCTCGTCGTCGGGGCTGCCGGTGGTGTCGTCACCGTCCGCGTTGGCGGTGGGCTGGCCGTCGCTCTCCGCGTCCCGGTTGGCACCAAGGGTCGGCCCGGTCGCGGTGTGCATGGCCCCGTTGTCGGCGAGCGTCGTGGGGTAACTGCCGGTGAAGCCGCTCTGTGCTGAGGTGGGCGCATCACCGGCGTCGGTGGCAAAAATCGTCCCGCTGATCGTGTAGTACCCCAGGCTGCCGTAGTCGCTGTAGCCAAAGTCAATCCCGGCGGCAGGCTTGCCGGCGCCCTCGACCGAAAGATAGTAAACGCCGGCCGCGACGGTCGGGTTGAAGCTGGCGTCGAGTGCATCGACTGGGTTGCTGGTGGCAATCGGCGTTCCGGCGTCGTCGTACAGGGTCGCCAGGACGTCGAGATTCGGGCTGCGGTAGAAAGGATTGACATCCAGCGTGATCGTCCCGGCGCCCGTCGTGAAGACAAAATAGTCCTGGTCCGTATTGCGTTCGATGATCCCCTCGTCGGAAACGGTTGTGCCGCCGACAACGCCCAGCGAGCTGGCGGTACCGGTCGTACTTCCGTGATCGTCCGTCCGGTAGCCGAAACCGTTTTGGGTGGTGATGATGGCGAGATCATCCTCGGTGTTGTTGGCGTCGGGGTATTCCCCCCGGCTCCATTGGACCAGTTGTTTGGAGTAGCCGACGCCCATAATGGGCGCCCAACCGGTTGGGCCGGAGCCGTGGCCCGGATAATACCCGAGGGAGCTGGTGCCGTCGTGGATCAAGCCCACAGTGTGCCCGACCTCGTGCGAGGCCGCTTCGGCCACACCTTTTTCCGACACATTGAATACGAAACAGGGTGTGTCGGAATTCCAATCGAACGACCCGATAAATGCGATCCCCCCCGCGCCGGTGCTCATCTGGTCTGGCCCGATGACGACGCGGACGCCCCATGCGGTGTCGCCGCCGCCGGTGTTTCTCAGCGCTGCGACTCCGGGATCTTCGGTGGTCACGTCCACGTCGAAGGGGATGAAGTCCTCGGACACGATGTCCCACACATTCTGGATCCGTTGCAGTTCGGGGTCCGAAAAGCTGCTCGCGTCGCCATCGAAGTCGTAGGCCGGCGTGACGATTGGCTCCACCCCGGACCAAGTGTTCCAAGCCGTACCGGTGGTGGTGTGACCGTCAAAGTCGAGGTAGATGACCTTCGAAGCGCCGGGATTACTGTGAAGGAAGAAAGTCTGCGGAAGCGGGTAATCCATCGGCTGGGCATCGGGGCCCACCGGCGGCGCCGGCAAGGCGGGACCCTCACGCGGAATGAAACGGATCACATTGCCGGCATCATCCACGATGTCGTCGTCGATGATCGTCCCGGTTGCCGTGTCTGCTGTTCCCGCGCCGTAGGCGAGCCCGGCGACCACGGTCAGCGTGACCGTTTCATCCAGCTCGACGAACGTTTCATTTGTCGGGTCGATCGTCACGGTCGCCGTGGCAGAGCCTGCCGCAATTGTCACCGCCCCCGCAGTCGCCGTAAACGAGTCAGCGCCGGTTACGCTGTAGTCGCTGCCAGGCGTTGCTGTCCCCCCGACGCGGAAGTCGACCGTTATGGGGTCCGACGTGCTTCCCGTTCGTGTGAAGGTGTAGTCCAGGTTTGTCGAGACTTCTTCACCCACCGACGACGGCGAGACGGCCATCGTGACAGCGACGTCGCCAGACAGAAGTGTCCGGTCCTCCAACCGTTGCACCTCGGCAGCCAGCAGCGCTGCCCGGTTCTCGGCTGTTCGGACCAGCCGACGATGTGCCAGCCGACGCCTGTTTGTGAAGACGGATGACTTGATTGAACGCAGCCAGGGAGTCAGTAACATCGCAGAGCACCCATTCTACTAAACAACGTTGATTGCTTATTTTTACAGAATTAACAATTTGCAATGCTTCAAGTATACGCATGGCGAATATCAAAGTAAAAGTATTCTTCCTATTTTTACGATAATGTTTATTTTACCATATATGCCGACACGTAAGCGAGGGATGTGGCTCGCCGGGAGGAGGCCGGGCGCGGGATCGATGGCGGGCCGCACATTCGATGGCCACAACGAGTAGGAGAATGCCGGTCAGCCGGCGTTTCGTTCAGGTCGGGTTGTTTGGTATGAAATTTTCCTCAAAAAAAAGATTTTGTGCTGCATTTTCGCGCCAACCCCGTTCGCGCTTCTATTTAGGGGGCCAATATGGACGCAAGCAACGCGAGCGTCTGGGTTTGGCTGCAGCCTTTTTGCGGGAATTACGCGGCGGGCCTTGAGCGGCGATTGCAGGCCGCTGGGAACTGCGGCCGTTTGACTTTTCCCATGACGACGGCCCGCCGGTTGTCGAAGTGGACCGGCCACATCGCCGCAAATGCTAGAGGCGATCAGACACGATCCCGAAACGATCGCGCTGCCTCGGGCGGGACCTCAACGCAGGACGGAGTCGGCCGTCGCGTCTTCCAGCAGACCTCTGTTTCCGGGAGAATACTCGTCGCAGATGCGTTGGATGTCGTCGCGTGCTTGGAAGTACACGTCGATGACCTTCGCGTCCCACTGGTCGCCGGCGCCGCCGCGGAAGATCTCCTTGATCTTTTCGGCCGACAATCCTTTGCGGTAGGGACGATTGCTGCTCATGGCGTCGTAGCTGTCGGCGACCGCCAGAATGCGGGCCATCAGCGGAATCTCGTCCCCTTTGAGCCGATCCGGGTAGCCGTTTCCGTTGAAAGACTCGTGATGATTCCGCACACCGGGAAGGATCTTTTGCAGATTCTTCAATCCGTGCAGGATTTCATAGCCGATCATGGGGTGCTGTTGAATCTTCTCGTACTCTTGGGGGGTCAGGCGGCCGGGCTTGCGCAGAACTTGATCGTCGATTCCGATCTTTCCAATGTCGTGCAGCAAGCCGGACAGATAAATGTCGTTGAGATCTTCGTCGGGCAGGTTGAGCTGCTGACCGATTCGGCGGGCAATCAACGCCACACGCTCACTGTGGCCGCGTGTGTACGGATCTCTGGCTTCCAGCGATTGAACCAGCGATCGCACAAAGCTCAACAGCAAGTCGTCGTGCTGCTGGTAGAGGTCGATGTTGCGAACGTGCGTTCCCAGAATCGTTGCGATGGAGTTCAACAGACTCGCCTCGACCGTGCCGAACTCTCGACCACTCGACAGATTGCAACTGAGGATCCAGCCCGACCGGTGAGTGCCCTCCGCAATGGGAACGATGACCAGATTCTCCAATCCTGGAAAATCGGCGCCCAGCAACGTTCCTGGAATATGGTTCTTGACCAGTGGGCGAGACCAGTCGTGGTCCTCGAATCGTGCAATCAGCCGCGCCATTCCCAACTCATCGAAGGTGAGCACCCCCTCCACGAGGAAAGAGGCGTTGCCATCCTTCTCTTCGAGCCAAATCGCGTTGCCGCCCGACTTGATCAACGCGTGCATGCGATTCAGACAGACTTCGGCCAACTCAATCGGGCCGCGCGAAATCTGCAGATTGCGAGTCAGACTGTGCAAGAGGCTGATCTCTTCATAAGTCTGCTCGATCTGATCGCTCAACTGCTCAATCTCGACCAGCAACGATGTTTCCCGTTCTTCCTGCTCGAGAGACTTGCTGGCCATCAAAAGCATCGACCGGACAACGGCCGCATCGCAGTGCGGCTGTTGCGCCAACCATTGATCGAGTCGTTCTTGGGACCAGTTCTGCTTGGCAGCCGCCAGAACCACGTCGTACGGTTTGACGCCAGATTGCGAAAAGACATATGTCACGGCAACCGTGTGCGACCGATCTATGTCGGGCAGCGGCAACGCGCAGAAAACTAATCCCGACGCGGTGTGGATCGTCTGCGGCTCAGTCACGCTGGAGAGCTGCTCGCAGACGTCGGCCGGAAGGATCTCGAGGCCCTCGGCGTCGGATTTCGCCAGGACGGTGCCGGCAGTGGCATCTACGCACAGAAACGGCAGGTGCGTCAAATCGGCGTACTGCCGCATTCGCTTGATCGCCGCTGCTGAGGCGTCATCAACCGCTTCGGACCGAGGCTCGGCATCGAAACTCGATTTGCGTTCAGTCTGTTCGTAGACGAGTTCTGTCGTCATCGCGACGTCCTTTCTGCTGCGCTTTCCGCAGCAAAAACTTACGTCGCGTCTGTCGTGGCGGCAAATCCGAGCCGACCTGATTCGATAAAACAACGAACCGAGTTGTCACCGTTATGAGGAATGCGGCGATTTTCAGGGATGGTGAAGCAGCCAACACGGAATCACTCGTGACGGTTCCCTTTGTTACGATAGCGGGCGCTGACGCGATCGAGCTGCCGCCTTTCCGCCTCCGAGAGTGAGTCCATTCCCTGCGTGTGCACTTTGTCGAGCAGTGCGTCAAGCTGTTGAGCGGCTTCCGCCTCTTTCTCCTCAGCCAGTCTTTGCTTTTCTCTTCGCCGCTTTTCCTTCCAGCGCTTGAAAAAGCCGGCGCGTCTGACGGTTGGACCATCGACGGAACGTTCCAGGCTCGTGTATCCCTGCGAAAAGTCGTAACCCATGAACGACTCGTCGTACCCATCGCCGGCGCGCATCTGGAACGATTCTTGAATGTTGAGCACCAGCACAATCGAACCAATGAACACCAAAAAAGTACTGTCGGCAATCAGTCCGACGAACATCATCACGAAGGCAAAGAAGAATCCGATCTTGATGTAGACTTCGGCGCCCGCCAGGCCGGGTAATCGCGACACGAGAACAGTCTGCAGCATTCGCCCCCCGTCCAGTGGGTGCACCGGGATGAGGTTCACCAGCAGCAGCACCCAATTGACGGTGAACGTGAGAACCAAAATGTCCGAAACAACATCGTGCGACAGTTCGCCGATCGGCATGATCAACGGATGAAACACGTTCATCCTGACTGCTGATTCAAGATGAAGGACATGCCAAAGCGTGATCAGACACAGGGCCAAGTTGGCGGCCGGCCCTGCCGCGGCCGTCAAGAACCGCGACCTGAACACACCGGCCGGCTGAACGTAGGCCAGACCGCCTAACGGCCAGATCAGAATCTCCGAAGCCATACCACCGGTGCGACGCGCCGCGACAACATGACCGAACTCGTGGAACAACACGCTCACGAAGACGATCCCGCTCAGGACGCCGCCCAACACAGGTCCGAACTTCCAGCACAGCACCAAGACAAGCAGCGGGAAGAAGATGCTGATTTGAACCCGTGTCCCAAACCACGTACCGATGGTAAACGACCAATAGAGGGGACTTTCGCGATGATTCATCAGCTACAGGTCACATTGCGCGATCATGCTCGGTCGCCGACGACGGCAAACGCCCGGACAGACCAAACGGAACAACCTTTCCTTGCATAGGACATTCTATCACGCATTGTTGGGAGTGACAATTCCCGTCTGATTGTCGTCGACGCGCACATGTTCGACGAATCGACGGCAACCGCCAGAAATCCGTGTCGGAAAACCGAGGCGGGAAACGTCGGAACTGTGGCGCGCTTGTTGGAAACCGCCAAAACCGCTACGCTGACCGACGTGAACATCGAGCGGACAAAAACGCGAATCGGTGTCTTCTGCGGTTCGAAAGTCGGCACCGACGAACGGTACCAGGAGACGGTTGCCGAGTTAGGACGACTGCTCGTACAGCAGGGGCACGGTTTAGTTTTCGGCGGCGGCAGCATTGGGTTGATGGGGGTGCTTGCCGATGCCGTGCTCGCTGCCGGCGGCGAAGTCGTCGGCGTGATCCCCGAAATGCTCGCCACTCGCGAACTGCTGCACCCCGACGTTGCAGACATGCGCACCGTCCCGAATATGCATGACCGCAAATCGCTGATAGCCGAGTTGGCGGACGCCTTCGTCGCGCTGCCGGGCGGCTACGGAACGTTTGAAGAACTGTTCGAGGTGATTACGTGGGCGCAACTCGGCATTCATCACAAGAACATCGGCCTCTTGAACATTGCCGGTTATTTCGATCCGCTTGTTCAACTGATCGAACATGCGATCGAAGAAGGTTTCATCAAACCGGCGCACCGGGAATTGATCGTCGTCGATGACCGCCCGGCTCCGCTGCTGCAGAAACTCGCCGAGCACCGCTTGCCGGAAGTCCGCCGCTGGATGGGACCCGAAGAAATCTAAGAGCGTCTTTGAAAAGCCTCGTCTCAGGTTCTCTCGCCCCGCTGGGGCTACACCGAGGGGCGCCCCACAGACCCAGGGCTCGCGCCCTGGGCTACCTCCTTCCGCCCCTACCGGGGCTTTTCAAGCACGCTCAAGACCATAGCCGCTTGCCGCTGCTTGGTTCGTTTCACAATCGTACGTTCCGTTCATGACTCTGCTCGAGGGAATTGTCCGAGCAAATCATGGACACTCTGCAGTTCTTCCAAACGCCAGCAGAGGCCGAGCACGCGTTCTTGTGTCGGCTCGTCGAGCAGGCCGCCGGCCATGCGTTGGAATTTCGCGGTCACTTCTGCATCAGTCATCGGATTTTGATCGTGTCCGCGGGGGAATTCATTCTCAGCCGTGAACCGTCGCCCGTCCTTCAGCGTCACGACCAGTCGGTTGGGGATGCCGCGGGGATAGCGGGCCGTCAGGTCGGAGTCGCGGTGGACCTTAATCTTCGCAACCAGTTCCAGCAACGTTTCGTCACGCAGCCTAGCAGCGCGGAAGGATTCGAGGGTGAGACGGCCGTCCATCAGCGCCGCCGCCGTGCAATAGGGCAGGCTGTGGTCGGCCGTCTCGCGGGTCTTGGGCCGCCATTTTTCGGGATCCTTTCCAATGATGTCAACGGCTGCGTCGAAGGAGTAAATGTCGAGAGCAGCAATCTGCTTTTGATCGGGTATCTGCTCGCGGAGCTCGAGCGCCGCATGGATCGCGCTTTGCGAATGATACTCGGCGGGCCAAAATTTGATCGACGTCTTCTTAATCATGAATTCCTCATTGCCGCCAACTCCGCCGAGCGTGGGCAGTTCGAACTCGCCGGAGACCTGTTTGAAGAACCCCATTTCGCCTTCGAAAATCGGGGCCGGCCCGGTCAGCCCCTCGGTGGCCAGCAGTGCTGCAAACACCCCGTTGCGCGAAGCATTGGCGAACGCGCAGCCCTTCCACTGGGATAGCTCACCGGAGCGCGTTTGCCGTAGCGTGACGTTCGGTACACCAGCCAGATTCAGGGCCTGCGTGATTCGAGAGGCCGAAAGGCCCAGCAGCTTCGCCGCGGCGGCAGCCGTCGAGAATGCTCCATACGTCACATGATCCCAGCCACGTGCGCGAATGCTGGCGGCATCGCACAACCGGCATTGAATCTCATACGCCAGCACCGTGGCCGTAATGATGTCTCGACCGCTCGAACCGGCCGCCTCGCCCGCCGCCAGCACCGCGGCAATGTTATCGCTAGGATGCGCCGGTTCGAGCGACAGATAGGTGTCGTTGAAGTCGAGGTAACGAAACAGAATCCCGTTGACGAACGCCGCCAAATCGGGCGAAGTTTTTTGCGTTCCGCCAAGATAGCTCGCTCCGGGCTCGGCCGTGACCCGGGCCGCGATTCGCCGCCCGACTCCAGGAGCATCCGCCCGGTACGCCCCCAGTGCACAAGCCAGTGCATCGATCAGCCGCCTCCGGACCTCGTGGATGGTGACTTCGTCGAGCTGCGAGAATTCCAGATTCGCGGCGTAATCCGCCAGACGTTCCGCGAGGGTCATTTTCATTGAGAGTCCTGTTCATGCCGAATTGCAATTGCCGTTGCCGTCGCATATGTCCGGCAGTGTGAGATGGTGATCAGGATTTCGTCGATCCTCATCTGCTCGGCCAGTTCACCGGCCCCGCCGCAGATGTTGATCGTCGGCTGCCCGGTCTTTCTTGTCGCCACTTCGATGTCCCTCCAACTGACACTGCGCGTCCAACCAGTGCCGAGTGTCTTCATCACCGCTTCTTTGGCCGCCCAGCGCCCGGCAAAATGCTGATAACTCTCCTTGCGGCGCTGGCAATAACGGGTTTCATCATCGGTGTAAACACGGTTCAGAAACAGCTCGCCATGCCGTTCGATCATCTGGCCGATGCGAACGATTTCGACGATGTCAGTTCCGAGACCAACGATCACCACTCAGTTTCCTCTAACCCGGATTATTCATGGAAACCCAAACCGACGACTTGTCGTCGCTGGGTGTGCCATGCAACCCGTGGATTGCGACAACAAGTTGTCGGTTTGGATACCACAAGGACAGCCTGCCAATAATCCGGACTAACCATGTCCACATCGACGACCTCCACGATCCGGACATCCTGGCTCGCTCCTTTCAAGCTTAGCGACCGATCTCATCCGCGTCCAATCACGTACAGTTCAGCAGCTTGCTGACACGGGCTAATGACCAAACATTGCGACTTGACACGATTGACAGGCACCGTCCTCGTGGGACTGATTCAGATCGACGCGTTCTATTCGCCGTCCATCCCAGAATACGTCTGCAGCAACCGAGCCGTCAGCCAAGCGCCTGCGGCGCCGCACAGAAGAACTTCAACTCCCCAAAAAACGGCAGGCCAAGGCGCCGGCCAGACGCCCAACGGAGAAACGCGGCGCTGCAAATAAGCCGAGAAGCTGGTCGTCTGTCGCAGCAACTGTCGCATTTCGTCGGCGCGGGGTGATTTCGCTTCGGAACTCCATTCGAATCGCTGCATCACGGCCGCCTTGTGGAGCCGATACGATTCAACCGTCACTGTACACTGGCCGGCGGCAATCAACAGAAAGGAGAGAACGAGCTGCAGTTTCGAGAGATGTCCGGTTGTGACCCGGACCGCTTTGCTCAACAGCCAACCGGCAAACAGTCCGTAGACAACGGCGAACAAGCCGATCAGTTTGACCCGCGCCGGTGCGTGGACTGCGGCAATCGTCAGCACCGAAACGGCCACCACGCTCAACAGCAACCACCCAAACAGACCGGCTCTTTCGTAATGTCTTGCTGCGGGCTTGTCGGGCGATGCTGTCGACATGGAGATAATTCGCACGAGTGACGATACCGCGATAGGCGGCCGGCGATAGTTGAGTGATTACATGCGGCCGGCGAGACCGCAGGCGGTGCGCACGCGGTCGAGCACCTCTTGTCCCTTTTCACGCGCGACCCGAGCTCCGGTTTGCAACACGTCCTCGACCGAATCGGCGTCGGCGATGAACGACTCCCGCCGCTCGCGGGCTGCGGCAAAATGCTCCATGGCCGCATCGTACAACTGCTGCTTCGCTTCGCCGTAACCCAGGCCGCCGGCACGATACCGATCGGCCAAGGCCGATTGCTGCTCGGCATCGGCAAACAAGCGGTAAAGCGTGAAGACCGAACAGGTCTCGGGATCCTTGGGAGCCTCCAATGGCGTCGAATCCGTTTTGATCGACATGATCTTCTTGCGCAGCTTCTTGGGCGTCTCGAAGATTTCGATGACGTTGCCGTAGCTCTTCGACATCTTCTCCCCGTCGGTTCCAGGAACTTTTGCCGACTCGGAGAGCACCTCGGGTTTCGGCAGGTGCAGCGCCTCGGCGCCGTAAATGGAATTGAATCGCTGGGCGATGTCGCGGGCGACTTCGATGTGCTGAACCTGATCGATGCCGACCGGCACAACGTCGCTGTCGTACAGCAGGATGTCGGCCGCCATCAGCACCGGATAGTTAAACAGTCCGGCATCGGCGGCCAATCCCTTCTCTTTCTTGTCCTTGTAGGCGTGACACTTCTCCAGCAGGCTCATGTTTGTCACGGTCAACAGCAGCCAGGTCAGCTCGGTGACTTCTGGAACATCAGACTGTCGAAACAGCGTCGCTTTGTTCGGATCGAGGCCCAATGCCAGCAGGTCGACCGCGGCGTCTTGTGAGTGTTCCCGCAACAGTTCCGGGTCGCGAATGGTCGTCAGCGCGTGCAGATCGGCGATGAAATAAAATGCTTGTTCATTGTCCTGCAGCGCAATGTATTGCCGAATCGCGCCGAAATAATTACCCCAGTGGAATCGCCCCGTGGGCTGAATGCCGGAAAGAACACGCATGTTCAAGAACTCATCTGTCATTTGTCCGAAGGGTGCCCACCAGTTCAGACACGTGCTGACAACCCTCGGCGTGGACCATCGTTTCCAACTCATCGACCAATTGGTTTGCCAAACCCGGATTGTAGAAGTTTGCCGTTCCGATTTGAACTGCCGTCGCCCCGGCCACTAGAAACTCCATGACGTCGTCGATGGAAGCGATGCCGCCGACTCCGATGATCGGTACATCGACCGCTTGGGCCACCTGCCAGACGATTCGCAACGCCATCGGCTTAATCGCCGGGCCGCTCAGCCCCCCCAGCACCGTCGAGAGCACAGGTTTTCGGCGGCGCCAGTCGACGGCCATCCCCTGGAAGGTGTTGACCAGCGAGACGGCGTCGGCGCCGGCCTCGGCAGCCGCCCGGGCAATTCGCGTGACGTCGGTGACATTCGGCGTCAGCTTGGCGACGACCGGCAGACGACACGCGTTGCGAACCGCGCCGACCACTTCGGCGGTCCTCTT